>PGZR01000095.1 GCA_002841405.1 Firmicutes bacterium HGW-Firmicutes-4 | reverse complement strand
GAGATGGTAAACAATAGCGCCAGGGCTCCGGGGATAATAAAGAGGGAATCAAAAATCAGCGTATGCAGATAAATCCGCACCGGAATTTTTGCCCACAGCAGGGTACAACCCACCATAACACCAAAAACCCCTGCCATATACAGGGGTTCGTTGATAAAAAACACCGAAAGAAGCATGACTAATGAAACCACTACCTTAACAGTAGGATTGGCATTGCTGAGTTTGTTGGTATGGGCAAAACGATCAATCATGTTAGTCTCCTTCTAAGATGCTGTTAATATTTGGCTAAGCTGATTTATCAGCCCTTTCATTTTTCTTCGATTTTTTATAAAGGTAGAAAAAGCAGATTCCCAGTCCGCCGACGCCTAGTAGCTGTTGGAAATGAAACAGACTTTCTTCCATTTCGCCGGGATCAAACAAGCTTTCAAACCAGGGTACGTAATTTTCATCAATTGTGGTGATGGCTGTTCCGGCGGCATCATCCGCTCCTGAAAATTCGGCGTCCGGCAAGGCAATCTGCGGGATAATAATCAGGGCGCCAATCAGCAAAACCAGAATAACTTTAGTTATCGGTGAGAGTTTCATTTGAAATAATCCCCTTTTCTTTATATTGGTAGATGGCATTGACCACCAGTACCGTTAAAATACCTTCGATTATTGCCAGCGGTATCTGGGTAATCGCGAAGATACTTAAAAACTTAACCATTGAAGCCGCAATCCCGCCGATCGGGTCGGGGAAAGCCAGGCCCAACTGAATAGATGTGGTTACATAGGTTGCCAGATCAGCTATAAATGCTGCTAAAAAGACAGTTAACGCTTTGGGCACGTTGAGTTTTGACAGCCCTTTGTAAATCCCGTAAGCCACAAAAGATCCCACAATGGCCATTGAAAAGGCATTGGCTCCCAAAGTTGTCAGCCCGCCATGAGCCAGCAGCAGCGCCTGAAATAACAGTGCGATGGTGCCAACCACAACGGTGGCAAAGGGTCCCAGGACAATGGCGCCCAAACCGATCCCGGTCATATGAGAAGAGCTACCAGTTACCGAAGGCAGTTTAAACGCCGATAGGGCAAAGGTGAAAGCTGTGGCAATGGCCAACAGAACTTTTTGCTCAGGTTTATCTTTAAATATTTTTCCCACCTGATATAATCCAAATGCGATAAACGGCAGCGAACATACCCACCAGAAGACAGCCCAGCCGATTGGCAGAAAACCTTCCATAATATGCATAGCGTTGACTGGCTGTGATGCCAAAACGACCATAAAAAACACAATACCCAAAATAGTTAAGTTTCTTTTTGTGCTTTTCGTTTTTTTTGCTTTTTTCATTTTTACCTCCAATTATTTTATATCAACCAGTAAAAAAGAGCGGGAGACACTGCCCATTTCAATGGGCACACTAAAAGCCGATGGTTTCATGTACTCAAATCAAAGAAAAACAATAATTCTTTTCCTTTGATTGTTCGGATTTTGCTAGCTT
Organism: Firmicutes bacterium HGW-Firmicutes-4; assembly: GCA_002841405.1. Classification (GTDB taxonomy): domain Bacteria; phylum Bacillota; class Clostridia; order Eubacteriales; family Eubacteriaceae; genus Acetobacterium. Next base: position 11,301 of record PGZR01000095.1, on the reverse strand, counting down.
GTGTAACGTATTCACTGAATTCATTACTGCCGAAAAAAAAACCTTTCACCCACATTGCTATGGGAAAAAAGGTTTTATCATTACACGTATCCATTGATTTCGATAACTTAACGCCACAGAACCAACTTTTGTTAATGTTACTAACTTCCCTTTTCCCTGGAAGGACACTTTAGCTTCCCAGACAAAACGTGCCCAGTGACATATTAAGGAGACATAACTAATTACAGTGACCGGATCGTTCTGGATTCTAACCAGATTCCCTCAATGAAATTGTTCATCCTAAATGATTTTTTACATTTCTTATTTAATTGTGTTTATATTATAACATGGATATAATAAATGTACAGGTTTTTTTAGATGAATTAAGGCTAAAAAACGGCTTTTCAGAATGATTACCGGGTATTTATTTTTCAAACATACCCTTCAATACTATCGCATTAAGGCCTGGAAAATGATACAATAGAGCGAAATGACTGTAATCCTTTAAACGAAGAGGTAGTAAATGGATAACCTTAGCTTTAAACGAACCATGCCCGCCGTGTTCGAGCTGTTAAACGCCGCCGATGATCCGTCACAAATATTATATTATCAGAATATTATATCCTGTATGCTTGCTGCCCCGCTGCTTTTTTTCGGGGCTATTGCCAACATCGTGATTGTTTATTTTTTCTGGGGCGGTGATTTGACAGCAGCGCTTATAAACAGCGGGATATTTTTTCTGCTCGGCTTAATCTTTGAACTGATTTCCAGGAAAGAACTGGACAGTGATTTATTTGATCATCTGCTTTCCCTTTCCCAATCGATCTGTCTGGCTTTTATCGTGGTCCGCTACTACCACATTATCGGCCCGGCAGTATGGTCGATTGCTTTTGTGATGATTATCCTAGCAATGATGCGGTTGAAAATAACGATGCTGTATTATATCGCCGCAACAACTTTTATCTGCGGACTATATGTGACCTTTCTCCTGCCTGTCGATGGTTTTCAATTTGCCCCGGTTTATTTTCTGATTCAGAATGTCTTGTTCACTTTCGTGTTCAGCCTGGCTGTCGCAGCCTTTTACATGAACCTGAACCGCTATGACAAAGCCGTCGAGCGGCTAAATGCGGTAATTTCACAAAAAGAAAAAATTGCCGGACTGTATAAAAACCTTAATCAGACAAAACAGATTCTGGCAAGCCAGAATCAAGAGCTACGAAACTCCAATGAAGAGATCAGAAAAAATGAAGAGCGCCTTCATTTTCTGGCTTATTATGATGGCTTAACCGAACTCCCCAATCGCAAAATATCAATGATACCATGGGTCATCTTTATGGTGATGACTATTTAAAATACACCGCCAAGCGCCTGCAGGAACTTGTCCATGAAGATGATTTACTGGGTCGACTGGGCGGGGACGAGTTTGCCCTGATCATCCAACGGAATATTAAAGAAGATGCTGCCTACAACTATGTGGAAAGCCTGCGCAATGAACTTTGCGACAAAATCAAAACCAGCTACTCCGAATTTAAAGTCAGTGCCAGTTTCGGTATTTCGGTATTTCCTCAGGACGGCAAAGATCCCATTGAACTGCTTAAGAGCGCTGACACATCGATGTACAAGGCAAAAGAACTGGGACGAAACAATATTCAGTTTTTTAGACCCGATATGAAAGAAGAAATTCTCAATAAGATCCAAATGGAATCCCTGCTCTTAAAGGCTTATGAGAATAAGGAATTCTTTATCGAGTATCAGCCTCAGTTCAATGCCGAGGATCATCGCATCCGCGGTTTTGAAGCCCTGATTCGCTGGGACTCCCCCCACTATGGCCGGGTTGCCCCGATGAACTTTATCCCCCTGGCTGAAGAAATGGGGCTGATCATCGGCATTGGCCAATGGGTGCTGTTGACGGCCTGCCACAAATTTAAAGAATTAGATAATCGTTTTGACCAAAATCTTTGCATTTCGGTGAATGTATCGGCGGTGCAAATGCGGGACAAAAATTTTGTCGCCATTGTAAAAAACGTTCTTGACGAAACCAACATGGATCCCAAGCAGCTGGAATTAGAAATTACCGAATCCCTTTTTATTGACAACATTGAAGAAACAATCGACATGCTCAATGAAATAAAATCATTAAACGTCCGAATTTCCCTGGACGATTTTGGCACCGGTTTTTCGTCCCTGAGCTATTTGAGACGGTTACCCATCGATACTCTGAAAATTGATAAATCTTTTATCGATGATCTCTCTGATCAGGATTCCTCAATCCGAATCGTCGGGGATATCATTTCGCTGGGTCATAACCTGGATGCCCATATCGTTGCCGAAGGCATTGAAAATAGCACCCAACTGGACTATTTAAAAGCCAATAACTGCGATTGCATCCAGGGCTTTATGTTTGGTAAGCCGATGAGCGTCAAAGATGTAGAAGCACTATTGGAAAAAAATCCCCTGAAATAGGGGATTTTTTGTTTGCTGAAATTGTTCTTAATGAATCATCTTATAGTATGATCTGGCGGTGAGCAGATAGACGCCAGTATAAACCAAGGCATAAACGACAACCCCGACCAGCGTACATAAAAAGATGAGGGTTATATTGGTCAGCCGGAAAGCGGCCAGCATTTTTGTTATAACCGGGAAGGCAAAGGCGACATGAACAATGGCACCGGCCAGGGGCAGGAAGAAGACCATCAGGATCTGCTTGCCAATGGTTTTTTTAACCTCGGTTTTATCCATCCCCACCTTCTGCATGATCTCAAACCGTTCGCTGTCTTCATAACCTTCTGATATCTGTTTGAAATAAATAATCAACACCGTCGCCATCATAAACAAAGATCCCAAAAATACGCCAAGAAACAGGAAGCCACCAAAGAAGAAATAAAGTTCCGTCAATGCTTCGTAAAGGTTTTGGATGTTGATATCCGGATTGTTCTGGAGTACCGCTGCCCGCATATTAGCGGAAAAGGTGTTGAGGGTATCCTCATCGCCATCAAGATTAAACATCAGGGCATGGAGGGTCGTCACAGGATCATCGTCATTTCGCATGGTCTGATAGATGCCATCCATGACCCCCGCATCTTTGACAATCAGGTAGTAGGTGTGGCCCATATCCTGGGTCTTTTTAAAGTCCATTGGAATGGATTCGAGCTGCTCGGTAATCAGATACTGCTCATCACCAAAAACAATGGTCGGTTCGCCATAATTATCACCCACTGAAAAAATCAGCACTTCATTTTCGGCCAGACTTTTACTACCACTGGTTAAACGGTTATAGTCGTCCAGGGGAATCAGGGTTATATTCGAGATCCTTTCGTAATACATGGCGTCGGTGCTTTCGTCCGCGACCATATCCTTCAGAAAATGATTACTTTCCTGAAAAGCTCTAAAATGAGCCAGATCAAAAGAAATTTCATTGTTACTCCTCACCTTTAATTTATCTTTTTCTGATTCAACAATTGCTTTAACAGCAGCGAAATCAGTATTGGCCGCTTCGCCGACAATACTGACATCCAGCGGATAAAAATCCCGGCGCATCCCTTCCTGACCAATATATAGTGACACGGTAGTGGACAGAGTAACCAGCACCATAGTGCTCAGGATACAGATATTGGCCAGACCCACGGCATTTTGTTTCATCCGATAAATCATCCCCGATACTGAAATGAAATTTCGGGACTGATAATAGAATTTTTTATTCTTTTTCAGTTGTTTTAGAAGGGTTATACTCCCTGAGATAAACAATGCATAGGTACCAATGATGACAAATACCACCGCCACAAAGAATAGCAGCAATGCCTCAAGCGGGGTTTCCACCGAAAGGGCAATCCCGTAGCCAGTGCCCAAAGAAACAATCCCGATCAGGGTGACGATCCAGGAAGATTTTGGTTCCTTCTCGCCATGTTGCCCACCTTTTAGTAGATCAATGGGATTACTGAGTTTTACCTGTAAGAAATTCGTCAGCAGGGTCAAGCCAAAGATGGCCAGAAAAACCCCGGTGGTGATTAACAGCCCCCAATAATCAATATGAAAGCTTAAGGGACTTTTGAAATGAACGACATTCAGCAATAACAGGAACAGTAGTTTCCCAATCAGGATCCCGCCGATCAGTCCCAGACTCAGGCTGATGACCGTCACAAAGATGGTCTCATAGAAAAGCACCCGGGCGATATGCTTCTTTTCCAGCCCCAGGATGCTGTATAACCCCAGTTCCTTTTTACGTCGTTTGATTAAAAAACTATTGGTGTAAAAAAGAAAGATGACCGCAAAGATGCCAATCACGATGATGCCCAGAAAAAGAATCATCTTTAAATTTATCGATCCGGGCATTTGATCCAGTCCCTTGTTGCTGTGGATCGAAACCATGGTATAAAAAGCCATGATCGAGCCTATGCAGGTCAGAATATAGGGGATATAGGTATTCCCGTTTTTCTTGAGATTGACCAGTGCCAGTTTGGGATAAAAAAACTTATTCAAGATCCTCACCTCCGGAAGCCAACACCGACAGGGTAAAGGATATTTTCTGATACATATCGTCGTTGCTCATCGAACCCCGATAGATCTGATTGTAAATTTCGCCGTCCTTGATAAACAAGACCCGGTTGGCATGGCTGGCTGCCGCCACCGAATGGGTGACCATCAAAATCGTCTGACCCAGATGATTGATAGCTGCAAAAATCTTCAGCAGATTCATAGCCGCCTTGGAATCCAGGGCGCCGGTGGGCTCATCGGCCAGCACCAGTTTGGGCTTGGTGATCAAGGCCCGAGCCACCGCAGCCCGCTGTTTTTGTCCGCCGGAAACCTCATAGGGGAATTTTTGCAGAATCTCTTCGATTTCCAATCGCCCGGACAGCGACTGGAGCCGGCTGTTCATTTCCTGATAATTTTTCTGAGCCAGCACCAGCGGCAAAAAGATATTATCCTGAATCGAAAAGGTATCCAGCAAATTAAAGTCCTGAAAAACGAAGCCCAGATTATCGCGACGGAAGGCCGAGATCTCACTGTCCTTGATGGTGACGATGTTTTTGCCATCCAGAAACACTTCGCCGCTGGTGGGTTTATCCAGGGAGGCTAGAATATTGAGCAGGGTTGTTTTTCCCGAACCGGATTCCCCCATGATCGCCACATATTCGCCCTGCTCCACCGAAAAGCTGACGTTGGACAGCGCCTGGACCTGATTCCCACCGAACCGGGTGGTATAAATTTTCTTTAAATTCTTTACTTCGAGTAATCGCATTATTTTTCTCCCCTGATCTAAAATTTCATTTTATCGATAACCAAAGTATAGCGAAAAAGAGCATCAGCAGCCATCGCTTTGCCTTACATTTCAGCTGTTAATCTTACACTTTTGTAAGGTTGCTTTATAACGCTTCAAACCCTCGCGTCGCCAGATCAATGCTGACCCGGGTACCCTGGCCCACCTGGGAGGTTACGGTGATGGTGTGGGAAAGTTTATCAAGCACCTGCTGACACAGATAAAGACCGATGCCAGTGGATTTTTTATCCATTCTGCCGTTATAACCGGTAAAGCCCCGATCAAAAATCCGGGCAATGTCTTCTGCCCGGATACCGACGCCGGTATCTTCAATGATCAGGTTTTTTTCTGACTGCTCATCCAGATAAATGGAAATCTTTCCTTGATTGGTGTACTTCAGGGCGTTGGAAATAATTTGTTCCAGTACAAAGCCCAGCCATTTTTCATCGGTCAGAACCCGGCAATTCAGTTCCTCCAACTCCAGCGATATTTTTTTATTGATAAAAATAATGCCGTATTTTTTTACCGCCTGTCGGACTATCTCAGCCAAATCGTATTCAACTAAAATCAAATCAGAGGACATGCTCTCCAGCCGTAAATACTGGAGCACCATCTCCACATATTGTTCGATTTTAAAAAGCTCCTGCTCATAGGCGCGGGTGCGTTCCCGGTCACCCTCTTCGGTCTGCAGCAGCAGCCCGATGGCCGAGATAGGAGTTTTAATCTGATGGGCCCATAAAGTATAGTAGTCACTCATATCGGTTTGGCGGTTGTCAAACTGGGAGATCAGCTCAGCGCGGTTCTCAGCCAGCACTCGGATCAGGCTTTGATAGTCTCTTTCCAACAGATCCCGGGGCTTGGGCAATTCCCCCACCCCGGCCGTCGCCGCATTGATCGCGGCGGTCAGACGCTGATGTTTTTGATAAAAACGCCAAAAATCCAGGCCGGCAAAAATCACCGCCAGCGCGGTCACCAGTTCAGCACTGTAAACAACGGGCTCCAGTGGCAGATGATAGAGGGCATAGACCAGCGCAAACACCAGCATAAATAAGACAAAAGCTGCGATTACCCTGATCCGACTTTTCAGATAGGCTCTAAATAGATAAGCTGTTTTCATATCAACCTCGATTAATCCCCAATTAAATAGCCAATACCTTTTTTTGTAGCAATAAAATCTGCTAGTCCCGCCTCATCCAGTTTTTTGCGCAACCTGGCAATATTGACCGTCAAGGTATTGTCGTCCACAAAACAATCGCTGTCCCAGAGCCGTTTCATGATCACGTCCCGGGATACTGCCTTGCCCTTGTTTTCCAGCAAAATCTGCAGAGTCTTGAACTCGTTTTTACTCAGTTCAACTTTTTGATCGGCATAGCTAATGCTGGCATCGCCAAGATTCAGAATCGCCCCCTTATGTTCCAGCAGACTGACCTGTCCCTGAAAGGAATAGGTCCGCCGCAGCAGGGCCTGAATTTTTGCCACCACCACTGTTAGATCGAAAGGCTTGGCAATAAAATCATCACCGCCCATGTTCATGGCCATGACGATATTCATGTTGTCGCTGGTAGATGAGATAAAAATTATTGGCACCTTGGAAATCTTGCGGATTTCACTGCACCAATGGTAACCGTTGAAAAATGGCAGCGAAATATCCAAAAGAACCAGCTGGGGATCAAAGGCCACAAACTGATCCAGAATATGATGGAAATCCTCAACGATTTGGGTTTCAAGTTCCCATTTATCCAAATGGTTTTTAAGCGCCTTGGCAATAATCTGATCATCTTCTATAATTAGTATTTTATACATGCCGAACCATCCTATCTTTTTCTTATCGTGGGCAAAGCAAAAAATTTATGCTCTATTGCCGCATATACACCATTATAAATCAAATCCGTTAAATATCAAAATCCATCTGCCTTTACCCGTATCTTTTATCCAAATACGATGTCAGATAATCAAATTTATGGGTATAGATTTAATATAGACTTTGATGTCTTTCCAATTATCTTTATCTGGCCATTATCAAATTTTCGCAACAGATCTTTTGCGTTTTGATTCCAACCCAGACAAGGAGGGTTTAAAATGAAAGATCACGAATACCAGTCGGATAACCATGAAGTCAAACCGACTAGTGACGAATTAAACTGGGCTGAACTGGAACGGACAGAAGTTGATGCCGAAATAGATTCCAGACATAATATCCCACCACCAAATATTACACCGCCAAAAAAAAGCAAAAAAAAATTGCTCATCATCCTGGCAATTGTCGGGAGTATGCTGATTCTAGCCGGTCTCACTTTTTTTCTTTATAATCAATTTGCCGTTTCAAATCTGACCAGTGAAGAAAAAATTGAAAAAACAACCGATCAGGCCGAATTGAAAAAACTCTACGATGAATTAATCGGTTCCTATCTGTCATCAGGAAAATCTGATGCTGAGATTCTCGCCCTCCTGGAACGGGCCGCCAAAGAAACCGGAGATCAAAGCTATCTAACGAACAAGGACAGCTATCTTGTTAAAAAGCCCAGCTTCAACTTGGCCCCGGGCACCTATGAGGGTACACAGAATCTGGAAATTATAAAAGGCAATGCTGCTGATGCAGTCTATTACACTATTGACGGCAGTATCCCGACCCAGTCATCCACACAATATAACGGAGCGATCCCGCTGCCTATCGGCCAAACGACGGTTAAAGCTATCGCCGTCAGCGCCTTAGGTTTTTCCAGTCCGACGGTTGAAGGTCAATATATCCTGACCAACACCGCAACCACTACTCCCGCCGTTATGAGTGAAGACGACTTTATCAATCGGCTCTACGGCGTCTGGTATAAAGCCGATACCGGGAATGCCTTAACAATTTCTCAAACCACCTATCGGGAATACATCCCCACTCCCCTCAGTGTGGCGAGTGGCGACTACGTCGTCATGACGACCACCGCCAACGGCGGCACAATTAAAGTTATGGATTTTACGGTTGATGGATATAATGCCGGTGATACCCTGATTGAATTTGATTTTGGTACGCCGGGCGACAATCTGATGAAACTTCGCCACACCGGCCAATCCTGGCGGGAATACACCTTTGCCGATTATATCGGCGGCGGTCAATACCGGCTCCCCTTTGAATTTGGCGGTTCAGACATCTTAACAGTGGATTGATTACTGCGACTTCCAATCAGCAAAACGCCCAGCCGCTATGGCTGGGCGTTTTATTTAGCCTGAATTTTTACTGATATTAACTACTCCACGCTCCAGGCTTCCACATTGGGGATCGTATATTCCTGACCAGCATCGGAGGTATAGGTATAGAGGTATTCAACGGTACCCCAGACTGTCACCATCTGGCCTTCAACCAGCGGTGCTTCTCCGGCGTTTAAGCGATAGTAGACCTGTACCATCTGATTGGGATCATCGTTTAAATCCATGATAAAATCACAGAAGTATTGTTGATTTTCAAAGTTTTCATAAACCTGATAAACCCGCCCTGTCATCTTGACTTTATTTCCGGTTTCATTTTTGGCTGCTTCAAATATTTCGGCATAAGATAGTTCCGCAGTCTGAGCTTTAAATGGATCCAATCGGACCTTCCTCTGGACAGCAGTCTCATTGTAGTAGCCCATGTCAAAATCACCCTCGTAGATCACCTCGCCATAATAATTGTAAAGCGTGCCCTGTCCGTCATAACGATTATCGGTGTAATTGCCATCATATAAGAGATTCTTATCAAGATATTCTTGTCCCGGCCCATTTAGCAGATCATTCTGGTAGTTACCTTCCTGCATGAATCCATCTTCCCAGACGGTTTCCCCGATGCCCTGAAAATGACCTTGTTCCCATGCCCCTTCATAGGTCCAGGCAACTTCTTCCTCATTAGAAACAGTGAAGACCCCCGTGCCCTGGGGCAAACCTTTGACCAGCTGACCGGTATAGGTGCCAGTTTTTTCACCGAACGACAAGGCCAGGGTGATTTCCTGATTTTTCACCGACTCCGACTTATTGCCAAAAATTCCCGGAATCAGCGAACAGCCGGACAGGAACAGGGCTAAACCAATAGCTGTCAGTATCAACATTAATTTTTTCATGATTGACCACCTCTTTTCTTATTACTAGAATTGCTTTTTCAGTTTTTTTACCATTTCTCAATCTAAAAATGATTATCCCTTGTAAAACATCAATATTCCCAGCCCCGCTGATTCATCTCTTCGATGGTGCTGGCCACCAGATCCACAAAAATTTCCAGCATCTGCTCGCCTTTTTCAATGCTGGCTTTGGTGGGATCGCCGGTGGCACCGGTGGCCGTAAGTTCCTTGATGTCCCAGATAATGTCCGCCTTTTCATTGATCTTAATGACGTTTTCCGGCACCTGGGAAACCGCATCTTCCAGCTTGACCAGTTCCGGCCGTAGCGCCATCATAATCGAGGTTTCACCTTCGCCGCCATGTCCCAGTCCATTCCAGACCTCAAAACGGTCACCCATAATCGGTCCGACCTTGGTCCACCAATCCGGCAGATACAGGAATTTAGCATCGCCATGGCGATTCTTGATCTTATGGGCGGCAATTTCCAGTGCCGGTATATTGCCGTCATGACCATTTAAAATATAAATGTGTTTGATGCCGTTGTTAATGAGGCTCTCGAAAATATCTTCGGCAATGGCAATTTCTGTTTCGTAGCGCAGCGTAATCGACATCGGGTAACGGTTATAATGAATGGAGGTCCCAAAGGGGACACAGGGCAGCACCACCACATTGTCCAGCTTCTGCGCCACCCGTTTGGCCACCTCTGATGGCACGAAAAAATCCGGTCCCAGGCAGCAATGCCAGCCATGGCTCTCACAGGAACCAAAGGTCACAATGGCAGTGACCTGATCGGCATTTTTTAACATCTCCTGAACTTCCAGTGCGGTCATTTCGTTAAGCATTACCTTTTTCATCATACAATTCCTTTCATACAAAATGTTTCGTCAAACAATTCTTCCTGATTTATATTTACCCACTTTTTCAGCAGTCATTTGTTGTGAGAGTTAATTTTTATTAAATCCGGCCTTCCTCAGCCCCTTGTTTCAGTTGATCCAAAAAGGCGGCCATCCACTGATTGTCCTGAAGGATATATTCCGGGTGGGCCAGGACTTCCTCCGGCAACTGCACATAATCACCGGGAATCATTTCATCACCACAATTTGCAATCAGATCTTCAATAATCGGCAGGGTGTTTTCCAGGTGAAACTGAAAGCCAAAAACTCTTTGTTGGTAGACGAAGGCCTGGTTTTTACAAGCGGCACTGGCAGCAATGACCGTGGCTGCCTCAGGCAGCTCGACAAAGGTATCGCCATGCCAGTGAAAGACCACCGGGTTGTCCGGGAAAAAAGCAAATAGCGGTGACGCTTTGGCTTGTTCCGAAAACGTGATCGGGAGCCAGCCGATTTCTTTTTGTTTGTTTTGAACAACCTTCCCGCCGATGATATCAGCAATTAACTGACTGCCGAGACACATGCCAAGGACCACCTTGTTAGCTTCAATGGCGGCTTTGATCAATGCTTTTTCGGCCTTCAGCCAGGGGTATTGCTCTTCTTCATAAATATTCATCGGCCCCCCCATTACCACCAGCCAGTCAAATTCTTTCACATCCGGCAAAGCTTCATCGTTATACAATTGCGTCGAGGTGACCATACCGTTATTGGCTTTTGCCCATTCCAGAATACTGCCGGGATTTTCAAAGGAAACGTGCTGTAAATAGTGAATTCTCATCTGCGACCTTCCTATCTGATTATTTATTAGTATCTTTTTTTCAGTATCTTTTTTATAGCAAGTATACCATTTTAGGCGCTTTTCCAAAAATCTTTTTTTACCGGAAAATAAATATCTGTCAATAAAAAAAGCGCATCCATAAGCGAATGCACTTCTTTTATTGGTGCTCAAATTTTTGGCCAGAAAAATCTAAGCAGAAATGAGGAATAATATTCTATCAAAAATGTAAATTAATGAAAGCTAAATAAATTCGGGGATGTCACACACCATCCCCGAGGAAGGGCATTAAATACTGACTTGGAGATGTCCTTCTATTCGAAGAGA
>PGZR01000094.1 GCA_002841405.1 Firmicutes bacterium HGW-Firmicutes-4 | reverse complement strand
ACACAAAATGCCACCAAGTAAAGAAAAAAGAAGGTAAGCACCTTGATGGCAGGCATTTATTAGCCCAATAAATTCGTAGTCAATGTTTAAGCTACTAACAATATCTGGAGTAATCATCGAAAAAATATAACGCCCAAAAGCAAATGTGATTGTGATAAATCCAGTCAAACAAATAACATATATCAGTTCTCTTGTTCTATTCGACATGGTGTCCACCAACTGCCTCATACCCCTTATCTTCAATGTCAATTGCTTGTCCTATACTTTCAGAGTATATAATAAAACCTTCTTTTAGATAGTCTTTAACCCTTTCAGGGGTTAAAATGGTTCTATATTCATATTCATCAATACAATTCTCTTTTACAAAGGATATCGATTTCATTTTTTACCTCTTTTCTTTCATTCTGATATCAATATGTTTTCTCAAAATCACTTCGAAATTCACATTCGAAATTGCTACAAAACTTGCAGTCATGGTCTTTATCTGCAATAATTATATTTTGATCTGCTCCGTAGACATAACCCATCGTTTTTGGTGGATTATACATATACCCCTCGGTAATACTAATATTTAACTCATAATTATCAATCCTTTCTAGAATGATTGCCTGATTTTGTATTGGAATATAATAATCATCCGGACAATATCGTTCTGTTAAAGAAAAGTTTCTTTTTCGATAAATTTCTTCACGGATAATGTGATAAAAGTCATCTGAAGCGTTGAACAAAAGTTGATCAGCAATTTGGTCAACCATCATACCTTTTAAAAAATTCTTTTGTTCAAAATAGCTAGTGCTGAAACTACTAATTTCTGAGCCCAACGTAAGCACCACATAAACGAGATGACTGACTTTACTCAATCCTTCGTGAATCATACGGCCTATATCTGCTGCTTCATTTAGTGTAAAGGTACCTTTTGCAATCGCATAAGTTGGTATTTCTTGCTCCAATTCCTTATACACTCTATCAAACTCATCATAATGATTTGAATCGTTTGAAATATGCATTCGTTGAAAAACAGCAGCTTTATTAAAACGTAGTGGTATTTCATAAACCATAATCAACCGCCTTTCTTTTTTGCTCATCAATTATCGATGAGCATCCTTTTTATGATTTAATTTTGCGGAAAAACATCATTTGATTCCCACACATCACAAATTCGAGTCCGAACTACATCCATTACAATTTCTTTTTCATACTGGTCGAAAGTTTTTCCAATTATTCCCATACTAATAGCATTTAAGGGCTTAAGACCACGTCTAATCGTTTTCAGGCTTGCAATTATTCCTCTTAAGTCAACAGATTTTGTCGATATTTCCGAATTCATTGCTTTTTCTTGTAAATCCAAAAATACGCCAACAAACTGAGTTAATAAATCAGTATTTGCATCGGGAAAATTCATATTGAGAATTTTTTGCAGCGTTTCTTTTCCAATTTGCGGGATCTGGATAGTCATAAATCGTGATACTAAAGCCTCATTTAAGTCTTTCGTTCCGGCATAGTCATAATTCATAGTTCCTATAAAACGTGTTGCTATGTGAAGATGTATTTTGTCATATCCAGGAACATCAATTACTTTTCGATAATCTAATGCTGAATGTAAAACAACCATAGCATCATTCTTAGCCATGTTAATCTCATCAAAAATTCCAAACCCTCCATTTTTTCCACATTCATAAACGGAGCCTCTTCGCAGCTTTACCTCGTTTTCAATAAAGGTATCCGTTCCGATTAAACTAGCACTATCAGTGTTAACATGAAAAGAAGTACTCCATTGAGGCCTTCCAAATAATTGACAGATATTATCAGCCAAAACATTTTTACCAGTCGCTTTTTGACCAATCAATAGAATATTTTCACCTTCTAAAATTGCTGTGATACACATTTCCCAAATGTCTTTCCCAATAAAAATTTCATTTGTCAGAGGAATACGATCTTTTAATTCTTCACTTAATATATGTTCTTTTTTAAAGTATGACACATCATCTAAAAGACTTTTTCGAATCCCCTGTCTAAGGAGATTTTCATTCATGTTATTATCAAATTCATTCATGTGTATTCCTCTCGATTCAATCGCAATGCATAAATGCACATAGATATTTGCGTTACTCATAAATACTATATGGTAATATAGTTAAATTCCCTATTTCATATTTTTGTAAATCTCATTGTGTTTCTGAGATAACATTTTTTCTGGATGTAACTTTTGAATAAACGTATCGACAATCACTCTTGGATCACATAATGTTCGACATCTAAAAGAATTAATATAAAGTGCATTGTGCTCCGGGTAGGTGTGCACCGATACATTCGATTCGCTCCGTAATACCAACAAAGAAACACCGTTAAGTTAAATTTTTCAGTCACGATACCTAAACACTTTGCTTTTGACTCTTCAATTCCCAAAGTCAAAATCTCTTCAAGTTGATCAATGCTGTCAAGTTTTTCATATGAAACACCATATAGCTCGGAAATAAATATGAGTTCCATGTTCCAGAAAATTTGAATTCTTCGCATTCACTATTTGCATATTTACTCCCTCAAAAAACTTTTCTCACTTTCTAAATTAGTGATCAAAAACATAATATAAAGATATTAAATTTTTTCGCTTATGCATAACATACCTAGCAATAATTGTGCCAAAAAGTCAACCTAAATCTTGACAATCATTTGATTACATGCATAACTGGATAGCTTAAAAATATGTTCTATGTTTATTTTTACGAATACTTACCGTGTTTGGTTATTTTCACTAGAATATCTAATATTAAGCTGCAAAATTAAGTTACATGAAAAAAATAAATACAATCTAATTATTTCGATTTAAAGTCATTCCTAGAATTATCCGGAAATTATTTTGCACTAAAAGAATGCATTCTTGTATATAAATTGAATTTATAATAAAATTCAACCGTTATCTCCGATGCAAATTGTTAATACAATATTTTTTACGAAAAAAATATTGTATTAACATACATAAAACTAAAGAAGAGTAAACTCATTTTGCCGACGACACACAAATTGTAAAATTAGTATTAATTATTGAAACAGTAATAATTAGTTGAATTATCATTACTCAAATCGGGATAATATTGTTTTTGACCAATTTGATTATTTAAACTATTTTTTTTTCAATCACAAAAAAGGGCATAGAAATCCTGAGATCTAAACAAGCATAAAGCTTGTCATTTCTACGTCTTTAATTAAAAGTCTGCTGGATAGGTGGTTTTTTCATGACCACTGGATTCTCATTATCCTTCGTCCAAACTACAAAGGTGACTAACACCTTAACGAATCCAAAATCTCTCCCGAAGTTTCCCCCGAACCGCGATTATTTTACTTGGGTTTACGTTCTCATCCCCAATGACGACATTTTAATGCAGCAGCACATTAAAAGGCCGAATAGATTTATTTTTTAGGCTCTACCACACCACGCTTCAGTTTTCGGTGGTCTAACGTTGTCCCCACCCTCATTATTTAGCTGTCAGATCCTTCTTAAATCAAATTTTAAACACAACAAAAAGGGTGTGCAGCAATCACACGACTACTACACACCCCTTTATTATTGAAAAGAAATATTCAGCTTCGAAAAACTTCAATGATTCTACTTTTACTATCAGATCCAACCAGCTTGCTCATGCAGGAGCTGCTTGACGGTTTTACTACATCTTGACTAATCGATTTTCCCATCCGGTTTCTTCGATTCCTTTCTATTAAGATCATTGCTTGATTCAAATTATTGCTCTGGCTCCCATTCTCCTTCGTCGATGGCACACATTTCCATATACTCCAGATGATCCGCCATACTTGCATCATTGTCTGGGGTTTCCTGGGAATGGTCGGATTGTTCGACGCTGAGAATCGTATTTAACTCGTTTAAGCGAAGCAGATAGTCGTTTAGTTCCTGCTCCTGGGGAAAAGGCTTTTTAACCTCATCCCTGGCGTTTTCCAGCCGTTCCATGGTATCCTGGATATTCATTTCGCATTTTTTTATCTGATCCGGGATGCTTTCCAGGACATGACCGATTCGGGTGATATTTCCCATGGGATCGGTGCCCAAATGGACGGTATGGGTAGCCTGATTTTTTAGATAAAGATCAACCCCATCGAAACCGGCATACTTGGCTGCCATTTTAAATCCGGCATACTGGCCAATCAATCGTGGTTTATCGTCTTTCAGCTTTTTAATCACTTCCAGAATGGCGGTGCCGGCTTCCTTCTTATCGGTATGAAAGACATTGCCGATGGTCATTTCAAAGTGATCCCTTGATGGCTGTTTTGATTCAAAGAGCTTCAGATCCTCAGTCAAAGCGTTTTTCTGTTCGGTTTGGATACTAATAGCTCTTGGGTAAGCTTTTAAGATATTGTCCTCCAAACGATAGCGTTGACTGACAAAATTGGCTTTGATCAGCTTCAGCTTGGTGACCTTCACATCCAGATCCATCTTTTCCTTAATGAGCGGATTGCCGGTGGCCAGGGCTTTGACTTCGGCATAGGATAATGCCTGCTCATCGACATCCTCACAGGATCTCCCTGGGAGTTTACTGGTCATGATCTGACCGATAAATTTCTGTTTATTCTCGATCAACTGCCACGAGTAGCTGTCAAAAGTTTGCTCGGTGATATAACGAAAAATC
The DNA here is from genome assembly GCA_002841405.1 of Firmicutes bacterium HGW-Firmicutes-4. Classification (GTDB taxonomy): domain Bacteria; phylum Bacillota; class Clostridia; order Eubacteriales; family Eubacteriaceae; genus Acetobacterium. The sequence goes on along the minus strand of PGZR01000094.1, from coordinate 5,737 downwards.
TTCACTTCCGGATTTTCGTTTCCCTGTCTTAGGATGCGACCCTCCTGTTGCTCAATATCGCTTGGTCGCCACGGGACATCCAGATGATGAAGGGCAATTAACTTGTCCTGGACGTTGGTTCCAGCGCCCATTTTAGGCGTTGATCCAATCAGTACCCGCACGGATCCGCTTCTTACCTTGGAAAAAAGTGCCGTTTTCTTCACATCGGTGTCAGCATCGTGAATAAAGGCAATCTCATCTTCCGGGATCCCTTTTTCAATGGCTTTATTTTTAATCTCCTGATAGACATTGAATCGGCCATCTTTATTGGGCGTGGATAAATCACAAAATACCAATTGAGCTGATCGCTGATCCATGCTATCCTGCCAGACCGCAACAATATTTTCGACACTCTTATTCACCTTTGATTCCTCGGGATCGGGCAGCAGCGGGTTAATCAGTCGCTGATCCAGGGCCAGCTTGCGTCCGTCATTGGTGATTTTCAGCATATTATCCTCATAAGGTTCCACCAGGTTATTTCGGACCCGTTCGGCTCGTTCAACCAGCTCCATAAGCATCTCCTTCTGATGATCGGACGGTTTAATCACTACATCTTCATAGATGGCCTTTGGTACCGGAAGTTTTAACATATCCGGGGTTTGAATATCTGCCACCTCCTTAAAGACAGCCATCAGCTCCGGCAGATTATAAAACCGGGCCAGACGGGTTTTGGATCGGTATCCGGTACCTTCCGGGGATAATTCGATGGCGGTAATGGCTTCGGCATAGGTCGATGCCCAGGCATCGAAGTGACCTAAATCCATGTCCATCAGGGTGTCGTACTGAAGATAGCGCATCATCGTATATAATTCGGTAATGCTGTTTGAAATTGGTGTTCCGGTGGCAAAGACCACCCCTTTGTTCTGGGTTAATTGATCCAAATACTGACATTTGTTAAACATATCGGTGGCTTTTTGCGCTTCACTCTGCCCGATGCCAGCCACGTTTCGCATTTTTGTATACAAAAACAAATTTTTAAAATTGTGCGCCTCATCCACAAACAGGCGGTCTACCCCCAATTCCTCAAAGGTAATGACACCATCTTTTCGGGTGTCATCATTGAGCCGGTTCAGACGTATTTCCATTGACTTCCGGGTTCTTTCCAGTTGTTTGATGGTGAACTGTTCTTCATTATTGCGTTTGGCATCATCGATGGCCATTAGCACATCATTAATCTGGCTGTCCAGAGCCTGTTCCTGAAATTCTTTCGATAAGGGGATCTTTTCAAATTGGGAGTGGCCAATAATAATGGCATCATAATCGCCGGTGGCGATCCGGGAACAGAACTTCTTACGGTTATCCGGTTCAAAATCCTTTTTCCGAGCAACCAGGACATTGGCTCCGGGATAGAGTGCCAGAAACTCGGCTCCCCATTGTCCGATTAAATGATTGGGAACCACGAACAGGGACTTGTTGGACAAACCCAGGTACTTGCTTTCCATGGCGATGGCGGTCATCTCAAAGGTCTTGCCGGCCCCAACACAATGACCAAGCAGGGTATTCCCGCCGTACAGCCCCCGGGCAATGGCATTAAGCTGATAATCCCGCAAACGGATCTCCGGCGAAATGCCGTGAAGGACGACATGGCTTCCTTCGTATTCCCGGGGTCTGATGCTATTAAACAGGATATTATATTTCCTGGTTAAAACCTCCCGGCGTTCCGGCTCCTGAAAGACCCAGTCCCGGAAGGCTTCTTTAATCAGCTCCTGTTTCTGATTGGCCAGAATGGTTTCGTTTTTATTAAGAACACGGACATCATTGCCATCAGCGTTCTGGATTGTGTCATAAATCCGGATATCCTTCAGGTTAAGGGAATCCTCCAAAATGCGGTAGGCATTAGCCCTTTTGGTACCATAGGTGACATTTGCCAGGACATTATCATAGGTATCGGCATTCTTGCCTTGTACATTCCAGACCCCGGTATAGGGGGAATAATGGATCTTGATGGATTCGCTGTTAACCAGATAGGTTGCCGGCTTAAAGGTATCAACCATGAAATCCTGGATATAGCGGGGATCGATCCAGGTTGCTCCCAACCGTACTTCGATTTCCGATGCTTCCAGATCCCGGGGCTGAGCTGCTTCCAGTGCACTGATGTTTGGTAAAAGGGTTTGAGCCTGATCTTTGGGTAGGTTTTCAAATAGCTGACGGACATGATCCAGCTTCCGGCGGACATTTCCGGACAGGTATTCATCGGCGGTGACAAAGGGAATGTCCGTAGCATCGGATAGGTTTTGGGGGAGTTGCTCCGGATCCAGATTGCCAAAATCCCGGAAGATCAGTCCCTCCAGATCGTTAATGATAACTTCCCGGGGGTTTCCGGTTAAACTGCTCATATAGTCCAGATCGACCTTGGCTTTTTCGTTGATGGAAACCAGCAGCGCTTCATTGGAAGTATCTACCGCCGTGACCACCTCATTGGTGCGAATGGTGCGCTTATAGAAGATGTCCGATTTTTCTTTAAAGGTGCCGTCTTCATTTAGAACTTCCAGAGCGCATAAAAGCCAATAGGATCCATCCTCATCAAAGGCCCGGCGGTTCCCGGTGGCGTTAATCAGACCGTGTTTCTTGGCAAAAGCATCGTATAAGGTGTGTAGTTCTTCCTGTTTCTTTTCAATATCCCAATTACTGCCGTTTTCCAGTTGTAGAGCAATCAGTTCCCGGGTGCAGTCCCGGAGACCGATCAATCCCATAATCCGGCTCGTTGTGGCTGCGGGTTTATCCATCCGGTTCATTACAGAATTTTCCCGGTAGTAAAGTTCATCATCAACGATGGTATAACTGTAATTGGCCACATCCGGATCGGCGGGGATGGTAACCCGGTCATATTCCATAAGGCTTTCAGCTTCAATTTCCACTTGAGGAAACTGATAATCCAGATTGCCCAGGGCTTTTTCCATTGCAAGCTTCAGATCGTTCCCGGGGATCGGCAGGCAGGCCGATTCCTCACCGAACCGTCCGGACACCATTTGCATCTCCCCCAGGATCATTTCCGGGTGATCAATGAAATACTGATTCATGGGGATCCCATTTTCATCCATTCCCAGATGTACCCAGGGTTCATCCGCTGCCAGAACCTTCCGATCCCGCTTCTTCATGAAGATGATGTCCGATGTTACCTCCGTGCCGGCATTCGCTTTGAAGGCATTATTCGGCAGGCGCACGGCTCCAATTAATTCCGCCCGTTCAGCCAGATACTGCCTGACCATGGGCGACTTCTTATCCATCGTGCCCTTACTGGTGATAAATGCTAACACGCCCCCATTCCGTACCTTATCCAGAGACTTGGCAAAGAAATAATCATGGATCATAAAACTGTGTTTGTCATAAGCTTTATCATAAACCTGATAATCACCAAAGGGGACATTCCCGATGGCCACATCAAAAAAGTTATTGGAGAACTGGGTTTTCTCAAACCCGCACACGGATATGTTTGCTTCCGGATAAAGGGCTTTGGCGATCCGACCAGTAATCTCATCCAGCTCCACGCCATAAAGCTTCGAATCCTTCATGGCATCTGGCAATAAGCCAAAGAAATGACCCACGCCCATCCCTGGTTCCAGGATATTCCCTTTGTAGTAGCCCATCTGCTCCAGTGCGCCGTACATGGCTTTGATAATAACCGGCGCTGTATAATGGGCATTTAGTGTTGATCCCTTGGCCGAACTGTATTCATCCTCAGATAACAATTCTTTTAACTCCTGAACTTCCGGTTTCCAATGGATGTTATCCGAATCGAATGCCTGTGGCAGCCCACCCCAACCCACATATCGGGATAAGATCACCCGTTCATCCGGCGTGGCCATCCGCTTTTCTTTTTCAATCTCTTGCAGGGTTTGAATTGCCAATACATTGGCTTTGAACTTTTGTCGTGGTGAGCCTTCACCCAAAACATCAGCAGTAATTTTATAATTTTCCGGTTTAAGGGTATTGCTATCCGTTTTTTTCTGGTCGTTGTGATCCCCTTCATCCTGATCCGCTGCGGATATATCGATCAATTCCCGATCTTTAGCATCTTCCGGATCTCGATCAAAGGTTATAAATGACCGAGTTTCCCCAAAGCTTTCGACATAGGGTTCCGGGTCCATTTCCTGATATGCTCCTGGCACGACGTATTGACCGGCTTCAATGAGTTGTTTGACTTCCCCGGCAATTTCCGTCCAGGATAAAAAATGATGAATCGACGGATCCGATGTTTTTTCAAAGCGAATCCCACTCTGATCAAGATGCTGCCGGTAGGCATCCGTGAGATTCCCGAGTACCGGAACTTCGCTGAATAAATAGGTGTTTTTAATCACTTCGCCAAACTCTGCATTATTTTTGGTTTCGGGCAATAAATCATAAATTACTGGCCGGGTGTAGTCGTCCGGGGTCACGTTTTTTAGTAGATCATGAATATCGACCAGCGGAATTGCTGGCTTTTCTGGTTTCTGTTCGGTAGGTTTAACCCGTTTTGCTTCATCAATCACATAACGTCCCTGGGCCATCAGTTCATCGATACGCTTTGCCACCTTTGGCCAGGATAAAAGGATGCTCTTTTCTGCTTCATCCCGGCGTAACAAAATCCCTTTGCCACCTGTTGCATATTCATTTTTAAGAAAATTCGCTTTTTCCTGTGGTGAATGATTTTCGCTAAAATAGTTGATGATCCGTTGTTTTCCATCGGACATACCACTACCTTTGCATAAAACCGCATCCACTTCATCCTGGGTGATAAACATCGCCGGTTCCTGATAATCAAACCCGTTCGCCTGATAGTCCCGGCGCTCCCGCTTTAAATCACTGAGTCGGCTTAATAGTTCATCTAGCTTGTGAAAGTGAAAACGCAAAATGGATCGGTCTTCTTTATATTTTTGGGTAAACCCGTCCAGTCCAGTAATGATTTCATCCAATTTATCCGGATCAGTATAAAGTTCGGCAATTCGTTTCGTGCTATCCGGAAATCCTCCCTGGAAAATCTCATCCTCCATGAAAAATCCCCCGGCTCGATCCTGATGCAGATACCAGAGTTTATTTGCCAGTTCTTTGCGTTCAAAGCTATCGACTTTATCCAGGTGTTCCTGACCAATATAAAGACCACTTTCCAGCAGCTCCCCGATCCGATTTTCAACCTGTTCCCAGGACAGGGTAGTTTTCATAAAATTGCTCTGAACTGAGCTTCCCTGGGCGACCTGCATACCGTCTTTATCAAACCAGACCGCCACTTCTTTTTCATCGATGTAAAAGCCTTTGCCACCGGTGCGATATTCTGATCTTAGAAAGGCCACGTTGTCTTCGGTCGGCAGCTGCTTCTTATAATGTGCCACAATATGCAACTGACTATCCCGGTCATTGCCGGCACTGCGAAGAATGACATCAATATCATGTTGGGGCATATAAAAAGCGGAGGGCTGTTGGCTCTCCGCTTTTTGGTTTGTTTTTATTGGCTCCTGTTCAGGCTTAAACAGGCTTAGTTGTAAATGAGTTCCGAAAGAACGATCTCGTTGGCCAGGTGTTGAAGGTTGTTCATATGACCCGCCCATTCCAGGGGTTGGGTTTTCTTGTCCGGGGCCGGATGATTTTTCATCATCCCCTCCATGATCAGCTCCATTCGGCGCTGGGCTGCCTGATCCACTTCCACCAGATGTTCGTTGATCTTGTCGTCGAAGATCAGTTCCATCAACAGATCCGGCTTGAATTCCTTCAGGTATTGGTTCCT
>PGZR01000093.1 GCA_002841405.1 Firmicutes bacterium HGW-Firmicutes-4 | reverse complement strand
GACTTCTAGCGGTAAACAAGATGGTCCAGCTGAAAAATTATAAACTCTTTTCACTTTTAATTTCCTCCTTAAAATAGTGTTTTTGGTGTGAATGTAATTCTCTGAAAAAATTACTTCTTGCTATTATATGTTAAATTATTGTCAAATGCAAGATTTTGTATTAAATTTTATGTTAATTTTATTATTTGTCAAAATTTTCTATTCAATTATTACTGTTGTTTTTGCCGGTGTGATCGATTTGACCAAAGACTGCGATAAATTCGTCTGAATCGGCAATTCATATTCCCCCGGCGCCAAATTGGTACAATCGACAAAGGCCTCAATCTGAGACGCATTTAAACTGTTTAATATGCCGCTGGCACCTTCCAGTTTAACCACCACCCGAGAGTCTTTAATTTTGGCCACCACCAGACCAGTGCCCAGATTTCTGGTACTTACCTTATCAATGGTAAAGCTTTTTTCCACCGGACTTTCAATGGAAACCGTCACTTTGACTTTTCCGCTGTCATCAAGGAAGTAGCATCCCGCCGGTGGTGTCAGATTAACGTCTCTGGTAAAAGTTTTCGACTGTCCCGACACATCAATGGGATCCATGGGGATCGTCTCAATGGTATTAAGCAATGCTTCTTTGGCACCGATCAGAACCTTGGATGGTTCAACCTGGACACCGGTAACAATATAACCATTGGCCGGATTCCCGGTTGTTGACGGGATAACCCCAATCGATTTTGTTTTCCCAAGAACGAGCTCAACTTCAACAACGTTTGGCAATATCTCCAGATCCGTGATGGGGTCACCGGTGGCATCATAAGCGGCGACCTCCAGGTATCGGGTGGTGTCGGATTCCAGACCGCTGACATCAGCGGTTACGGTAATTTTATCAATCCGGGCGATGGACGCTTCCGGTCCTTCCACTTCTACCTGCTCTAGCGATTCAGCTGAAATCACCGATAGATCTCTGGCCGGTTTTCCCTCTACCAAGATAACCACATCCAGAGCTTCTTTAATAATGTTGTCCACTTCAATCGACAGACTGGTCGGATTCATGCTACTGATAATAACCGAGTTGGCTAGCCCCTTGACTTCTACTTCCAGGTCATAGATTCCTTTTTCTTCAATATCACTGAGATCAACCTCGGCAGTTACTTCTTTCATATTAACATTTCTCAGGTTTTTATCCGTACCCTTAACTTGTAAGTTAAGATAATAGTTTTTATCATCAGTCAGCACCAGGTTTTTTTCGGTCAGTGATTCGACGTTAGTCAAGGTTATCGGAATACTGTTAAAATCCTGGGTGATCAGCATATCAGCATTTCCATTTACCATAAACCAGAGAATGATCGCGATGCCGATTGAAGCAAGCAAGCGAATTAACCGTTCATGTAAAGAGATCTTTTTTTTATTTGCTGCCATCTATTCTCCCCCAGAGTTTGTTAATCCACCCACTGTCAATATTCCCTTCCTCGCTGACGGTATAATTTTCCAGAATAATCTGTTTGAGAACCTCGATAATGATGTCCTGAAACAAGGTACCTTTAGACGCATAGGATATTTGACCGGTTTCTTCAGACACAATGATCACCAGCGCATCGGATTTTTCAGTCATGCCCAAGCCAGCCCGATGCCGGGTTCCCAATTCACTGCTTAAATCCCGATTATCTGAAAGCGGCAGCAAACATCCCGCAGCCCTAATTTGCCGGGACCACAGCTTGATAATCACGGCTCCGTCATGGAGGGGACGATTGGGGGTGAAAATATTTTCCAGCAATTCACTACTGATGTCTGAATCCAGCTCGGTTCCAGTTTTGACAATATTGTTGAGCCCAGTATCTTTTTCCAGAACAATCAGTGCGCCGGTCCGTTCGCAGGACAGTTTGCCCACGGCTTTGATAATTTTGTCAACATCATCTTCCAGAAAATCCATCGATGGCTTCTTCATCATCTCTTTAAAAATCCGGTTATTACCTAATTGCTCCAAAGCTGATCGGAATTCCGGCTGAAATACCACTACAATGAAAATAAACGCCCAGGTAAAGGCGCTGGTGATAATCAGATTCAGAGTGGTAAAACCCAGCCAGGCACTGACGGGTGACAAAAAAAGCAAGACGATCAAGCCTTTAAAAACCTGTTCGGCCTGGGTTCCCCGAATCCACATCAATAGTCGGTAAACAATAAAAGAAATAATGACTACCTCGATGATACTGGCGATGGTAATTCTTGATTGAATATATAGCAAAAACTCTTCCATTTTAGTTCCCTCATTCGTTATTACTATTAATTATACACTAACAAGGCCATTTCGTGAAACGGAAATTGGGTTTTTTGATATTATTAATGTGCTCATTAAGAAAATACTTAAGGGAGACTTGTGAAATTCATGTTAGAATTAATTTCAAAATGATACCTTCCCAATCTTTTATAAAGAAAAAGGAGCTCACTGCATGAAAAACCATCTGTTTTATTTATTACCCAAAAGCGAAACCGTCTTTTTAACCAATACTGATTCATTTAATCAAGCCTATAATATGTTTGTCATCACAAATTATACCGCCCTGCCGGTGATTAATAAAAAAGGACAGTACGTGGGAACTATCTGTGAGGGAGATCTGCTTCGGGTTTTATCACTGAGTCTCACCCATCCGGAAATTGATTTAGCATCTTTTGAAATCAAAGATATTGATTTTAAAATCAATCTGGAAGTGGCCAGAATCAATGAAAGCTATGAACATCTGGTCGAGCTGGCCGTCAAACAAAACTTTATTCCCCTTGTGGATGACCAGGGTATTTTTATCGGCATTCTCCGCCGCCAGGAACTGATCAAAGAACTGATCAATTTTTTATCTGATAAGGTTGCTGAACAAGAAGCTGGTTGAGTATCGATTATACAATTATAAAGCCAATTAATTGGTCTTATTTCCCACATCTTCCGATCAGACAATGCTGATCGGGAAATGCTGGCATAAGGCTGAATTAATTGGCTTTTTTATTTATTAGCTACTTCTGATATCTGCTTTTTATTAATTGTAGCAGCGCCTGTCCGCTTCTAGGGCAGGGAATCGCTGCGGCTTTCAGTAAGGCTTCATAGCGGCTGATAAACCTTACCAATGGCTGGTTAAGGTATTTTTCCCGCAGACCTTCATCAAGTCCAAAACATGCCAAGTCCCGATAGACTTCGAACCCTGTTTTTTCATCACTCTCCAGCACCGGAATAATACGTTGCCGAATCGCCAGATCAATGAGCTCCTGTTCGCTGAACAACCCCTCGGCACCGCTGTTGATCCCAAAGGCCAGGATCTCATTCTTACCCCGATATCCCATCGGGCAGCCATGCTTAATTAGCAGCTGTTGTACGTCACTTAGCAACTGCATCAGACGTTCCAGAATCTCCGGCAAGCCTTTGGCCTGGCTGTGGATTTTAAAAGCGCTGTTTTCCCAGTCACTGTCACCGGCAGGACTGCCATAATCTGGAAAAACCCCAATTTCAACCACCGGCATCGAGATCACATTACCGCTGTCAATCACCCGGGCAGGAACGGGAAAACTATCCGGTCCGGCATTAATGGTTGCGATGATATAGAGGTTATCCGGAAAAATTAAACTACCGTATTCCCGGAATGCCGTAATATCTGCACCAAAATCCTCCCGGTTTAAAAAAGGCTCTTTGCTGCCATTGATTCCTTCCAGCAAAAGCCGCAGATAAGCTGCGGCCGGAGACTGATCCATTTCATCCAGCAACAAAAAATGAGGTTTCTCGGGATGATCTTTGGCGGCCTTTAGCATCGCCATGATAGGTCCCGGGATAAAGTGCCCGCGACTGTCCAGATGACCCATCAGAAAGGTGTCGTCTTCCCAGTTTTTTCCCACCAGTAGCCGTTTGAAGCGACCGTTTTCGAAACTGGCACCAATTGCCTCAGCAAAAAGACGGGGAAAGCTCGTTTTCCCGCTGCCCACCCGGCCTTTAATCATCACAAATGGTTTAGATTTGATCGACAGGTAATAGGCTTTTATTAATTCTGCGGGATAGTAATAGCCCTTGTTTCCCATTTTTGACTGAACCAATTGGAGGTAGGGGGTAAGATAATCATTCTTCAATGGATAGCGGATAAATGATTGCGTAAAAAGCCCGGGGGCTTCCTCATATTGATCGCTGCCCACTTTAACAGCAGCCTGGTCCGCTTCCGTTTCTGTTCCTGTTACTGCGGTCTGGTTTTCCCTGCTCATTTTCAGATCTTCGGTCTTCTGTATTTCAACACCGTACGGTTGCTGATTCAGCTGCGCTGGCGCTTCCTGATCGCATGAAGATTCGGATAGGATTTGATTTTTATCATCATCTGCAGTAACCTGATGTTCCGCGTCATCATCTTTATAGCCGATTACAATTTCTGTGATCGGGTTTTCTGCGATCATGATTTCTTCAATCGGACTTTTGTCACTCAACTCTTCTTCAACAGTATTATCAAAGACAACCGCTACAGTTTCTGTTGGGACCGGTTCGGACTGCAATTCAGAATTTTCCGCAGCTAGCTCCTGATTGAAGATTTCTGGTAATTCCGGGATTTCTTCATGCGCTTCATTTTCGATCCGGGCATCCAGTTCTTTAATTGTTGCTGCGATTGATTCGCCGCTGACTGGTGCTTCATCAGCCATCTGATCCGTCGTCAAACATAATTTATACATTTTTCGGAAATCTTCAAATTCAGTCGCCAGCACCGCATCTGCGGGCATTTCCGCTTCGGTATATTCCCGATAGCAGACAATCCCGGCTACCAGGCTGGCATTGGCCAGTAAAACCTCTTGATGATTGGTCTGATACTTTCCCGTCGCGATTTTTTTTCGATATGCAGCGGCTTTTTCCGAAAGACTTCTGACCCCAACTCCCTCTTCTCCATTGACGAGCGCCAGATAAAGCTTATGGCTGTCCATGGCCAGAATATAAGCCAGATAAAGGTCTTCATTATTGATGCTCTGACTTTCTTTATCAAACACCTTAACCCAGGGGATTTCGGCCCATTGAGTATCTCCGGCAAATCCCTGCACCTTATAATGCCCGGATCGGATGCCTTCAAAGTTTTCGATCACCTTAGGGATATCTTCATTGATCACATCTTTAAAGGAAAAACGAAAGTCTCTGGGATAATAGTTTGGATACCCGGCAATCCATTTTACCAATAACTCCTGGAGTCCGGCGGCTGGTGGGATAGCTGTGATAACCGGGTCGCTTTTTTTTCCAGCTTCACTATTACCCGCTTCATTTTCTGTAATTAAGCGAAGATTGAAAGCATCATTGGCTTTTGTTATTTCCAGCCTTGGGGTTTTGGCACTTGCCTGATCGCCCTGAAACCACGATTCATAGCCAGGAAAGGCTTCCCCCAGTTTGCGAATCAGGACCTTGCTCCATTTCAGTTTCGCATTACCGCCTTCAGTTTCCAGATAAGAGGGATACTCCCGATTCTGATAAATAATTGCCAGCCGTTCTCCGGCACTGCCAAAAAAAGTGATCAGTTCTTTTGGAATAATCATCTCCGTGTTAATAAAGTCAGTTAATTCTGTTGTTTTGATAATTCGATCCGATCCTAATAATTCCCAGCTCATTGCTACTGCCTTTCTTTTTTCGTCTATTTTTTATGTATTTATTATTCTATTGTTTACGCTCTGCTCCATTATCCGCTACCGTTTCTTCTTTGTTTTCGGCCCCCTGCTTCAGACGATTCTCTTCCTGCAATCGCCATTCATTTCGCATGTCTTCTTTGATCTGTTCCTGTTCGTCTTCATAGGCTTTACGTTTTTCAAAAATCAATACCAGTTCCTCCGGCATCGAAGCTTCCTCGTTTACAGCCAGGGTTGTTCCTGAGCTGCTGATAAAATACTGCCGCTCGCCGGGTCCCTGAAACTCGACAAAATAAATACTCTGATTTTTGTCCAACATCAGCGTCCCATTGTGAACCATCACCTGGAGGGACGGTCCAAAAATTGTTGCCTTGACACAGGCGGTGGTCCAACCGGTAAACTTCATGCCGTCATACTTAGGCATCAGATGGTTAAGCTTATCGAAAAACTCTCGCTGCAGTCGCCAGTCATCATTGATTGAAATAATCACTGCTGCCGTTCGCTCGGGAATTTGAATCTGCACGAAGCCATCTTTTAACCGGGACTGATCGACATACTCCCGGACACTTGCGGTAATATCAATAAGTTGTTCGCTGCTTGTTATCTCAATCTTGTTCGTTTTCATTTGCGCTCCCTATTTTGTTGATTCGTTCGTTGCTTGGTCATAATTTGGGGTATATCATTCATTATAAACGATCCGATTTAAAAAAACAAAAACATATCCATCCACGTTAGATAAATATTTGCAATGTTAAATACTTTCAGAAATTATTTTAATGAACGATTTATCTATGAGACCGTAAAATGATGTGTTAAAATGATCCAAAGTTATAAATTTGAAAGGAATCATTTATGTATTATAATCTGAGTCTGTTATTTATTTATTTTTTTCTTTACGCGATTATTGGTTGGATGTGTGAAGTGGTTTACTGTTCCATCCCTGAAAAAAAATTTATTAACCGGGGCTTTTTAAACGGTCCCTATTGCCCGATTTATGGTGTCGGTGCATTGATTATTATTATGTTCTTAATGCCCTATGTCAGTGATCCGATCCTGGTCTTTTTTATCGGCATTATTCTCACCAGCACCCTGGAGTATGTCACCAGTTGGGGTATGGAAAAACTATTTCATGCCAAATGGTGGGACTACTCGGACCATAAATTTAATATCAACGGTCGGGTCTGTCTGCTGAATTCTTTTCTCTTTGGCCTGCTATGTGTGGTGCTGATGTATGTGGTACATCCGATTGTCAATGATCTGGTTAACAGTTTTTCATCTTTCTGGATCCAGGTAATTGCCACCGCGGCGGCCGTATTTTTTCTCAGCGATCTGGTCGAATCTACCCGTGAAACGGTTTCCTTTAACAAAAAACTCAGCAGTGTCTACGAAGCAACCACCGAGCTTAAGGATAATTTAAAGGAAAAGGGCATTACCACCGCCCACGAAGTCACCGCCAGAGTTCGGGATCTGAAGGATGACAAACTTTCAGAAGCTAAAGATTCTGCCCACCATTTAATTGTTTCACTGACCAATCGCATCAGCGAAACCAAATTCATCAACCGCTACTCCCATCGCCGGATTATGAGTGCTTTCCCCAAGATGGCTCATCAAGATCACCAGAGCTCTCTGGAACTCTATAAGGCCTATATGGAAAAAAACAAGTCGGCTAAAACAGAGCACAATGCAAAATAATTATGCCGGTATCGATAAGCATTTTATTGATATTTTCTTAAATCATAAACAAATTTCTTACCAAGGAGGTAAGAGTGATGTTGTATCACAGCGAACTTAATCTGCTCAGTCAGCTCGCGGCCCTGGATCTTCCCGTTGAACCTGCTCTGCTAACAATGTATACAGTAGGTGAAATGGTAACCATGCTGCTGCAAAATGTCAAAGCGCTTCAGGGCGATTGCGCCATGTCCGCCTCTGAGTGGGATAAATCACTGCATCTGATGATGGATAATCCCAAGCTCACCGCCCTGAGGGTTATGGCCTACACAAACCAGCCGGAAAATGGATTGGTTGCCTATTGTTTTTCTGACATCATCCCAGACTGCGGAATCATCGCTTTTCGGGGCACTACCGGCATCGGCTGGGTCGACAATATCAAGGGCGGCTTTTTAACCGATACACCACAACAATTAAAAGCCCTGGAATTTTTCCATACCGTTGATACAGCCTTTAATTTTAAGCAGTATACCTTGACCGGACATTCCAAGGGTGGCAACAATGGCCAATACATTACGATTGTCGATGGTGATAAGATCAACCGCTGTGTTACCTTTAACAGCCAGGGGTTTTCAGCTGAATTTATCCGTAAATATGCCCCTGCTATCAGCGCGAACCAGGGCAAAATAATTGCCTACGAATCCGCCTGGGATGTGGTCAACATCCTACTTAACAGTATTGCCGGAAAACGGGTTGTGGTCGGCGGTGAATCCAAACTTCCTCACCATAACCATCCGCCCAATCGCTTGCTGGACCCCCACGGTGAGATCCGAAAGTTGGATATGCGGCATCCCTTTTATACCGGCTTTCAGAATTTCACAGTGAGTTTAACGCTGATCGCTTCCAAAGCTAAACAGCAGTTGGAAAAGAATAAAACCACTAAGAAATAAACCATAAAAAGCGTCCTTTAAATTGATTGAACCGGTTGGTCAATCCTCTCAAGGACGCTTTTTTTCAGATAAGACCGGTGTTTAAGCCGGGTCTTGCTGTTCCGCTGTCATTTTTTCAATCCGTTCATTGGTAATTTTTCTGAAGACGGCATAAAATACCGCAAAGGATGGAATTCCCAGAATAATTCCCAGGAAGCCAAACAGGCTGCCACCAATTATCATCCCGACCAAAACCCAGAGCCCAGATAATCCAATCGATCCGCCCACTACCCGAGGATAGATTACATTACTTTCAACCTGTTGCAGGGCAATAATGTAGATGATGAAAATCAGACAGTAGATCGGGTTCACCACCAGTAAAATAAAGCCACTGGGTACCGCTCCCAGGAAAGCCCCAAATACCGGTATGACACTGGTCATGCCAACCAGAACCCCAATCAGCAAGGCATATGGTATCTGCAAGATGGCCAGGCCAACGGTACATAAGGTTCCTAGAATAAATGCTTCAGTAATTTGTCCGGCGATAAAGCCGTGAAATACCTGGTTTGCGGTGGTACTGACATCCTGAATAAAGTCAGCCCGATCTTTTCTGACATAGGCATAGATCAGTTTATCCTTAAGGGCTAACAAATTCTCTTTATCGGCCAACAGATAAATGGAAATAACAATTCCCATGATCACATTAAAAAATCCGACGGTAATATTCTTAGTGAAACTGAATATTTCCGGAACCGAGCTGAGCAGCAAACCACCAAACTGTTCCATCAGTGTATCCCACTCGATGGCGATATCACTCCACAGGGTTGCTGGCAAATTGAAGAAGGCTAGCATTTGATCCACAAGGTTATTAAAAGAATCCACATAACCAGGCAGCTTCACCATCAAGGTGTCTGCGCTTTCGCTGACCTGAGGAATAACAAAGGTTATTAATCCGGCCAGAATACCGATCACAAATAAAAATGTCAGGAAAATTGCTATCATCCGTTTACCCTTGTTGATATCGCGATTTTTTTTGATTCTGAACCGTCTTTCTTTGTTTTTGACCCGATTCATAAAATTCAGAAAATGTGTTTCAATAAACGACATCGGGATATTCAAGATAAAGGCAATTCCCAAACCGATCAGTACCGGTGTTATAATATTCACAAACAAACCCAGGTATCCCACCAGGTATTTTATATTCAGCAGGGCCACCAATAAACAAATGCCAAAGGTAATCAGAAAAAAATAATTTCTGAATGTCTTGTCAGTCATTTCCTTATTTTTGTTTTTCCACTCATTGTTGTTTTCCACAAGTTCACCGCCTTTTTAGTACTCATTATACCACGAGGGATTAGGCTTTTTATAATTTTTTTCGAGTAAAAAGCATCGCCTGGTTAAGCGATGCTTTTTATGTATCTATGATGATGTATGAAGAACGACCTAATAAGACTTAATCAGGATGATCCCACCTATAAAAGGAAGGGGTTTGGCTTCAAGCTGTACCACATTGATGATCCCATAAATGGCAAAACCAAGAAATGCTAAAGGTACCGCGCTAAAAAGAATCGTCGACAGGATCCATCCGATAATGGGAACCAATCCGATAATCAGGCCAACAAAGGTTAATACCAGCCATGCCAGAAACAACACTACACCCTGATTAGTATGGTATCGGGCAAATTGATTGTCACTTGCAGCGAATAAGGGAATCAGAAAAATAATATAGGCAAAAACAGCCATAATTTTACCATCTTCAGCTTCTTGCTTGTCAATATCAATCATATCGTTTAACCTCCTTTTTTAGATCAGACAAGGTAATCGACTACTGCTGTCTGCTTTGACTTCAGTTTGGCAATTACTTGTATTTATTATATGATAGCACACTAAAAGTTTAACGGTCAATTGTTATTTTGAATGCAAGCATCGATACCTCATAATTTTGCCATTAAAACTCGCAACCACGATTCCGCTCCGCTTCATCTTTGGTTCGCGGGCAGTCACCAACTGCAAGCTTGCTTGCGATTGGCTCGTTGCCTTCACGCAACCACGATTCCGCTTCGCTTCATCTTTGGTTCGTGGGCAGTCGCCAACTGCAAGCGAGCTTGCGATTGGCTCGTTGCCTTCACGCAAAAAAGGAACGCTGTTTAGGCGTTCCAAAATTTCTAACGGTTGCTGC
>PGZR01000092.1 GCA_002841405.1 Firmicutes bacterium HGW-Firmicutes-4 | reverse complement strand
CCTGAGCCAATTGGCTAAAGGTAACCCGATAATTCTTGTCGATGACTTTCAGATAATATTTCTGTTTTGAGGTAACATCTTCCGCCTGACACTGGCAGGCTTCATTTTCATGCAAGGCCGCATCCAGTTTCAGCAGTTTATGATAAGCCTCATATAATTCATTCTTCTTACATGTCATATTATCACCCAACTTTTTATTAGTTAGTGCTTACCTAACTACTTGTTATTAGTATAGCTCCATGTGCCATTATTGTCAATAAAAGGTTGCGCTTATTCGGAATCGTTAAGCTTTACTTAATTTTTTCACTTCATTTGCTTTTGATAAATCGCCTTTAATCCGCTATTGAACAGAACTTATCGGACAATTATTAAAAAAATTCGTGTTTAACCCTTTCTTACTCTGCATATTGACAAAAATCACTTGAAAGGCTATGATTTTAGGATAATAAATTAATTTGGACCAAAAGGAGACTATTATGGAAAAAACACCTTTGGCTTCCGTGGCAGGTAAAACAATTTACACCGCGGATTTAGATGCCTTAATAAAACAACTACCCCAAGAACAGGCGAATCAGTTTACTTCAAAAGAAGGACGACGTCAATTACTGGAAGAACTCATTGCCCAGGAACTTTTTTATTTAGAAGGTAAAGAAGCAAAGGTCGATGAAAGTGAAGAGTTCCAGAAAATGCTCATTGATGCCGAAGAAAAACTTCTTAAAACCCATATGATTGCAAAATTCATGATGGATATCGCCGTGCCGGATGAAGAAGTTCAGAAATTCTATGATGAAAACCCTAATCAGTTCATTGCTCCCGACAGCATTCGTGCCAGCCATATTCTTTTACCCAACGAGGAACAAGCTGTAACCATTATTGACGAAATTAAAAACGGCAAATCCTTTGAAGCAGCTGCAAGAGAGTATTCCATTTGTCCTTCCAACGAAAAAGGCGGAGATTTGAGCTATTTTTCCAAAGGCCAGATGGTTCCCGAATTTGAAACGGCTGCTTTTGCACTGGAAATTGACGAAATGACCGAACTACCTGTGCAAACCCAGTTTGGTTTCCATATTATCAAGCTGACCGACCGCAAGATTGCCCAAACGATTCCCTTTGATGCCGTCAAGGAGAATGCCCGCAATTACTTACTGCGTGAAAAACAGAACAAAGCATTTATCGGCAAGGTCGAAGATCTCAAACAAAAATATCCAGTTAAAATGGAAACAAGTACCCTATAACCAAAAAGACCGAAGCGCTTTCTCTGCTTCGGTCTTTTTTGATACTCCTGCCGTTCCTTTTTTCTTTCTATTCTTCGTCCTGATTTTTACAACACCCTTTGCCAATAAATTGGTGACCGATGATGAACCCTGCAATCGTAAAGGCAATTGTGAGTGCGACTAAGGCGCAAGGGACAATTTTGTCCTTGTGAGCCATTACGCAGCATTGGCTGTCTTCATTCTTATTACAACACATTTTATTTCCTCCGGTTTACTTTATTTTATTATCTGATTCATACCCTTATTTTTACTTTTAAATCATGAGGTCTGTAGTTCACCCCGTCACAGTATTTTTAACAAAATTCGGGATTTACTGTTTTTTAATATCTATTAAACCGTTGAAAAAATCCAGCCGGTACACTTTATCCGGCTGGATTTTTTTTAAACCGAGATATCCAACAACTGGCCAATATTGGGGTCCGGTGCGGGACCTGCTACAGCTGCTGCCGGCGGTGCTGTTTCCACCATTGCCACCATATCCGTCATTTGCTCGGTCCCAGTCTCCATGGCCATCTTCATCACCGATATACTGGCCTGTTGAGCGACCTGTATTTGACTCATTCCCATCGAAAGTGCTGCAATATCCATGTTCATTCCACCTTTCTTGCGGGTGATCCATGTACTCTTTCATGAATCATCTCCATCAAATTTAATCTCTGCCGTTTATTTAGTGCAGAACATACCTATATTTGTTATCGTATTAATTTGTATTTACTTAAACATTATATCACAATTTCAGAAATAATCCTTTAATTATCGATTAATTGATAGGGAATCTACAGGTTTTAGTTATATAAGTATTGTTGCCAGGATAAAAATTGCGGCCATCGCTGTCGCCCCCATAATGAGGGTCAATAGGGTCTGCGTTTTATAACCATCCTGGACCTCCATGCCGCCAAAGTTTGTTACCACCCAAAAGTAACTGTCATTTGCATGGGATACAGTCATTCCCCCCGCACCAATAGCCAGTACGGTCAGAGTCGCTGCCATCGGGCTGGTCAAACCTAGCGCTGACATCATCGAGGTGGGATCTGAGTAGATTCCCATAATTCCTGCTGTGGTTGTCATTGCAACGGTTGAAGATCCTTGCGCTGTTTTTAAGATGGCTGCAATTAAAAATGGAAAAAAGATCCCGGCCCGGGAAATGAAACCCGCGTTAGCCTCAATAAAGTCAACAAAGCCGGCGGCCACAATTACTTTACCTAATACCCCGCCAGCAGCTGTGACAAAAAGGATCGGTCCCACTACCTTCAAGGTTTCATTAGTCAACTCACAAAAATCCGCCATCTTCTTAGTTGAAATTAACAGTCCCAAGGCACATAGCAAACCAACCGTCAAAGCAATCATCGGCGTCCCTAAAAAAATCAAAAGCTGTCCTGGGATTCCGTCAATGGTAAGAAGACTGGTAATCGACCCCAGCGCCATCAGCAAAACAGGTGCCACAATAGGCGCAAGCGAAGCTAAACCACCGGGTATTTCACCATACTCGGCAACCAGTTCCGCAACACTCCTCTGATAATCCAGATCCCCCATTTTATCCTGTGAGTGCACTTTTTCACCAATAAACTTTGCAAATATCAGAGCGGCAATCAAAGTTGGTACAGAAACCAGGGCGCCCACACCAATGACCAGTAGCAGATTATTGCCAACACCCAGGGATCCTGCTGCTGCAATCGGTCCCGGTGTTGGCGGAATAAAAACATGGGCCGTATAAAGCCCTGCAGATAAGGCTACGGTCATAGTCACTGATGAGGTTCCGGTTTTAGCGCACATTGCCTTGCGAATTGGATTCAGGATCACAAACCCGCTGTCACAGAAAACCGGCACCGCCACAATCCATCCCATTATCATTAAGGCCAGCTCCGGATTTTTGGGGCCAATCACCTTTACAACCATGTCTGCCAGTCTAATCGCGGCTCCTGTTTTTTCCAGTATCAGCCCAATTAATGCACCCAGAATAATTACGATCCCAATGCTTGTGAAAATCCCTGCAAAACCGGTCCCCAAAATTCCGGGAATCTCAGCAAGTGGCAACCCAACTATCAACGCAAGCAACAATGAAACGCCCATAATCGCTAGAAAGGGATGTGCTCCCCATCTGGAAATGGCCAAGATCATCAAACTTATTGCGATCACAAATGTAATCATCAAAGCTAAACCGGACATAAAATTCCCCTTTATCGATTTTTTTCAGCAATTGAATTGATCTAAAAGATAGACGTTTATTCTTCTCTTTTTAATTTAAAATTCTGAGGAAGTTGACATAAAATAACAGATTATTCATTTTTATCAGCATTTCTTTTGCCATCAAAATATGTTATGATTGAAAAATGCAATAAGCATCAAAAATAGTTAAGGAGAATAACTTTGAAAAAGAAACTGTATTTAATAGGTGTTCTTATCCTCTGTATTGTAACGCTGTCCGGTTGTACATTTTCAGCTGAAAAAAAATCTGATCAGCTGGGTCTGGAATCCAGCGACCGCTATGAACTCCTCATTGGACTGAATGATGTGGGTACCGGCAAACAGGTTATGGATACCCAGGAAGCCATTGAAATAATTAAAATGAAACTGTTAAGCCATGTCAGTGGTGTCACTATTACAGTGTCCAATGGTTATTATTATGTTGGGGCTTTTATTGTCGATGAAACGACCTTAAACTGCGTGATTTATGGTGCCGATGACGAATCCATCGCCGCCTTAGTTGATGAAATTAACAGCGATATGAATGTCTCTGTGCTGGTATCAAAAACCCCCAGCCAATACCGTCTGATCACACCATAAAACACAGTGGCACGATTAAGATACCCTTATTTCTTCAGTCCTTCTGGTGGAAGTCTGATCTAATCGAGGGTTTATTTTTTGTTCTGACAATCTCAATAACATCCCATATATTGTCAATCATAAAAGTGGGCTTGCACTTTTCAAGTGCAGAGGGGGTATTATATCCCCAGTTCACTGCGACCACATCCACCCCAACCTTATGACAGGCTTCGATGTCACGAACCTCATCCCCAACATAGAGCATTTCGCCTGGTCTAATGTCATGTTTTCGCAGAACTTTTTTGATTTTTTTTGACTTGGATAAGAGTGCCGAACACATAATGAACTCGATCTCATGACTGATATCATAGGTTATCAGAAAATCAGAAACCGTTTTTTTTATATTTGAAGTGAGAATTCCAATATGATTGGTTTCCTTTCTCAGTGCTGTAAAAAAATCGTGAATATCTGCTGCAAAAGCATGAATTTCGGTTGATTCTTTTCGCATCATCTTTTGGCCATCCCGAAGCGCCCGGGGAAATTGGTAAAAAGGGATGTCGACTATTTCTTTAATTTCTTTGACATGGAGATTCTTAATATGCTGTAATTCTTCCATAGTCACGGTGCTGTATTTATACTTTGTCGCCAGTTCATTATATATATTAAAGGCTTTCTCTTCAGTATCCGCAAGGGTACCGTCAAAATCGAAAACCACACATTTATAGGACATAGATGACTCCTCTAATTTAGTTGTTGTTTAGTTCATATCCATTGACTTTATTTTTTAACTTTTTCCCTAAAGATTCGTGATAAAAATAATAATCCAAATCCAATCGTTGAGCTTCATGCATGGCCGCACTGCCAAAACGGATCAGATCCTCTTTGGTGTTGGCATGGTCCGGGTATTTAGAAATCCCAATATGGTTTCTCAGAGTAATTGAGCTCTCCTCAATGATAAAGGGGTTTTTCAGTAATTTGGCCACTAACTGACAAATTTCCATTATTATTTTTATGCTGGCATCACAAGGGTAAAACAAAACAAACTGATCCGTATAACGACGGACAAAGAGTCCATATTTTCCGATGGCACCATACAACCGCTCACTTAAAGACCGCATCAGCTGATCTTCGATATCCTGACCGAAAGCATCCCCGACTGCATGAATCCCTTCAACATGTATAAAAATCAAAGCCAGATACCTTTCGGAATTGATCCCACTTTTGTTAAAAAAATTGTCCAAAACCTGTTCCAATTTATAACGATTGGGGAGTTTGGTCACCGGATCCTGGACAAATGCAGCTTCAAGTGCTTTTCGTTTTTCAATGGTTTCACTGACGTCAATCCCAAGCAAGATATTCGTACTTTCACCGTCTCTTCTGAAAAAAGTCGCATGATCCCACTGGATATAATGGATGTTTCCTTTGTGATCCTTAAATGGCAATGGTTTTTTGAAGTTTAAATTTTCATTAACAAATTTTCGATGTACCCGATTGAGATTTCCGAAAATCTCCCGCAAGTTTTTATTCTCAACATCGTCATAGGCAATCCCACTTAGTTGCTGCACTACATGGTTAATGCTTCTGACTTCAAAACTACTGTTGAATTCAATAAACAAGAGCCTGCTGTTGTTTAGCACCTTATCAGTAAAAACTACTTGGGCATTCAGTTCTTCGCGTAAATCAACCTGTTTGGTGACATCCTGAAGAATCCCGATGGTTCGCAGATGCTCGTTATCCTTCGTAAAATAATGTCGGATTCGCAAATAAATATCCCTGATTTCGCCCCGGTTATTTTTAATCCGGTAATGGGTATCAACCTTTTCCTGAGCTTGAAATGCCCGCAAAAAGGCTTTCCACACCCGGTTCTGATCGTCCTCGTAGGCCATCCAATAGATGATATCAAGGTTCGGTTCTACTTCCCCTTCTTCATAACCCAGTATACTATAAAGTTCCCTCGACCAGTAGATTTTTTTTGTTAAATAGTTCATTTCCCAGTAGCCCAAATGGGCAAGATGCTGGATTTCCAGGAGCTCTTCTTTCTGCTGACTGATATATTCATCCTTCTCATAGGTTTTTTTCAAATCCGTACCGGTTACGACCATATAGGTCTTTTCTTGTTCTTTTTTTCTGCTTACTTTCAACGGTTTGAATACCAGATGAATCGGGATCACCTCGCCGCTTTTATGAAAAAATTTGATATCCCTTTCGTAAACACCCTTTTCGGCAATTGCTTTTTTCAGTTCATCCAGTTCGTCTTCAAATACGTAGTCCATGGGAATACGCTGGATACTTTTACCAATAATTTTATCTGCCGGTTTTCCCTGGTATTTTAAGAACGTTTCATTTGCCTTATGTATAATTCCTTCTTTATCAACCACGACGATGCTGTCCGTTACCTGGTTAAACACCCCCTGAAACATTCTTTCAGCCTGTTCCCATTCTTCCCGTCTTCTTTTAAATTTTACGAGATGATATCCTATTGCTCCCGCCAAACTAAAAAAAACAATGGCTCCAAAAATTACCATCGTTATTATTTTCTCTTCTGAAAAAATATTTATCTCATTCAGCATAGCGAACACCTTACTTTCTGATGTCTCATGTTATTGCATCACCTACCGATCATATCTAAACCAAAGATGATCATCAGGATATTTGCCTTCAATTCACAGATATATTATAATACATACTGTCAACAAAATCCATTGTTGAACATTATTATTTTCAAAATTGCAAAAGCTTTTTAAAAACTATCAGTAAATAAAACGATTAGTACTTAAGCGATCATTTCTGACTTACGGAGCGATCTTGATTCAGATCAAAATGAGTTCGATATTTTTGTAAATCCTCAGAAAAAAATGAAACAAAATATCTTAAAAGCTTTGACAAATTGAAAAATAATGATACAATAGATTTGTCACTTTACCAGACTACAGTAATAAAGTATATGTTTGAACAAGGAGGTTCACATGCTTTTCAATTATACCATCGACGGATTCGAGAACATTCAACATCAGGATTATTTTGCATTGCAGCAAATTAACCATAAGCTCATGTCGCTTTACCGGTCCTTTGGATATCATCAGATTTCCACCCCCACCTTTGAAACCTACGATCTGTACGTAAACGAAGATTCCATACCGAGTGACGATCTCTTCAAGCTGGTGAATCATCAAGGTAAGGTCCTTGTGCTGAAACCGGATGCCACGTTGCCAGTCACCCGAATGGCCGCCATGAACCATCCCAATCCCCAGGATGTCATCAAATTTTCTTATGAGACCAACATCTATCGGAATTTTTCATCAGCGGAGATTATTAAGAAAGAAATCACCCAAATTGGGATCGAATATTTCGGCAACAACAGCCCTGAATGTGATGGCGAAGTGATTGCTCTGGCCATCCGTTCCTTGTTGGAAAACGGCATTAATGATGTGCATATCGATCTGGGCCATGTCGGATTCATCAATTTTCTTTTTGATGACCTGGCCTTTTCTGATAAAGAAAAATCAACTCTATTCAAGTACATCGAAAACAAGAACATTGGCGATATCGCTGACTATCTGGAAAAGCTGGCATTACCGGATGATAAAAAAGCCATCATTCTTAAACTACCACTGCTCTATGGCGAGCCTAAAACCGTTTTAAAACAGATGAAAGCCCTGTGTATCAATAGCAAAATGCATCAGGTCGTTGAAAAGATTTCTGAAATCTATGCCCATCTGGAAATCATTGGCCTGGCCGACTATGTGAGCTTCGATCTTGGTTTTACCAATCAGATGAACTATTACAGTGATATTAACTTTAAAGGTTATATCAACAGCTGCGGTGAACCGGTGATCAGCGGCGGACGTTACAACCATTTATCAGAAAAATTCGGTATTCCCCGTCCTGCCTGCGGTTTTGCCATTGATCTACTAAAAGTGATTGATTACATGGAGCAACACCAGCTGCTGCCCCGTGATGACCAAAGGATCCATGTGATTTTTTATGAAAAACCACAAAAAGCGGATGCCTACAAAATAGCGGAACAATTGCGAGCTAACGGAACAATTGCAGAAGTATTCCTGATGAAAGAAACGAAAGAATCGCAGGTGTCATCTTTCCAGGCAAATGCCCTTTATAAAAATGCCGCACTATATTTCCTGACCGCTGGCAAACTCTTATCCGAACATAATGGAGAATTCTCAGAAATCAAAGCAATCGATGCAGAATGCGAGGTGGCGTAAATGGTCATCCGATTCGCTCTGGCAAAGGGCCGTGTCGCGAAAAAAGCGATTGAACTGTTAATTGATCTGGGTTATATTTTTGAAGACTACTCGGAAAAAAGTCGGAAACTGATCTTTACCGACACTACCGGTACGATTGAGTTTTTTCTGGTAAAATCTCCAGATGTTCCCACTTATGTGGAAAAAGGTGCCGCCGATATTGGGATTGTCGGTAAAGATGTACTACTGGAACATCCAGCCCAGGTTTATGAGATGCTGAACCTGAATATTGGCAAATGCAAAATGTGCGTGGCCGGCTTTGAAAACCGCCCCATTCCCTACGGCAAAAAAATGGTGGTGGGCACCAAATATCCGGTCATTGCCAAAGATTACTTCCACACCAAGAACCAACTGGTGGACATCATTAAAATTAACGGCTCAGTGGAGCTGGCTCCGCTGATTGGTCTGGCCGATTGCATCGTGGATATCGTCGAAAGCGGCAGCACTTTGAAAGAAAACGGACTATCAGTACTGGCAGAAATCTGCGAGATCAGTTCCCGACTGATCGTCAATCAGGTCAGCCTGAAAACCAAACGGGAAATGATCGACCCCATTATCAAGGCATTTGAAAACCAGTTGTAGTTATTTAGTGACGATCGACGAGAGCTGGTTATTTAATTAAATCGAGAGGAATAAAATGAAAACTATCATTTATAAACAAGGCATGGATCTTGATACCATATTGAAGCGCAACGAAGATGAGCGGGAGGATATTCGCAACGCCGTTCTGGAAATTATCAAGGGGGTAAAAAAAGAAGGCAACGCCGCCCTTTTATATTATACTCAGGCCCTTGATCACTGTGTCCTTACTCACTTGCAAGTGACCGAAGCAGAGATTGACGAAGCCTTTGCATCGGTTCCCGCTGAACTTCTGGATATCATCCGAGAAGCGGCCCAGAACATTCGTGATTTTCACGAAAAACAGTTGGAAACAACCTGGACCTACACGCCCAAACCCGGGGTCATCCTGGGTCAACACATCACCCCGATTGAACGGGTGGGCCTCTATGTCCCCGGTGGCAAAGCTACCTACCCCTCGACCGTGCTGATGGATGCCATTCCGGCACTGGTGGCCGGGGTAAAGTCCCTGGTAATGGTGACTCCGCCAGGCCGGGATGGAAAAATCAACCCAACAATCCTGGCTGCCGCAAAAATTGCCGGCGTCCACGAAATTTATAAAATTGGCGGTGCTCAAGCGGTTGCCGCCCTGGCCTATGGCACGGAAACCATTAAACCGGTCAATAAAATTGTCGGTCCCGGTAATATTTATGTGGCCACCGCTAAAAAAGAAGTTTTTGGCAAAGTTGATATCGATATGATTGCCGGTCCCAGCGAGGTGCTGATCATTGCCGATGAAAATGCTAACCCGGTTTATGCTGCTGCCGATCTACTATCGCAGGCCGAACACGACGAACTGGCGATGCCGATTCTGGTAACGACCTCCGAAGCGTTAGGGGTGCACGTCATTGAAGAAGTCTACCGGCAGATCAGTGAAGACCTTAACCGCAAAGAAATCGCCAAAAAATCAGTGGATGATTATGGGTTTGTCTTTATTGTCAAAGATCTAGACGAAGCCTTTGAGCTTTCCAATCAGATTGCTCCCGAACATCTGGAACTCCTGATCGAACACCCCATGGATTCGCTGGAAAAAGTAAAAAATGCCGGTGCCATCTTTATGGGTGCCTACACCCCAGAACCCCTGGGCGATTATTTTGCCGGCCCCAACCACACCCTGCCGACCTCCGGCACGGCCAAATTCTCCTCACCTCTGGGAGTCTATGACTATCTGAAAAAATCCAGCATCTTATCCTATGATCAGGCCGCATTGCAGTCAGTCTATCCAAAGATTGCCGCCTTTGCCCGTTCCGAAGGATTAGATGCCCATGCAAAAGCAGTTGAAAGGCGGTTTGAAGACTAATGGAAGCACTGATAAGAAAAAACATCCAGCAATTAATTGCCTACAAGGTGGACGCCCCGCAGTTTGAGATCATCGTCAATGCCAATGAAAGTCCTTATGACTTTCCCATGCAGCTCAAACGAAAGTTTAGCGACGACATCTGTAACACTGATTTAAACCGTTATCCGGAGGCCTGTTTTCCCGAACTGATTGAAGCTATTACCGACTACACCGGTGTCCCAGGCGAAGGCATTATCTGTGGTTCCGGCTCTGATGAGCTGATTGCAATGATAAACCAAGCCTTTGTGGATCCCGGTGACGTAGTGGTCTCCCACTCGCCCTCCTTTTCAATGTACGACATTTGGGCCACCATTGCCAATGCCAGACATATTATGATACCGGATCTACCGGGACACATTCCCGATGTAGAGGGTATGATTACGGCCGCCTGCGAGAATCAGGCCAAGCTGCTTTATATCTGTAACCCCAACAACCCCACTGGCTACATTTTTAGTCGGACAGATATTGTCAAAATTCTGGATACGGTCCCTTCGCTGGTGATTCTGGACGAAGCCTATATCGAGTTCTTTGGCGAATCTGGTGTTGATCTGCTGGAAAAATATCCCCGCTT
>PGZR01000091.1:5090-45378 GCA_002841405.1 Firmicutes bacterium HGW-Firmicutes-4 | reverse complement strand
AATTGAAAGAAAAAAGTCTCGTTGAGGAAAAACGCCAGGGACTACAAAAACCAAATTTGATTTATGTTGGTAAGTTTCTTGAGAATATGATGGTAAATAATAGAGCTCCCACAGAGTTGGATGTGATGCATTATAAGTGCGATTTGTTACAGAACCGTCAAAACAACGATTCTGGACACGTCAAAACAACGATTCCGGAACCGTCAAAACAACGACTAAATAATACTAATATAAATAATACTGATATAAGTAATACTGAGATTCTATTCAGTCAGTCAAACTATGTCTCGGTTGAAAAAGAGTTAAGCATGAAAGATGGATTGACGGAATTTGAAAAGATTGATTTCTACTTTGAAACGAAAGTGTTTTCGGAGAATAGAGAATCACAAGTCAATGATCAAATTATCGATGATATTAAAATGAATTTATTGGACATGTATTTTGCGCCGGCAACTGTGGTCAATGGCGACAGTAAATGCCAGGAGTTGGTGAGAGCAGCACTAATGCGTCTGGAGCCAACTCATATTGACAATATTATTCATAAATTTAAAAATATCACGGATCGAATTGTAAATTCAAAAGCATACATTCAAACCATGCTTTACAATGAATCACTGGAAACGAACCTGTTTATGGTTAACCAAGTAGCCATTGATATTGCTGACTGGAAGGATTAGTAGAACCTATGAAGATGACGCATATGGAGGAGTTGATCAAGATGAGAGGAGCAGATTTTGACTAGTGGTAATGAAAACTTAAAGCGGTCAACGCGAAAGAATGTTATAATATAGTTTCTATCGTTGAGGTTTAGTATTAATATCAAAATGAGGTGGAGAATGAAGCCAATAAACGGTTATTTAATGAGTCGAGATAAAAAAATTGCCCAAATCGTCAATGACGACATTGTTCCGATTGAATCAGGTCTTCTGCCTTTATATTTACAGCGAAATGGTAGCTTAGTTGAATGGCTGGAAAGCCGGGCCATTGATCGGCACCGGACTAATTCACGATTGTTAAAACGGGTTTTGAGATTGACCAGTGCTGATGATGCGGAAGTTTCCATGCGAGTCAATGGATCAACGATCACCGATACTTACTGGATCAAATTGGATGAAGAAACAGGCTTAGATTATAATCAGGTTCGCTTTAGTCAGAATTATTTTGATAATTTAGCATTGTTGGGAGATCCGGACAGCTTTAATCAGGTGAACCGGCCTGAAATCATAAATAGTCGTACACCGGAACTGACAAATATCGGTTCTTTTGAAAAGTGCTGGCGTCTGGAAAATGGTCAATGGTGGTTATATAAGCTGGGTAATCAACTGGAAGTGTTTTCTGAATTGTTTATTCATGAATTAGGAACCTTAATGGGATTTAGTATGGCATACTGTGAAGCCTGGGACAAAGGAATTAAGAGTCGGGATTTCACAAATGGGGCAAAGTTGAACTATGAACCGGCAAGAAGTCTTGTTGGCGACGAGGTCGACTATGGATTTAACTACAATCGAATTCAGGAACTGAATGCGGCTATGGCCAGAGAATACCTGGATATTCTGTTTTTAGATACAATTTGTTTTAATATGGATCGTCATACTGAAAATTATGGATTTCTAAGAGACCCTGAAACTGGAGTATTCTTAAGTATGGCTCCAAATTTTGATAATAATATTGCACTAATCAGTAAAGGTTATCCATCAGATATTGAAAGAAAGAATGATCTGTTTATTCACGATTTTCTTGAATTGTTCGATGAAATAACAGAGAGCTATCATATCCCGGTTCTCAATGAAGATCTGATTCGTCTGGCCATACTTAATACAAATATAGAGGTGGATGCAGACTATATCGTGAAATTTATACTAAACGGCTATAACCAGTTGACCGATCGTTTTCGTCAGAAAGCAATAATAGCAATTGACTAGAATAAGAAACTGAGACTTTTACTCAAAGTGTTTTACATAAAATTAATAACGAACTTTTTCCACCCGGTGGACGAAGTAAATAGAGATTCGAAAGAGTCTCTTTTTTTTATAAAATTTTGGAGGATATTAATGGAAAAGAAATGTACGACAATTGCAATAGTTAATCAAAAAGGCGGTGTCGGAAAAACTACTTCGACCTATAACCTGGGATGGGAATTAGGTAAATTAGGAAAAAAGGTATTGCTGGTCGACCTGGACTCCCAGGGTAACTTGACCATGCAATCGGGGGTGCAAAGACCAGATGAATTGAAAATGACCATATCGACATTGATGACAAAATCAATTTATGATGAAGACCTTCCTGCTAAAGAAGAAGTCATTTTGCATAAAGAAATGGTTGATCTTCTCCCTTCGAATATTGAGTTATCGAATGTGGAAATTCAGCTGGTGAACGCAACCATGAGAGAGTTTGTGCTCAAAGGAATTCTTGATGAGTATAAAACCGACTATGATTATGTACTTATTGACTGTATGCCTTCACTGCTTATGCTTCCGATCAATGCCTTGGCAGCAGCAGATATGGTCGTTATACCTGTTGCTCCTGAGTTTTGGGCAGTTAAAGGGATCGAAGCATTATTTAATACGATTAAAACAGTTAAGAAGAAACACATCAATCGGAAATTGGTGATTGGCGGAATTTTGATTACAAAATATACGCCAAAACTAAAATCAACCAAAGAGATGGAAAATATTATTATGGATGTGTTTGGTGAACGGATCCACGTATATGATTCTAAAATACCATCATTATCCAAAGTAGCTGATGCTGGGAAGTTATCTCTTAGTGTCAGAGAATTGCACGATAAATTTACAATCAAAAGAGAAAAGGAAAGCATTATCAAAGCGGTTGAAGCTTATGAGCGTTTAGCAAAAGAATTAGTTGAAAATTAACAAAGCAGGTGAAAGTAGTGGAGAATCAAAAAAATTACGATAGTATGTTTAATCTTGATGACGACGAGGATAGCTGTCTGGTCATGATTGAAACGGATCGTTTGATTGGATTTGGTGATCATATTTTTGCACCTTATTCGGAAGTGGATATGTTAGAACTGATGAAAAGTATAGAGTTAAGAGGGCTTCTGACACCTATTATTATTAGAGATCACCCCACTGAAACTGGGATGTTTGAAATATTGGCTGGACACAACCGGGTCAATGCTTGTAAGCGCCTGGGAATCGGAAAGATCCATGCCAGGATTATGGAGAACATCTCGGAAGATGAATCTAAACTAATTGTAATAGAAACGAATCTGATGCAGCGTAATATTGAAGACTTCAAATTATCTGATCGGGCCAGAATTATCACGGAGTGGCATAAATTAATAAAAAAACAGGGACTAAGAACGGATCTATTGAAAGAGAATACGGAAGACCATCACAGTGAAAAGGATGAGGAAAAACCATTTCACTTGGGAAAATCTCAAATATGTAATTATGTCAGAATAAATGATTTTTTATTTAGTGATTTAAAGGACTTAATGGATTTAGGTAAACTATCGATCAAATCCTCAGTCGAATTAAGTTATCTTGAGGAAGCTGATCAGGAACTGGTTCGGGATTTGATTAATGATGGCATTAGAATAACAGATTCAAAAGCTAAGGCAATAAAAAAACTTTCCCTGGATGAAGGATTAACGAAAGAATCGCTGGAACGGTTATTGCGCCACAAAGATAATGAAAAAAAGAAACTACTCAAAATTCCAACGATTCTTTTAAAAAAGTATTTTGGGAACAAAGGAGAAGCTGAGATTATTGATATTCTGGAATTAGCCTTATCAAAATATTTTGAAAATAGTGAAAAGTAAGTCACTATCACGACGCACATACCTTAAATTACTTCTTCCGCTTGGTGGAAGAAGTAATTTCAAAGGAATTTTACAAGGAGGATTATGGTATTTATATCATATACAAAATGATGGCGAATTTAATTTGGGAAAAAGAATCAGGTGAAAAGCACTATGAAGACGATTTGGTGAAATATGTCTGTTATGGTTGTGATAAAGAATTTATCGTTGGCAAGCACTTCGCTGAAACGTCCGATCAGTTACGTTGTCCGTACTGTGGACAGATAAAAGACCTAGATGTAAAAGCTGAAGTTACAGGAGAATGGCTGGAAGAGCTGGAGCTGGGATGCTTTGGAATCAGTTATACAATTGATAATAATGGAAATCATGTCACTCATCCAGTCGAACTTTTTGAGAAAGAAGTCTTTTATAATCGGCAGAATATGACGGATGATGAAATCAATAAGCGCTATATTGAATTAGTGCAACAAATTAATTGAAATGAACTGGGATAAGTAGATACTTCGGGTTTTCCCAAAGAAAACCAGTTACACGCCTGAAGATCCCCAGACCTATTATCCGGGTGGAATCATCCAGGCACCCATGTTTTCACTTTTTCCAACGTTTGATGAGATTCATATTTCCTGTTCCTTTACCTGGGACAAGGACTATTGCATCAAGCTTCAGGAACAATACCAAACATTATTTTTACCAGCAGGGGATGTAATAATCAATGTCCCTGGTGCATCGTACCAAAGATTGAGGGGCGCTTAAAAGAATTACCTATTTGTCCTGGAAATATTATCCAGGACAATAATTTTCTTCAGACCAGTAAAAAGCATAAAGAAAAAGTGTTTGAAATGTTACGGTCGCAGCGACGGATCCAGTTTAAAGGGGGATTGCAATCAAATTTGATCGATGATTATTTCGTTGAGAATGTCAGAAGTCTAAAAATTGATGAATTATGGTTGGCCTGTGATACCGATCAGTCGCTGCCGGCTTTCAGAACTGCTTGTGATAAGTTAATTAAAGGGGGATTTAATCGGGAAAAGATTAAATGCTATGTCTTGATTGGTGATGATATGGAAGCGAATGAAAATCGGCTCCAGAAAGTATACCGGATGGGAGCCATGCCCTTTGCCCAACTAAGGCGGGATTCCAAACCGTTTAAAACCGAGTATTCGATGGAATGGAAAGCGTTCACCAGACAATGGCAGCGACCGGTGTCGATCAAAGCGCATATGGAACGAGGAACACAATTTAGAGATTATTCAACATAGAATTCTGTTTCCCGAGGAAACAAAATCAATCGGACCCATATCGGGTCTTTATTCTTTATTGAAAGGATGTTAAGTAAATATGGCTGATTATTCTGAATCTTCAATTTATGCTAGAATTGAAGTTAATCGTCTCATTGATTTCAAGAATCACATTTTTACCAAGTACAATGAAAAGCTTGTAAAAGACTTGGAAAAAGAGATATTCATGCGGTTATTTATGAGGGTTTAAAAGATGATAGCGCTGCTGAACTGATGCTGATTGAAACAAATATTAAAAAGCGCAGCCTTAATGACTATGTCATTTCCGAAAAAGCTAAAATTTTAACCAGACGCCATCAATTGATGAAAATACTCAATAAAAGGAAGGCACAACTATCAGAAATTGAGCGATCTCAATACGATCAGTTGGAAAAGGATAATCCATTCAATATCGGCAAGCGTCAGATTATTTCATATGTGCAGATCCACAACAATTTGACCCAAGGATTAAAAGATCTTTGCGACAGTGGTAAACTAAGTATCAAGTCAGCAGTGGAGCTGTCCTATCTCTCTGATGCCGAACAGGACGTGGTGAGATCCTTTATGCTGGATGGAAATAAGATATCCTATCATAAAGCCAACATCATCCGAAAAAAAATGGAAAGTGCTGAAATTACAATCGATGTACTCAATGAAATTTTCAAAGATAAGGTTTCAAAAAAGAAACCTGAAAAAACCTATAAAATATCACCGGAGATTATCGAAAAATACTTTCATGATCTGGAGGATGAAGGTGACATCCAGATGACGGTTGAGTTGGCATTGGATCAGTATTTTTTCCAGAGCAGTTAAATGGCGGTATTCAAGATCATCAAGTTCAAGCATGGCCAAACAAAAACCGGAATGCGGAACTGTATTGACTACACCAAGAAGATGGAAGAAGAAAATCACCTGGTGTCAACCATTAACTGCTCATCCGAGAGTGCCTATGAAGAATTCATGCTGATCAAAAATATGTATAACAAGGAAAGTGGACGACTTTATATTCATGCCGAACAGAGCTTTCCACCAGAAATACAGGATATGCAGCTCATCCATGACATTGGGCGCCGACTGATAGAAGAAACCGATATTTTTAACGGCTTCCAGGTCGTCATTGGAACCCATACGGATCGGGATCATATCCATAACCATTTCTGCATCAATTCAGTAAATGCTGAAACCGGTGCAAAATGGCATATCAGCAAAGCCGATCTGGAGGACATCAAGAATAAATCCCTGGAGCTGTGTCGGGAGGAAAATATCCGGATCTGGTGGGATAAGCAAAATGACCAGGACCAGGTGGTTCAGCCTGAAGACAATAATGAGAAGCTGCATACCGTTAAACAGGGAGAGTATGAAAAACAGAAGCAGGGACAGAGCTGGAAATATGAATTATTTCTGGCCGTTAAAGAGTGCGTAAAGCATTCCTTTAGCCAGGATGAATTTATATCGAATATGGAAAAACTCGGCTATGAAGTCCAATGGGATCATCATAAGCACATCACGTTTACGACACCGGATGGTAAGAAGTGCAGAAATAATAAACTCTATCCGCCGGAGCGGTTTACTAAAGAAAAATTACTGGAGCAGTTTGAGAGAAATTGCCAAAGAAGAAGTGAGCGGACGAAAAAAATGCACCAGAAAGAAATGGATGAATTTGCTAGGAATGCCAGGAATATTCTTACCGCTTTACGATCCGGCAAGAGTAAGGATTCCAATTATTACCCATTAACTCATATGAAAAAAAGGCTGGAAGGAGAAGCCTTGAAAGAAAAGATCAAGCAAAAAGAAAACAGCAGCTATGATTGGGAGCAGGAATTATAAATTTGTTTCCTCGGGAAACGAGATGATTAAAAAGAAACTAATTTCTTTAAAATAAACATACGCATTAGGCACCCGGTGCAGTAGCCGATCAAGCCGGAGGTTAGATCAAAAAGTGCACCCAGTGCAGTAGCAGACCAGACTGGATGATCGGAGCAAAAAACGCACCCGGTGCGTAAACGGAACCCCGGGAATGCGTCGGAACAAAAAACGCACCCGGTGCGTAAATGGAACCCCGGGAATGCGTTGGAGCAAAAAACGCACCCGGTGCGTAAACGGAACCCCGGGAATGCGCTGGAGCAAAAAACGCACCCGGTGCGTAAACGGAACCCCGGGAATGCGTTGGAGCAAAAAACGCACCCGGTGCGTAAACGGAACCCCGGGAATGCGTTGGAGCAAAAAACGCACCCGGTGCGTAAACGGAACCCCGAGAATGCGTCGGAGCAAAAAAAGCACCCGGTGTAACGATGGACTGACATGAAAAATAAAAATTCAAAGGAGTGTAATAAGAATGAAAAATAAAGGCAGATCATTCGATCAAATGGTTTTTAGTAAAAAACCGAAGAAACCATGGGGTCTTAAAGATGATAAAACGGTGGTGGAATCACCCAGAGATGATTATGAGGATGCGGTAGTCTGTGAGGTTGAAACGGAACTTCCTCAGTCGGATGTTGATCAGTTAAAAGATAAAGTGGATGATCAACATAAAAAAAATGTTCGTGATCGATTACCGATTGAAAAGCAACGAGCAGATTTAGCCAACCAGAATGACGGTAGAAATTCAAATGATGAGATTGTGATCAAAGCTGATCACAAAGATATTACGACATTGGAAAAAATTATCGCCAAGCTTCAGGCCGAAAAAGAAGAATTAGCATTAGAAAATGACCGGTTAAAATATCATAACAGCGAAATGAAAGAAATTATCGTGGATATGGGCTTAAACGGAAAAATGGAATTGCTGGAAAATTATAAGAATGAAAATGAAAAGAAGGATTTCATCATTAAAAAACTTGAAAATAGATTAAATGATAATCAAGCTTACATTGAAAATCTGAAAACCAATTTATTTTCTGGAATAAATCAGCTATTTGAACAAAAACCCATGCAGACCCTTCAAATTGAAGAAATTAAAAACGAAAATATTTCGAAAATCCCAGGTGAAAGCGAAGAATCCATCGAAAATAAGGTTTTAAATTTAAAAAGTGAAGGGAAAAGCCCCCGGCAGATAGCAAGTATCACAAATTTAACCACAATAAAAATCGATGAAATTTTAAAAAAGCATGAAAGGATCGAAAAACATGCCTAGATTATGGCCGATCAGCCCCCTATTTTTTTTTTCAATCACCCGGGCGTTACAAATGCCCATTTGTAACGCCCAAAAGACCGGAGTTGGGACGAAGGGCAAGATTCCCGAATGTTTACAGAAGGGCGAACGGCCCATCTGAAACATTCAGATCTTGTTTTCTCCTGCTGAGAAAATGAAGTATGGGGGACACCCCCAAACCCCCGGAAAAGAAAATACCTGTTTCCACGGGAAACAGGATAGAAAATTATGATGGAGGACAAACAAATGAATGAACTGGATTTTAAAAATATAATTGAATTTGCAAATTGGGCAAATGAAAAAGAGATTTTCAATCTGGAATATCTTGGCACCCTGGGTGGCAGAAAAAACCAAAACTGTTTCGAAGCAGATATTGAAAAGAAAGGGGTCTATCTTATCTGTATTGAAAAAAGCGAAACAGAAATATTTCTAAATAGCCTTGAGGAATTGTCGGATTGGCAAGGAAAAAACGAAGTCACTGATCTGATCAACAATGGATTAAGTGATATCTTTGTCGGTTTTAATCAATTTACTGCTCAAAGCAATGAGCATGAAATTCAGATTTATATCGAAGCCGTTTCCTGTGCATTATAAATTCTTGTTTCCTCGGGAAACAAGATGAAGGTAAGTGTGAACAAATAAAACGCATTACAGGTTGCGTTTTGTATAAGGATATTAATTATGTCAAAATTTATATAAGGAGTTGACAATGAGATATTTTAAATCTTTTGGATCAGTTTTTTTGTTTGCTTTGGCATTTGTGTTTGCAGGGTATTGGGCGTTTGTTTTTCCGCATCAACTCATTAATAGTATTAACGAGTTGTTTGCAGAGCCATATTATCAAATGGATTCAAATACTTTCGAAATGATACCCCCTCAAAATGTTGAGGAAGAAAGTAAAATTCAATTTTCGGAAATTCAGTTCAATGCAAATTTAATTACGATGGTTCTCTATCCGACATATCATGTTTTTATGGTTGATTATTTGGTAAACGAAACAACCGTTTCTGATAAATATTTAGCAGAAGGTACTTTTATTAATCCAGAGAATCAAACGCAATACACAATTCGTCCGGTTAAAGTTAACGGATCAAAACAAGTTATTCAAATTGAGATACTGGTTGGTGATAAAGTAATTCAAACATTAAATAAACAGTAATGGTTCTATTTGTTTCCTCAGGAAACAGGATGGAGGTGATTGAGATAAAAAAGAAAACACTATGCAGTTTACGTCTGGAAAAAGAATTGTCCCAGGATGCCCTGGCAACGATGCTGGGAGTCTCACGAAAAAAAATCTATCGGTATGAAAATGGGTTAACCATTCCCAGTGATGAAATTAAGCAGCAACTGGGCCTGATCTTCTACCTGAGCCAGGATGACCTGGATGAAGTCATTAAAAATACCGTGAACGCTGCCAAAGAAAAAAGCCAAACCTATCCCTGCACCATCTCGTTTCGGTGTACAGCGGATATGTATTCTAAAATAGAAACCAATGCAAAAATGGCCAACATGACGGTGGGACAATATGTCAGAGAAACCTATGCCGGCGGGCAGTTAGTCGTTTTAGACGGACTCAAAGATTTTTCAAAGGATCTGACCAGGATCGGCACGAATCTTAATCAGTTAACCAAGCTTTGCCATATGGGAAAGATCAATGCCCCTGAATTAAAATCAGTGCAGAAAACACTAACGGAGATTTATATCAAGCTGAATCGTATTATCAGCAAATGAGATAGATCTTTTTTTATTGGCTCATTTCTGTTTCCTCGAGAAACAGGGAAATATAAATTAAAGGAGAAGTTGATGAACAAAGTAAATTTAGTTGGCAGGCTGACCAGAGATCCGGAGGTGAAAAATACCACTACCGGTAAAGCCGTAGCGACATTCACTCTGGCGGTGGATCGGCGCTTTAAAAACAAAGATGGACAAAAGGAAGCGGATTTTATACCCCTAGTGGTATGGGGCAAGCAGGCTGAGTTTGTCGGACAGTATTTATCCAAGGGCAGTCAAATTGGGGTGTCGGGGCGATTACAGGTGCGGAGCTATGATGGCCAGGATGGTCAGCGCCGGTACGTGACCGAAGTGGTGGCCGATGAGGTCTATTTCATTTCCACCAAGCGAAAGGAGAATAACGGCAGTAATCAAAATGGCTTGTCAACCGGAATGGGAAATGGGGTGATGGGACTGGATGAGGATTTTCATCTAATGGCTGATGAAGACGATATCCCTTTCTGAAGGGTATCGTAGTAGTTACGGAACTTGGATGGGAAAACCATTTTATTACCAATCATATTTAGCAATTTGACAGAGAATTATATTAGGAGTAAAATGAACTTAGCAGAAATCTAAGCGAAATGAATTCAATTTGATAGTCTGGAGGTGATAATATGAAAACTGGGACAATTGTTGAACAATCGGGCATTTACAAGTGTACAAAGTGTGGTAATGAAATTACGGCAGTTAAAGGAAAAAAGGTTTCTCCATGTAGCAAATGTAATAACACTGAGTTCAAACTTGTAAGAGCGACACGATAACTTTTCAAATAAGCAAAAAGGCACGATTAAACCTAAGAAGTTTAGTCGTGTTTTTTAATGTAAACTTTAATATTGTTTCCTCGGGAAACAAAAATAAGGGGGATAACTGACATGAAAATGGTATATGTGTGTTCGCCACTGAAGGCGAACGAAGAAAGAAGCATGGATGACAATATGAATCGGGCCAAAGAATGGTGCCGGCAGGCCAGCGAATTTAATGTGCTGCCACTTGCTCCCCATACCATCTTTACCCAATACCTGGACGACACCATCCCAAGCCAGCGGGATAAGGGGCTTGAAATGGGGATCGAACTGCTTAAGCAGTGCAAAGAGATCTGGGTGCATGGTAATACATTATCCGAAGGCATGATCAGTGAGATTATTTTGGCCAAAGAAATGAATAAACCGATTATCGCGAAGGATATGGATCGGGAAACCTATAAAGATTTTATGGCCTATCAGGGGGTATTTAAAGAAGCGTTTTCAAATGAACAGCGAGGGACTGGATGTATCAAGCTATGCCCGATCCAATGTGTCAGCCGATCAGATGATGGAACGGATTGATCAGTTAAAACAGGGAATTGAGAATGATCCAGAGATTATCGATATTTCCGAAAGAAACCGCTTTGAACCGGAACTGGATTATGAAGAAGACTGGGCGCAGGAAGCTTAAGCTTGTTTCCCGAGGAAACAGGAAAGGAGAGAAGGATGGGGCGTTTACCGGAGGAAGTGTTTGAAAAGATCAAAGCGATCAGCATCGTTGATTATGCTATGGCCAATGGTTATGAACTGGTTGAGATCGGAAATCAAGTTAAAGTCAGGAATCAGGGTGGATTATTTATTGATCCCGATTTAAATCGTTGGAATTGTCTTTCCGATGATTCAAAAGAAGCGGGTGGCGGGATTATTCAGTTTGTTATGTATACGGAGAAAAAAAGCATGGGTGAAGCAATCCATGAGCTGGCAGCCTTTATCAATCATCATCCCGAACCCAGTGAGGTGGCAAAAACCTATATCAAAAAAGCCCGGGAGTATAAAAAAACCAATGATGGCATCTTTAAGTCACCAGAAAAATCCGCCAATTATCGGCGGATTTTTGCGTATCTGATAAAAACCCGCTGTATTGACCCGGAGGTGGTGAATTACTATGTCAAGCATCACAAAATCTATGAAGATAAAAATCATAATTGTGCTTTTTGTGGGTTTGATGAAAATGGAGTGGTTAAGAGCATTTCCCTTCGGGGTACCTACGATGTCCCTGGAAAGGAACCATTTAAAGGGATTGTAGAAAATTCAGACAAGCACTATCCTTTTATTCATGAAGGCAAAGGAAATCAGGTACTGGTATTTGAAGCACCCATTGATATGCTGTCCTTTCAAACATATTGGGCTGCTGCATTATCTGGAAACACACCCGGAGATTGAGAATGTGGTCATGTGCCTGGATAATGATGAACCCGGACATAAAAACACTCTGGAGCTGATTAATGCTGTTGAGGAAGAAAGCCCGGGGAAATATAACTTTGATTTAAAAATACCACCAGAACCCCATAAAGACTGGAATCAATTGTTGCAGCATATTTCTAAGGAGCGAGAAAAAGCAGCCCTTCAGGAGGTAGCAGAAGATGAGTGGGCGCAGGAAGCTTGAAGGAAATCTGTTTCCTCGGGAAACAAGAATCAGGAAATGGAGGAAGTCGATGTACTATTTGGATAGCAGTTAAAAGAGACCAAAAAAAATGAAAGGAGGATTGACAAATTAAAAGAATAATACTGCTGATATTGTTGGTTGGTACAGTGGCAGTCGTAACTTGTGGATGCGACATAGCCGATCTGGTCACTGATATTTTTAAAAAGCCGGTAGTAACCGGCGAATGGTACAACAAAGACAGCAATACCTATATTGCGCTAAATGACGATGGAAATTTTACCATGGGGTATGGCAAAGGGAATGCCAATACAGGCGGTACCTATGATTATGACAAGAAGGAAATTATCCTCCACTTGGATTATACAATCAAAGCTGACGGAACAAAGGAGGATTGGGATCAGAGCAGCTTAACAGGTGGAGCGGGTAAAATTATCATGCCCTATGAATTGCATGGCGATGGCACATTGAAAATAAAATCAGAAGGGGGAAATCTCACCTATGAAAAAATCGGCGGTGAAGCGGTGACGACAAACCAAAAAAGTTTAGTAGGTACCTGGAACTATGAAAAAGGTAGTTTACAGTTGATCCTGACAGAAGACGGTCACTATACGATGACCGATGGCCACGCTTTATCAGAAGATGAAGCAGGGCATGAGGGCCATGATCAGGGAGACTATACCTTTACCGATGGCAGCTTGAGCTTATCACTAAACGGGACAAACCGGGACTTTCAGGCCGAACTGGTAATGAAGGATCGGCTTAAGCTGGAGAATGAATCCGGAACCTTTTATTATGTCCGGGTATCGAAATAGGTGGTGAAAATGTGAAATTAAAAATTGCTCGTGGGCTGATGGCAGGATTCGTCTTTGTGTTGCTGGCCATCGGAAGTCTGTTTTTTATCCGGACCATTGATGGCTTTATGACAGGACAGGGGATTTTACCCTATAACGTCCCGTTAAAGGAAGTGTTTGATTATGTTGTTGCGAGAGAAAATACCTTTCACATGTATCTTCTGTGTCTGGCCTTTGCCCTGTTTATGGCAGTGGCTTTTTTTATTGGCCAAAGCAAAACTTATAAGAGTGAGCTGATCAGTATTACCCCGGATATTCAAACCCCCCGACCGGCCGGTCAGAATCAGCATGGTTCGGCCCGTTGGCTGGATCCCAACAAGAAGGATCGGGCCTTTGATTACGTGGTCATCCGCAAGAATAATCCCTTTATTCAATTTTTGTTACGCAGCGGAAAGGAGGAAAGAAGACAGATTAAAAAAGGTAACTACTGGGTTGAGAAAACCATCACGGAAAATAAAAAGCCCTTTAAAATGGGTGGCCTGATTATTGGGAAAGATCGACAGGGATTACGAAATGAAAAGGTCTATTTTATCGGGGAAGACGTTCACGGCCTAATCATCGGCGCAACCCGCTGTGGTAAAGGGCGAACCGTGATCCTGCAAACCATCGGCTTGTTGGCAATGGCCAGAGAATCGGTGATTGTTTCGGATCCCAAAGGCGAGAACTACGATTATACGGCCCCATTTCTAAAAAAATGCGGTATTGACCTGTTTGCTCTGGATTTTAAAGATCCCCTTAAAAGTAATCACTACAACTTTCTTCAGTCGATTATCGATGCGGTCGAAAGCGGAAATATGTCTCAGGCCATCGATTATGTTTGGGATATCACCGGAGCACTGGTCGGGGAAGCCAAGGGGGAAAAACTATGGAACAACGGTGAAGCCAGTATTATTGCCAGCTGCATTATGATCGTGGTTTTTGAAAACATGGACAATCCGGAGTATCAGAACCTGACCAACGTATTTTATTTCATAGCCGAGATGTGTAAGGCTCCCAAACAAGGGGACGAGATGATGTTGGCCAAATATATGAAGAAACTGAAAGTTGAGAATCCGACACATCCGGCCTTGGGGCTGGTAGCTATTTCCGAT
Organism: Firmicutes bacterium HGW-Firmicutes-4; assembly: GCA_002841405.1. Classification (GTDB taxonomy): domain Bacteria; phylum Bacillota; class Clostridia; order Eubacteriales; family Eubacteriaceae; genus Acetobacterium. Next base: position 31,039 of record PGZR01000091.1, on the reverse strand, counting down.
ATTGCCCCATCAAAGACCCGGGGCAGCTTTTACACCAGCGCGCTGACGACCTTAAGACTCTTTACCAATCCGCTGATTTATGAAATGACCCGGAAAACGGATTTTCGCCCCAAAGACATTGGCAGTCGGCCCACGGCGGTATTTATGATTCTACCTGATGGTAAAACCACCTATTACTCTCTGGCTTCACTGTTCTGCACCCAAGTTTACAGTGCGCTGTCGGATTTTGCAGATAAGCTGGGCGGACGTTTACCGATCCGGGTCAATTATGTGCTGGATGAGTTTGGGAACTTTACCAAGATTCCAGAGTTTGCCACCCAGCTTTCTGTTGGTGGCGGTCGGGGGATCCGCTTTAACATTTTTGTTCAATCTCTGGCACAACTGGAAGAAAAATATGGTCGGGAGATTGCCCGGATTATCCGATCCAACTGTGAAACCTGGATTTATCTTCAGGCCGAGGATCTGGAAACGCAAAAGGAAGTTTCCGAACGACTGGGGAAATATACCACCACATCCTATTCCTTGTCATCGTCCCAGCAGCATTACACTTCCAATTCCAGTCAATCGGTGAATCTGGTGGGTCGGGAGCTGCTGACAGCCAATGAAGTCAGTCGGATCCGACGTCCCTATAACTTGGTAACCAGTCGGAATGATCCGGCGATTATGACATCCCCGGACATAAGCAAATGGTCATTTAATGACTTCTATGGATTAGGCAGCAAAGAGCATAATAACAAGCTCCGGATGATCCGCAGCGATGCTAGATCAACCCACCAGGAGAATGGAATCCAATTATGGGGAATCTGGAAGCGCTATCAGATTTAAGGAAGCGTTGAAACTTCTGATGAAAGGAGGTGATGGCGATGTTGACAGAATTTGTATGGGTAACCGGATTAGTTAAGCTTTTGACCGATGCGTCCCTGGCACTCTATATTGTTTTGCCGCTTTTGGCGCTGATTGTCATCGGCTGGAATGTGGTCAAACGGCTACAGGCTGACGATCATGAAAAAATTAAGTATAAAGAAAACATGAAAACGACGCTGGTCTATCTGGTTATTGGAATGACGGTCAATGGTTTTATCACCATGCTCTTAAGCTACTTCCCGAGTTCCTGAAAAGTTGTTTCCCGAGGAAACATGAGAAATTAAAAATAATATTTAAAGGAGAAATTTAATGGCTTTAAAATTAAAAAATGTCGCAGAATCGTTGGGCAGATCCCTAGTGCTTAAGCACGCAAAATTTGTAAACGGCGAAGCGAAAGAAGTGAAAACCGATTCCGGTTCAATTATTGAGGGCGCGGGGATGTGGATTGTCGGGTTGCTGGGCGTGGCACTGTTTTTGTATGGATTTCGGGACATCATTGGGAATACGATTTTGCCGTCGATTACTTCAAACATTCAAGCGTTGTTCTCAAATATCCCCACATCTTAAATGCAAAGATTTAAGAAGAACGGTTGTGGTTTGAACCGTTCTTTTTCTTTTTTTATCAAAGAGAGAAGGAAGAACCATGTATACAATCTTTAAAAATTTCATTTATGATTCAGTTAATAATAGCGGAGTGATCACCGGCAGCATCAAGAATCTGGCGGAGCAGGTGTTTTACATCGATAAATATATCGGAGATGTTTCGGGACTCGATTTGTCCACAGGGCTGACGCAAATTTTTTATCAACTGGCCCTATTACTATTGGTAATTAAGTTTTCTAAGAGTGGCTTTGAAACCTATATCACCTGGACAGGCGGTGATCCGGATAGCGATCCCATGGCGATGCTGCAACGAACGGTTAAAGCGGTGGTCATGATTGTGGCTTTTCCGATGCTCTATCAGATCTTTGCCCGGGTGTGTACGGGGGTGCTGTATGAAATCTTGAACAGTATGAATTCAGAGTTTCTATACGAAGAAAACTATGTTAAGAACTTAATTGAAGCAAATATGGGGCCATTTGCGGTGCTTGTTTTTTTCATTGGTGCATTGATCCTCTATTTTCAAATGCTGGCCCGGGGTTTTCAGATGTGGATCATGCAGATCGGTTTTCCACTGGCCTGTGTGGGACTCATTGAAAGTGACAACGGGGTGTTTGCCCCCTTTATGATGACCTTTTTCAAGGCCGGGATTACCACCATTATCCAGCTGTCACTGTTGTCACTATCCTATGTACTGATGGCCACCGGTGATTTTGCCATTGGCTTTGGTGCCCTGGCAGCGGGAATTTCCACACCGGTCTTACTACAACAGTTTATGGTTCATGCTGGCAATGCCAATTTATCGGGAAAGGCGTTAACCATTGCCCGAGTCACGGAGGTGGCCGTGCGGTCGGTAAAATAAAAACAGAAAATTGCGGAGAAAGGAGTCTCATGGAAACCATTGATTATTTTGCGGATCTGAATAACATCTACGGCCTACTGCTCACCTTGATCAATGTTGGTGTTGCCTTTCGGGTGGGTTATTGTATTACCCATATGATTCATTCGCCAGACGAAAGGGGTGTATATATCCGGCGGATCCGACACGTTTTAATCTTCTGTGTCATTGTCAATACCCTGATCCCGTTTCGGGATGTGATTCTGGCTTATATCACATAAAGCTGTTTCCTCGGGAAACAGAGAAAGGAGGAATTGATGGAGTATCACGAGGAACTGTATATCCCCATGGGGATTAAAGCCAACCGTCAGGTGATTGAGGGAATGGAGGTAAAGGAAGTATTCCTGATGGGAGTGATGGTCTGCATCACCGTCATTCTGTGTGCCCTTTACTATGTTACCTTTGCCGATCCCATCGGAACATTTTTCGGTGGCCTGGCGATTCTGTTGTCTTCTTATCTGATTTTGAAGAAAAGCGAGAAAGATAATCAGTCTTTTCTGGATATGCTTTCGCACATCATCAGTTATTATCGGGGCCGTAAGCACTATGCCTACATCCATTTAAATGAGTGGGAATAGGAGGGGAAATGGCAGCATTAGGGTTTGCCGGCGTATTGGGGTGCTGGTTCTATATGGGATCGGTATTAAAAAGGCAGTTTGAAAAGGCGTTTTTATCCACGACATTCATTGTGGTAACGCCTTTATTATTTTTATTATTGGTGATTGATGATCCGGTGATTATTTTACGCACCGGATTGTTTTTGTGTCTGATGTTTTACGTCGGATACTTCGATTTTAAGACAAAAACGATACCCCGATTTGTCCATCCCCTGATTTTGTTAGTGGGTTGTCTTGGGATCAACGGGGAATGGTTAATGAAGCAGGCCATCCCTGGGGCAGTGACGCTGGGAAGTCTGATGGCTGTTTCTGGCTGGCTAATTAAAAAAACAACCAAACAGGATCAGGCTATTGGCTTAGGGGATGTTAAACTTGTCACCGCTTGTGGGTTTTATCTGGGATGGGATGCTGGCGTAACCGGTCTAATGATCGGATTACTCTTAAGTATGCTATGGTCCCGGGCCAGGCATCTGAAGCGCAATGAAGTGTTTGCCTTCGCACCATTTCTGTGCTCGGGTTTTATGATTGCTTTAATGCTGTTAGAAAGGATGGTGTATCAGTGAAAAATGGAGGTAAGATGCTGATTGGTTTTTTTGTAGTCGTCTTTGCGTTGTTATTATCCTGGGTGATTGTGCCCCTAGGCACAGGAATGATTGGCAATACCACAACGATTGTACGGGTCAAAGAAACCATCCGGGTGGGGGATCAACTCACCGAACGGAATGTTGAGGAAGTGGAGGTTAGCGGATATAACTTGCCGGCTAACGCCATCAAAAATAAGAATGAGGTCATTGGTAAGTATTCCACCGCAAAGCTGGAATCCGGTGATTATGTCCTGCAAAGCAAGTTGGTTAATGACATGATCACCAGTGGGAACTATATGAGTGCCCTGGATGGCGGGAAACAGATTGTTTCGGTCACCATCAAGGACTTTGCTAATGGGATTTCCGGAAAGCTGATGCCTGGGGATGTGGTGATGATTTTAAATAATGCCGAAGCAGTGGGTAACCGGAGCACCGTTTATCCCGAACTGCAATATGTCAAAGTTCTGGCGGTGACCACCCAGACCGGGGTGGATATGGGTGGAGAAAAACTCTCAGATGATACGGAGCTGCCGGCGACGGTGACCCTGCTGGTCAATAAAGCCCAGGCCCAGCTGCTCACAGGTTTGGAAAAGAATGGTAATATCATCTTTGCCCTGATGTATCGAGGGGATGAAGATACAGCCAACCAGTTTTTACAAAAACAGGAAGAAGTATTTAAGGCGGGTGGCATTTAAGTTGTTTCCTCGGGAAACAGGAAATGATGGATTGGACGATTTACGATCTTGTTTCCTCGGGAAACAAAATGATCAGGAAACGGAGGATATAATGGAGCAAAACCAGGAACCATCAAGCAGGTTTATGGGAATGCGTTGTGATTTTCAACGATTGAGTGAATTTTTAAAAGACAAGAAGATAATTTTTATTGATCCGAAAAGCGAGCATCACGCAATAATGGAAAAGGAGGCGTCAGTATGGAAGTAATCACCGTATGGGGATCCCCGGGGGGTGGGAAAACAACCCTCAGTTTGGAGTTGGCCAAGAAAATCAGTGAAGAAACAAAGGAAAATGTGGTTCTGATTTTCACCGAAGATCAGGCCAGTCCCTTATCCTATCTCTTTCCCAGTCTCAATAAGGAAGGTGGATCTCTGGGAAAGATTATTACCATGGCCGGGTTTGACCAGGAAGAACTGCTAAAAACGTTAGTCAATCACCCCAAGAATAAATACCTGGCTTTTTTGGGATACCGCAGTGAGGATTCCAAGCTCAGTTATCCGGAGGTGGTGGAACCCCAGGTCATTGACCTGTTTGTTACCCTGGGCCAGAAGTTTAAATATGCCATCGTTGATGGTCAATCCAACTTTCACAACGATTGGATTACCCAGTATGGATTACGTTATGGAAAGTGTGTGATGGTCGGTGGCGGTGATTTAAAAAGCATCTCCTTTTTTAATGGAACCACTGCCATGCTCCAGGACTTTACCGGGTTTCGGGACAATGTTATCCGGGTATTGAATAACCCCTGGGATTTTGACTCCTGGCTGCTGGTGGGGGATAAATACGGGGGCGTCGATTATGCCTTTCCTTACAGTATGGATATTCAGATGGCTTATCTGGAGGAAACATCCATTAAGTCCCTTAAACAAACCAAACGGAATCGGGAGTTTGTGGATGCACTCAACCAGTTAAGTCAGGAGCTGATCCAGGAAGAAGAAAGCAAGGATCAGAAAAATAAAAAAAGAAAATCGGGAAATCAAAAAAAACGGCAAAAAAAAGAGCGCATTAAAAAAGAAAAAAGTCCGAAACGTAAGCTTTTTAAAATTCCATTTAGAAAAGCGAAGGAGGAAATCGAATGAACAGTCAATACAAGCGCAATCAGGAGCTGCTGGATCTGATCGGGCGTATTCAACAGTATATCAGCCGAACCAATTCCAAGGCGCTGGGTGATGTCAAAAAAAATGAGGCGTTGATTAAGAAAGATATTCGTAAGTATATTGAAGATCATCGTGTATTAATCGATGGATACACCAGCATTGAGCTGCTTAATCGGATCTTTTCAGAAATGGGGGAATACGGAATTTTAACGCCTTATCTGGAAAATGAGGATAAGGAGCTGGAGGAAGTCAATGTCAATAGTTTTGATAGTGTGGTGCTGCATTATAAAAATGGGGATGTGGTTCGTGCCCCGGAAACTTTCCTGTCAGCCGAATCAGCCAAAAACATCATGATCCGATTATTATTTCAGCAATCAGAAAAAACCTTATCCGCTGCAACACCTGTTGTGACTGGGTACTTAAAAAATAATATTCGAATCACCGCAGTTTGCCCACCGATTATCGATGAGGAAAGGGGCGTTCAGGCATCAATCCGTTTTGTCAATCCCAGTAAACTAAGAAGGAATGATTTAATCAGGAAGGAAACCCTCACAGAGGAAATGTTTGATTTTATCAATCTGTGCGCTTCCAGTGGCTTGAGTGGGGTTGTAGCCGGATCGACCAGCTCCGGAAAAACGACAACTTTAGACGGAATTCTCGGAGATGTGGATAAACGAAAGCGGATCGTTTCCATTGAAGAAAATGTCAGAGAACTGGATTTAGTAACCCGGGATGAAAATGGGATTATCGATAATAACGTGGTTCACTGGAAAACCCATGGGTCGATTAACTCAAGAGAGTTATTAAAAACAGCCCTGACCTGTGATCCGGATATTATCGTCCCCCAGGAAATGAAAGGGGAAGAAGCTTATGCTGCCCAGGAAGCAGCCCGAACCGGCCATGCGGTTTTGACAACCACCCACGCCAACTCCTGCCGGGCAGCCTATACCCGGATGCTGACCCTCTGTATGATGGATTCTACTTTGGAGGATAAGGTGCTGTACCGACTGGTATGCGAAGCCTTTACCATTGCTATCTTCTGTAAGCGTCTGGACGATTACTCCCGAAAAGTCATGGAGATCACCGAATGTATTGTGGATGAACATGGGAATTCAAACTTCCGGACGTTGTATGACTATGAAATTGACAGCTCGGAAAAAATTTCAGATGAAAAGACAGTCATTAAAGGACATTTTGTTAAGCGTAACAACATGTCAAAAAGTCTGCAACAGTGGCTGATTACCAATGGTGTTCCGACCCGTACCCTGGAGCGTTTCATTGATAAGCAGTTAGACGAGGATGGAAAGGCGCGATGAACGGGATAAGCTTTTTAATTTTTGCGCTGCTGATTGCGGGCCTGTGCCTGTTATTTAACGTATCCCCTTTTGATCTGACAAGCCAGCTCATGGATCGGGTCGTCAATGATAAGCAGGATATTCAATCGGTGATTAAAAAGACCGTCCCGAAAAAGCGAAGGTTACTATTTCGAAGGTCGCCATTTCAGGGACTGACCACAACCATCCGGGAAGCCCAGATGATCTTAAAAACAACCAATCGGGAAAGTGTTTTTACCATTCTGGTGATGGCAGCAACAATTCTGTTTATTGTGGGTCTGATTCTTGGATTAATGATGGAGAACATTTTAATATCAGCAGTGCTTGGCGTTGGTCTGGCTTTATTCCCGTTCTGGTACATCAAACTGGCAGAAATAACCTATCGGAAGGAATTAAATGATGAACTCAATAAAACACTGTCGGTGATCACGACTTCCTACAGTCGATCACGAAATATCATCAAAGCCATTGAGGAAAATTTGCACCATATCAATCCACCCCTGTTGCCGGTGTTTGAAGCCTTTGTCTTTGATATCAGTTATATCACGGCGGATATTCCCGGGGCACTGCTGGAAATGAGTGAAAAGATCGATAACCAGATTTATAAGGAGTGGTGCCGGGCGGTGATTGCCTGCCAGGACAATCCCAACCTGATTGAAACGCTGCCGGCGATTGTCCGTAAATTTACGGATATCAAAGAAGCGAATGATGACTTTGGAACGGATATGCATACGCCGTTGCGGATTGTTCTCACCATGGTTTTTATGAATGTCGGTGTGCCGGTGCTTTTTTATTTCATCAATAGAACCTGGTACCTGGCACTTATGGATTCATGGGGCGGGAAGATCATTCTGGCCGTTGTACTGATGATCATTTTTATCTCCCTCAATGCTGCAATAAAGGATATCAAACCCATCGAATACAATCGTTAGCAAAAGGAGGCTAAATAATGAATAACACGGCTTATTTAATCATTCTGGCAATGCTTTTTGGTTATGGATTATTTCAGTTGGTCGGTGGCATTTTTGATGTGCCATCCCATCGGGAAATAAAAACAATCATGGCAGTTGGCAAAAAAAAGAAGGAGAAGGTCAACTTTCTGGATGCCTTTATCTTTAAGGTATCCCATTTGATTCTGCCCTATGTCCGGCTCAATCCCTACAAACGTAAAAAAATGAGCAATGCCCTAAAATCCCTGGGATCTTTGGATACCCCGGAAATGGTCTATGGACGTGCCTTTGTGGAGTCCGGTATTTATGCCGGGTTGGGTTTAATCTTGGTATTTGTTCATCCGATTTTTACGCTCATTCTACTTTTTTATGCCTTCTGGCGATTCTCAGATCAAATCGGAAAGATTGATCAGTTAATGCGGAAACGTCGTGAAAAAATTGAATGGGAATTACCCCGGTTTGTCAATACCGTCCAACAGGAAATAAAAAAACGACAGGATCTGTTGGCGATCCTGATTGATTACCGTAAAAACTCGGACGGCGAACTGGGCGAAGAAGTAGAAATAACCATTGCCGACATGAAAACATCGGATTATGAAAATGCGATATCCCGGCTGGACGCCCGGGTGGTCAGCTCCCTTTTATCGGATGTAACCCAGGGCTTAATTGCAGTTATAAGGGGTGATGATATTGTGGCTTACTTTGAGCAGCTGGGGATTCAATTGCGGTCTTTTGAAAAGAACCGGTTGAAAAAGGAAATGAACCGGCGACTGGAAAAAATTAAAAAGTACCCCTATATTTTGCTTTTTACATTTCTGCTCATGGTGGTTTATGCCATTGGTTATGACATTATGACCACACTGCCAAGTATTTTCGGATAGGAGAGTTCAAATGAAAATGTTTATTTTAACCTTGATTATGGGGGTTTTACCGGTCTGGACACAGTATCAGAAGTTAAACTACATCGCCCATGGTGTCTTGCGGGATGCGGAGCTGGTGGGGAATACCGGGAATACCGTTATGGATACCTATGAAGACTTACAGGTAGAAACGGGATTAAAAACAAAAGAAATCAGTTTCAGCGGAACAAAGTATATCGGTGGATCAAAAAATGTTCAGATAAACGATCCCATTCAGGTGACGGTTAAATCAGATTTTTCGTGGTTCAGCAGTTTTGTAGGTGATGGATTAAATGTTGAACTGGTTGCTCCAGTCAGTGGCCGAAGCGGGGTGTACTACAAATGATGAAATTGACGAAGCAATTAAAAAAAAGCGAGGCCGGGATGTCCATTCCCATGGTTGCGGGATTGTTACTAATTTTGTTGATGCTGTTCTGTGCGGTGTATGAGTATTTAAGGGTTGTATCCATCATCATCCAGCTGGATCATGCGGTGGAGCAGTCCATTCAAGGTGTTGCAATGGAAAACTGGGACGAGGTCTATCAGGGGATTCGAGAAGGCTATGCTGGGACGTATACGAAAGCCGAATTAACCGATGATTGGGAAGAAGTGATGAATAAGGAACAGATCCTTGCTCAAATGAAAAAAATGATCGAATTTAAGGTGGCGGGCAATACCTGGGTCAAGGAGGATGATGCCGGCAATGTCTTGTTTTCCTTAAAGCCAAGGGATACAACGGTGAAAATCACCAACACCCAGCTGGCAGCAGCCGAAGGGGATGCCCTTACGGTGGAAACCACCAATACCATCACGGTGCCCTGGCGGTTTTTGGGATCCATGTTTAATGCCCCGCCGATTGTGGTGGAGCGGGTAACGGTATCCGGATATACACGGAAGTTCTAGCAGTGCATTATAAAAATAAAAATCCAGAAAGGTTGGGAGGGAAATAAATGTGATGAATAATATAACGGAATTAAAGACGATGGTTCAGATAGAAGTAAATGAGGAAACACCTTGTTTACTGGCAAAAACAAAACGGCTGGTTGATATTTTAAATGAGATTCAACCCAATGATTACTGGCATACGGATTATTTTCATGCCCCATTTAATGAAAAAGATATGAAGCCGATCCTGATTAAAGGTCTGCACTACCTGAAGAAATTTCAAAAACACTATATAAAACGCTGTTACGAGGAAAAAATAATAGCCCCTCACTACACACGGGAGATGATGGGACGCCAGTTTATGATGACCTGCAAAGCTCTGATGGACATTGAAACCGGCCACTATAAGGATGCATACCATCGTTTATGGTATTGCGTTTCGGGACACGGAATCTATCATATGGATTCATGCATCAATTTAAACGAGTATTTAATCTATCGTTCTTTAATTAGTTGTTTTATTCAATCACTTTTGAAACAGGAGCAGGTGATTAAAAAGGAAAAGCCGGATAAAAAAAGAAAAATTTTTGGATAGCGAGCTAACTGTTCTATCATGAGCCTGGTCGCTTATGTGTACAATTTATTCTTTCGATAAGAAGCGATTGACGAAGTGGTAAAAAGGCAAGCTTGTTTCCTCGGGAAACAAAACGGAACAGGAAATCGAAAAAATCAGATGGATTGAGGGGAGTGAGATCTTGATCATTATTTTAGTTTTGCTAACGGGTCTTGTCGTGGTTGAAACTGTTTGGTTAAAGCGATTAAAAAAAGAGATTGAGCGAAAGGAAGTAAAAATAAATATGCTTGAATGTGCTATAATGAAGCTCAAGAAAGATTAAAAAACGAAGGTGAGACAATGACTGATCAGAAATATAATGAAACCTATCAAGTGATCGAAGAAACAAAAGATCGAAGTCAAAAAGAAAAATACTGGAATATCGGTTTTGGTCTGAATAAGATCGATCAGCTAAGTCCTTCCGAATATCTGACCAATCAATTACTTCCGGATCATTTCAGCGGCAAGCTGACCTATCAGGAAGTTGAGAATGCCCTGGTCAACCATTATCAAACCTTACCGGAAGGTGATCAGGTCAAAAGCGAACAGGAATGTGATATAGTTTCGACCCGGATTGCTGCCCTGCTGGATAACTCCGGGTTTGTTCTAAGCCCGGTATCCCTCAAAGGCATCCACCGGTATCTCTTTAGAAATATCCTGCCGGCGGACTGGGTCGGGACATTCAGAGAGAAAAATATTTATAAACAGGAGCCGGTGCTGGGTGGCGAGAGCGTATCGTATGCCAATTATTTCATGATTGAAGATACCCTGGCTTATGACTTTGAGACCGAAAAAAAGAAAAATTATGTCAGTATGGACGATCAGCAAAAGATTCAAAGCATTACCAGCTTTACTTCTTCCATCTGGCAGGTTCATCCCTTCCGGGAAGGTAACACCCGAACGGTAGCGGTGTTTTTGGTTCAATATTTAAACGGCCTGGGTTTTGAGGTAAATAATGATCCCTTTGAAGACAATGCCCTTTATTTTAGAAATGCCCTGGTACGAGCCAATTACAGCAATCAAGCTAAGAACATCAGTCATACCGATGCGTATCTGGTCAAGTTCTTTGAGAATCTGCTCTTTGATCAAAAACATTCGCTTTATAATCAGGAAATGCAGCTGATATCGGAAGACGAAAACGAGCATGACTGGGAGGCGGAAAGATAAGTTTGTTTCCCGAGGAAACAAGCTGAAAATAGGAAACAGCCTAAAAATTAAAAGTTATGGAATTAACAGAAGGGGACAATTTGCCAATTGTTCTTTTTTTAGTGATTAAAAAGAAGGAGTGAGTGATGGAATTGTTACTAATCGGTTTTGGTTTAATCACAGTTGTGGAAGGGTATCTTATTGTTAAGCAGCGTAGACTGCTGGATAAAAAGGAGCTGAAGATTAGCCGGTTGGAAACAGGGATTGAAAAAAGAAAACAGCCTGCTTGTTAAATGTTTCCGATGGGAAAGAAATTTGTCGGCAATAAAAATAAATTTATAAATATTAAAATTAAACCTTGACAAGAAGTTGATTATGGTGTATTCTGATATAATTTTTAGATGATGAAAGAGAGAGGTAAAATGATGAAAACAAATGTAGCAGCTTTAACCACCTGGTTGGCAAAAACAACGTTGAAACAGCGGATCGTTCTTGGTATTGGCGGAGTTCTGATGACTGGTATGATTGGCCTTGGCATTTATACAATTTTACCCAACAATACAGATACCTGGCAGTCCACTGCCGATGAAAAAACAGTGAAGGTACAGGATATCAATACCGAAAAGACAACGGCGGTAACCACCACCCCGGTGGAAAGCAAGGTGGTTGAGGCCCAAACTGTCACCAATGATAACAGCACCGTGGTCGAAAGCAACGTGACCACCGTTAATACCCCGGCAATTGCATCAGAACCGGTCTACACCAGTGAAGAAACCGGTGGACATTACGAAGCACACCAGGACACCTATGTTGAGCCAGCCTATGAAGAACCGGCCTATGAAGCACCGGCAGCGGAGAGCAGCGGTGGCGGATGGAATGGTGATTTAGGGGCGACACCGATTGATAGCAGTGGTGGCGAGAATGGTGGAACATTTGTCGGTAATTAATTTAATATAAGAAGCAAAAGGACAATTTACGGATTGTTCTTTTTTTATGCAGAAAATAAGGAGGAATGAATGGACGTGCGTATAAAAAATCGCCTAAAGCCACTCTGGTTGCTGGCGTTGATTGCATTACTGACCGGTTTTTTGTGGGGAATGACACCCATGGTGGCCCGGGCTGAAGATAATTCCAGCACCGTGCCCGGAAACCCGACCTATACCGAAGATGCTTTCTACTACAGCGATCAGTATATGTGGAAGGTATCCTTATTCGTGGCCAAGTCGGATACGGTCAATAAGGATTCATCGAACATGAATGAGTTTTATCGGATTGGGAATCAAGCCGTTTATCTGACCCCGGTTTCCAATTGGAGTGGCTGGGCTGCCGGTTCCCGGCCTTCGAATATCTCCGGATTATTCTTTTCCAAGGAAAATAAAGTGGATACCTTGATGGAGCTGCAAAATAAAGGCGGGGATGTCAGTGCTCTGGATCCGGTGCAGCTTGCTTCAGGTGGTGGTGTCTATATCATGACGGATTCTGAGGTGCCATATGTTCCTCAACTCAGTGATGGTGATATTTATGATAATGGTGTTATTTATGGGGATTCAGTTGGAAATATTACAAAGGTAGCCCATTATTTCAGTGATCCTTACAAAATATTTGGCTTATTAAATTATCATGCCGGAAAACAAGGAACGACCAGAGAAGAATTAGTTAAAAATCTGGAGTTTACCATTGATGGCGAAACCCGGACCGGTTGGAACCCTGAAGGGATTTTACCAAATGTAATCAATGACAACCCTACCAACCAGGTGGAATGGCTGATCGTTTATGAGCCGGTATCGATTGTCTATGTGAAGGATACCGCCCATCCGGGATCCTATTATGGTTATGCCTTATCAGCGACTGATTTTGCGGTGTCTCAGATCAAGCACCAGATGGATTGGCGTTACGATGAAACCCGGTGGACGGCATGGGCCGGACAACAGCCGGATGCCTGGAAGCCCAACGCCAATCGGCAGCATGTCTCCCGGTTGGCCTTTCTGTTGATGGGGAACTCAGTCATTACCAATAGTACCTGGTATGGGTTGGCAGCTGGTTCCGGGGTAGACCAGAATGCTGCTATTCCCTTTAATCGCTGGTTCAGCGATCAACAGGTCAAATACGGCGGTTGGGGCATGGCTCGGGCACTTAAGCCAGCCGAATACAATAAGCCCCGGGATAACGATTATCGGCCCAATACCGATGTTATTTTAAGCACACCGGTTTACTCCAATATCAATGCCACCCCCGGGAGTGAGCTGACGGTGACTTACAAGATCAATGGCGAAGTGATCGGTACCGATTCACTGGTGGCTCCGATGAAAACCGAGTCCTACAGCTATATCAAATGGCATACTCCGGATGTCAGTACAGTAACCAGCTATGATCTGGAAATGTCGATCTCACCCTATCCGGAAGGGACCATCAATTGTGGCGGGAATGAGTATACTCATCGGACGCTGACAATCCGGCCACTGGAGGAAAGCACCCCACCGGATCCAAAGGTGGGTGATACGATGCCAACGGATCTGCCGGCCAACCTGGTACCGCCAACCAGTGTACCCGGGGAAGATACCACTGATGAAACGGTGGCACCGGTGATCAAATCGGTCAAGGCCGTCACAGAAGCACCGTACTATAAGAATGAAACGGTCAAAATTGAAGTGGTGACCAATCGGGCCACCAAGAATCTGACTTTTACCAATACGGATAGTGGTGTCGGGAAACAATTTGGATCCGATTCCCTGGGTGACGGAATGCTGATCAGCCGGTCGGTGAATGAATTGGCTAATGAAATCGTCTGGACGATTGAGTTTGTTCCGGCCAAACTGGGAACCAATCGTTATGCCTTTAAATCCCTTAATGCTGCTGCCGGCGAGAGTGAAGCGTATGCGTTTGACGTGGAGGTTGTGGTTGATCCGGATCTCCCGGTTATCTATGATGTGCTCATCAATCCGGTACAGGCTGTATATACCTTATATGAGGAAGTGATCAAAACACCGCTCACCTATGAGGTTTATTTTGATACCAACGGTGGCAATGACATAGGTGCCCAGAGCGCTGAATATAACACCCTGCTGACGGAGCCGGGCCAACCGACCAGGGAAGGATATTCGTTTAAAGGATGGTTTAAAGATCCCGGTTTTGCTTACCCCTGGAATTTTGAATCGGATCGGATTATGGGGGTCACCACACTCTATGCGAAGTGGGAAATAAACACCTATTTCGTCCATTTTGATCCCCAGGGAGGAACTGATGCCTTTAGTCCGATTACGGCGGAATATGGCTCAAATATCGAAGAACCGACACCAATTCCAACCCGGAGTAATTATGTTTTTCTGGGATGGTTTAAGGAGATTGAATGCAATACCCCATGGAACTTTACTGAAGACACCATTGCCGGCGACACGAACCTTTATGGGAAGTGGGATGCCACCGCTTTAACGGTCACGTTTGACTCTCAGGGTGGCAGTCTGGTTGGTTCAATCAGTGCTGATTATAATATGATGATCACCAGTCCGAGTAACCCTTTCAAGCCGGGATTTACGTTTAAAGGCTGGTATCAGGACGCAGCATGCAACACTGTCTGGACATTTGCCAGTGATCGGGTGCAGTCGGATTTAACGCTGTTTGCCAAGTGGAATGTTAATCTGTATACGGTAAGCTTTGATTCCCTGGGCGGGAGCGCTGTGCCGGCACAGACGGCACAGAATGAGTCGGTAACGACAAAGCCGCCCGATCCGATCCGAAGCGGGTATTCGTTTGGAGGCTGGTTTAAGGAAGATGCCTGCATTACGCCCTGGGATTTTGGAGTTGATACAGTCACCCAGGACACGACCCTATTTGCCTTATGGACAGCGGATGAAGCAGCGATTGAATTTGTCACCAACAATGGTACCGACGTACCCAAAATGATTGGAGCAACCGACCGGGAAATCCTCGACACCAGTATGCCGATCACGGTTCGGGACGGGTACACCTTTAATGGCTGGTTTGCCAGTGCTGATTTCAGCGGGGATGTCGTGACCGCACTACCTGATAAGTATCCGGTCGATGGTTTAACTTACTATGCGAAATGGGAAGCCAACCCATCGGTGATTAGTTTTGAAGAAAATGGTGGAACGGAGATACCGGATTTAAATGGTGTCACCGATCAGGAAATAACTGATCGAACCATGCCGGTGCAAAACAGAGTTGGCTATACGCTAAGATGGTTTAAAGAAGCTGATTTTTCCGGTGAAGAAGTCAGTGCGCTGCCAGAAAAATTCCCGGTTGATGGGATTACCTATTATGCCAAATGGGAAGCTAACCCATCGGTGATTAGTTTTGAAGAAAACCAGGGATCAGCAACACCGGATCTAAATGGTGTCACCGATCAGGAGATCACTGATCGAACCATGCCAGTGCTTACTCGTGACGGGTACACACAAAAAGGCTGGTTTAAAGAAGCTGATTTTTCCGGTGAAGAAGTCAGTGAGCTGCCAGAAAAATACCCGGTTAATAGGATTACCTATTATGCCAAATGGGAAGCTAAGCCATCGGTAATTAGCTTTGAAGAAAACCAGGGATCAGCAACACCGGATCTAAATGGTGTCACCGACCAGGAGATCACTGATCGAACCATGCCGGTGCTTACACGTGACGGGTACACACAAAAAGGCTGGTTTAGAGAAGCTGATTTTTCCGGAGAAGAAGTCAGTGAGCTGCCAGAAAAATATCCGGTTGATGGGATTACCTATTATGCGAAATGGGAAGCTAAGCCATCGGTAATTAGCTTTGAAGAAAACCAGGGATCAGCAACACCGGATCTAAATGGTGTGACCGATCAGGAGATCGCTAATCGAACCATACCGGTGCTAACTCGTGACGGGTACACACAAAAAGGCTGGTTTAAAGAAGCTGATTTTTCCGGTGAAGAAGTCAGTGAGCTGCCAAAAAAATTCCCGGTTGATGGGATTACCTATTATGCGAAATGGGAAGCTAAGCCATCGGTGATTAGTTTTGAAGAAAACCAGGGATCAGCAACACCGGATCTAAATGGTGTCACCGATCAGAAAATCATTAATCGAGCCATGCCAGTGCTTACTCGTAACGGATACACACAAAATGGCTGGTTTAAAGAAGCTGATTTTTCCGGTGATGAAGTCACGGAACTGCCGGAGCGATTCCCGATTGATGGGATTACCTATTATACTAAATGGAGTATTAATCCTACTTCAGATCAAATCATAAATTTATCAGCCCGATCATATCCAACACAAACACATTCTATTACAATAAATGATTTATTTGAATTTAAAAACGTTACTTCCAATCAAGGTGTAGTTACTGTCAATAGTGTTAATGGTAATACCATTAATGTTACTTTATCAGGTGGTATATCTGATATAACGGGTTTAGTAGGCGGTTCATATACACCGGCACAAACGAAAACCGAATCAACAACAAAATCATCGACAGGATCAGATACAACACCATCAAGTGTTTACTATAATTCTGGTGGCTATAGTGGTACTTTGAATAAGTATAAGACAACAAACGTAACTGTACAAACAGGTGGAGAGTATATACCCGCTGATAGTCGCTATCAGACTTTTGAATCACATTTTCCACAGGCGGAAATCGATGCCGGAACAACACACGTAACCGGTGTAATCAGATATACTGAGGGCGGCTATACCGGACTTTTATACTCAAAGTCTATAACCTATTTTCCAACACTATAGTGGAACAGTGACTAAACCAGCGGTTGATACAAGGGTTTATGGCCCTTATTATAGATATCAACTAAATGTATCGTACATTAAAGATTAACTGAATTATTCCCTATATTCAATTTGGGATAATTCATAAATAAAGAATTTATTTATGAGTACAATAGGAGGATTTATGAAAAATGTAAAACGTAACAGATTAATAATGGCAGTGGGCGTATTAATTCTAATTGTCTTGTCAACAACTGCTTTTAAAACAAATGACTATGCTGAACAATTAGGAGTTGAATATCGAGGTCATGTTCAAAATAAAGGGGACTTTCCAAAACCACAAGGAAGCTACATCCCGGGACCAGAAGCATTAGGAACACGTGGAGAAGGATTGCGGATAGAAGGTCTTTGGATTAATTTAACAGGCGATATTCCTAAAAATGCGGGAATTACTTATCAAGTCCACGTACAAAATGAAGGATGGATGACACCAGTTCCAACAAATGAATTTGCTGGAACGGAAGGACTTGGGCAAAGGATCGAATCAATTAAAATTGATCTCGTCAATTTACCAGATTATGATGTTTATTATCGGGGGCATGTTCAAGATAAAGGAAATATACCAGTTGTAAATGCCAATCAATGGGGATGGGTTAAAAATGGAGATGAACTTGGAACAACCGGTTCATCCCTCAGATTAGAAGAAATTCAAATAAAAATTGTTAAGAAAAATGATGACGGTGTAGTATTTAATCAACCGGGAGTCTATGATCATAAAACAGGACATGAAAAAATTCAAGGCGATGCGATTGTTAAATCAAAAGATGTTATTTTAAAAAATGTTAATATAGATGGCGATTTGATAATTGATAAAGCCGTTGGCGAAGGGGATGTTACACTTGATAATGTTACAGTTTCAGGCGAAACGCATATACGTGGTGGTGGCCACGATAGTATTCATCTAAACGGTGGTAGTTATAATAAATTCACGATTGAAAAAACAGCAAACAATATTGGTATTGAAGCTAATGCTGTTAATGATTTGGAAATACTAATTTCTGAAGATGCCAACGATAAATCCTTTGCGTTTGAAGGTGCATTTAAACTTATTACGGTCGAAGCAGCGAAAGCCACAGTAAACATTAAAGATAATACAACGGTGGAAACTATTCTAGTTAATAAAAATGCTAGTGATTGTAAAATGTATTTAAGTCATAATGCTGAAATCAATCAAGCAGTTTTAAATGCCAATGCTGTAATTACAGGTGAGGGAAGCATTATCAATGCTGAAATTAAAGCGGATGATATCATCCTTGTAAAAGAACCTCAAAATATGAGTGTAGATCCGAATATTAAAGAACCACAAATTGATCCTGACTATGGTTCTTCTGCACCGGAAACAAAAGAAACAATAATAAAATTAACTAGCACCGCAGAAGCTAGTATAGTTTTTACTATATATGACTTAGTGAATGGGAGAGATCAAGTTAGTATTCCGTCTTTAACAATAAATGATTTTGAATTAAAGAAGGATAATATCTTTAACAAAGACACCGTTAATGATCTTGTGCTTGTAAAAGTGGATGCTAATACGTATATGATAAGATACACAAAGTGGATAAACAGTTTTGAACCAGGGCGGTATAACTTAAACTTTAACAAAGAAGGGTATGCTAAAAAATCCGTTGATTTTGAAATTGCGAGATTTGACTTTAAGTACGTACTTAAATCAATGTTAAATCAAATTATGTATGTGCCAGTATCAAAAGATGGATCAGATATATCAATAAATGATAGATGGACCACTCAAGAAGCAAAGACAGCCATGGAAGAAGCAGAACAAACAGCAAAAAATGTTTTAGCAGACGGAAATGTGAGTGAAGATACAGTTATGGAAACAACAACAGCTACTCAAACAGCGATAAATAACTATAATAATGCAAAGCAAAAAGGTTTAAAAGGGCTATCCGATAAAGAAAAAGTCGCTAATGATGTTTTATTTCTTCAAATTAATCACTATTTTATTCCAATAGAGTATAAAACAAGCATGGAAACGAGAATATCTTATTTACAGCAACGGATTGATCAATTAATACAAGAAAACATAAATGGTATCGATACTTATAATGGTTCAAATGTATTAGTTGGATTTGATGAAAACTTTGGATATTTCATAAAAGTAACTTATGGAAGTTACACAAGTGAATTAAAAAACATTACCGTAAAGGAAGAATACTAAAAAGTGTAAAAGACTAAGAGGGTTATCAATATCCAATATTCACAGATAATGCTTCACGAATCAAGAAATTGAAGTCAAGTAGTGCTTATTGGCGGTTGAGATCACCTTATTATAATTCAGAGTATGGTGCATATGATGCAGCAGGAACGACAAAATAATAAACCATAAGAAGTGATCGAGATAAAGTTAATACTTGATCACTTCTTTTTTAGGAAGGAGACATTTATGATTAAAAAGCGAACCATCCTTATAGCATTAGTGCTTTTATTGGGTCTGTCGATTATTTCTCCCAGTGTCCAAGCTGAAGGTGCCAAGGCTTTTATCGGTGCATCTGGAACATCAGAGGACAATATCACAATTACAATCACCTCCAATAAAGATGTTGATCAGATTCTGATCAACTCCGGAACGGGTGAGTTTCTACTAACCCCGCAAACTGAATACAGTGATGAGCAGCTAAAAGGAAATAACCAGGTGATGGATATGAATGGGGATCTTCAGGTCAACAGTGAAGATTACGATATCTTAAAAGCCCATGTCGATGGTGGTTGTAAAGACTACACCGCCAGAGAGCGGTGTCCCCATTGCGGAGCAGCTGATGTGAATGATGATGGGGTCATCGATAATAAAGATCTGGAAATGCTGCAAAACCATCTGGATGGAAACTGCCAGCTGGCGGACTGTTACTTCCACGGTACCCGGATCAATCGTAAAAATGATCCGAATGATCCGACTCGATATATTTGGTCATTTAGCTACACCCCGACGATCCGGGGAACGGATCATATGACCTTTAAACCCCAGTCAATTACATCAACCGGATTACGCACCGGGGAAGAAAAAGAATTATCGGTCAAGGCCGAGGAATTTAAAAATCCGGAGATCATTCGTGCCGGCACATGGCCCAATCAGAATAAATACCTGATCAATACAGCGGTTAAGGTCTATGCGGTTACACCCCTTGAAACCGATCAGGTGGTTTTTAAAACCAACAGTGCCACCTTTGTGGTCAATACTCCGGAATCCATTGATTATGTCAAAGCTGAAAAAACCTGGAGTAAAACCTATAACCCGGGGACTGCCGGCAATGAAACTATTAAGATTACCGGTCAGGGACAACAGTCAGGAGGTACCTATCTGGATAGTGCGGTGTCGGTTGACTTTACCGAGCGGATCGTCGATCCCCAGGTATTGAGTACATCCAACAGTGTCCAAACCCACTCCTATTCCTGGACAACCTCCAGTACCGATGCCGATGGAAAAGTGACCACTACCACCCATACCTATTACTGGTATACCATCACCGTGACCGCCACAGCCAACGCCGATACCGAGTATGTCGTCTTTAATACCCCGGGGAGAGCGATGACCGACAACAGCTATTCCGTTGCCGGCAGCAACCGGATTTTTTCAACCTCCTGGGATAGCACCAACAGCGGAGAGAGTGCATCAGCTTCGGCCTTTTGTTATATCGGCGAAAAACCGGTGATTAAAAACAAGTATCGGGTCACCTTCGATCCGCAAAGTGGGAGTCAGATCGCACCGATTACCACCGAGTATGATACCTTGATCACCAGGCCGGCGGATCCGGTCCGTTACGGCTATACCTTTTCCGGATGGTACAAGGAAGCCAGATATATCAATGCCTTTGATTTCAATAATGACAAGATCCGGGGAACAACCACCTTGTTTGCCAAGTGGACGATCAACGATTATCAGATCAGCTTTGACTCCGAGGGAGGCAGTGCATGCGCTTCGATTACGACGAAATACGACTCGACGATCAACCCGCCGACTCAGCCGGCCAGAAGCAATTACGTGTTTGGAGGATGGTTTAGGGATGCAGGCTACACAAGCCCCTGGAATTTCACCACTGACAAGGTTCAGGGTGATACAACACTCAAAGCAAAATGGATCCCGGTGGTTTATAAAGTCACCTTTAACACCAAAGGCGGAAATGAGACCCCGGCAATTGGGGTAAATTATGACAGTACCTTGCCGGCAATTACCCCACCGGTACTCACCGGCTATTCATTTTCTGGTTGGTTTAAGGACAGCGGGTGTACGCAGGCATGGAATCTCGCCGGTGACCGGGTTACCGGGCCAGTGACGCTTTACGCCAAATGGTCTATCAATCAGTATCAGATCAGTTTTGATGCGATGGGGGGCAGTGCGGTGGATCCGATTGGCACCAACTATAAAACCCTGATAACACCCCCCGATCCGCCCAGTCGGGACGGTTTCACCTTTGTGGGTTGGTACAAGGATTTCGGCTGTACCAATCCCTGGCGATTTGATGCCTATCCGGTATATGAAGATACGAAGTTGTATGCCAAATGGAAAGCGGATTGATTTCTTTTTCAATCACCAAGGAGGAAAAAATGAATAGAACGAAGCGGTTAAGCAGGGTTTTTGCCTTGCTTTATTTATTGGGATGGTTTATATTGCCAACCCCGGTTTTTGCCCACGATACCATTACAACCAATCAGATCACGGCGATCCAGGACTCGGAAAAGACCTTTACCATCACGGTTGGCCACCTGAATGCTGCCAACGGCATTGCCAGTCTGACCTGTAAGGTCTGGAGTGCAGCCGGGAGCCAGGATGATGTGAAGACAGAAGCAATGGTACAAAATGGCGATGGTTCTTATACCTATACGATCGACATGGAACGGGATCATAGTATTGAGGATGTGGCCAAGGTTAAGCATTATGACAAGGGCATGTATTACATTGAAATTTATGGAGTGGATAACGGCGGAGTGACCGGACTGGTGGATTCCACCTATCTTGTGATCCGATCCGATGCCAATGAATGGAAGCGTCATAGTTATGACGGGTCAAATTTCCATGAAGATACCTATCGGGCGATCCTGACAGTGACGCCAGAGATTAAAAACGGAACCCAGGAAGCCAATAGCGGGGCCAGTTTTAAATCCGGTTATGGTTATGCCCTGAATTTAAGCACAACCGTTGCCAGCACCGGTGATGCCGAAGCGGACAAATGGTTAGCCGGAGCACAGAATGCCAGTACGGTTTTCCCGGAGTTTAATTTTAAAACCGGGGTCACGACAAACGGCAGCTTTAATCAGTTTAATCGCCTGTCCGACTGCATGGGGATTACAAATAACAGCAATCTGTCAAACTCGATGCTGGAATTAAAAACAAATCCGTTCTCGGCCAGCAATGCCCGGGTGCATTTTACCCCACTCTGGTTTCCGGATAATACGGAATACACGGTTTATTCAGAGATATTCGATGCCTGGACGCCGGGGGGGATGCTGGGGACAGCGACCACCAACAGCGTCAATATCAACGGAACCGTTTATGACGATTGGCAGGTTAATAACAAAAGATAGGGGGGGCCGGTGAGAAGCAAAGAAAATGTACTCCTGTCCATCAAACCGGAGTATGCAAATGAGATTATGGACGGAAATAAGCACTATGAATATCGAAAACGGATTTTTAGAAAACCGGTCAATACCATTGTCATGTACGTGACCAGGCCGGTGGGACTCATTACTGGGGAGTTTACCATTAAACGAATAACGAATTATGGTTGATACACCGGAAAATATCTGGTTGAAAACAGAAGCTTATGCAGGGATTAATAAGAAGGATTTCGATGCCTATTTTAAGGGTCATGACAAAGCTTATGCCATTGAAATGGAGGATGTGATGGCGTATCATACCCCGATTAATCCATTTAGGGTATGGAACCATTTTGTACCACCGCAGTCATTTCGGTATATTTAAAAAAAGGGAATGTGATTAAAAAATAATATATGGAGGGTGAGGATGAAGATAAGAACAGCAAACGACGGAAGTAAGGGGATATGTCATAGAAACCAGGTTTTTAAAGTAGGGCAAACAGTGAAAACAACGGGAACGGGACTCGATGGTGATAAATTCGATAAACACAAAAAAGTGTCAAAGCCGGGAATTGTCCTGGGTTGTTATGATTTCTTTGTCTTAGTACAATTGCAGCATTCTAAAAAGTGTTTCTTTTATAATCAGCTGGAGGTCATTTCGATAAAAGAATACCAGGATATGAGCAGGAAGAAATTAAGAAATTCAATCAGGGTGCTGCACCATGGGGCGCATTAACGAAGAATATCATCGCTTTATCGCATTACCTTTTGTGAATGACTCATTAAAAATGGAAGTGTGGGATAAAGAGCGGTGGTTATTCTATCTGGATCGTGATAATCAGAGTGTACCCTATGTAGTGATTGAAAAAGAAAAGAAAGATGATCGAGTTATTCGAACGACTCGGGATCTGATGGACGTGGAAGCGCATTTATTTTCAAATGAAAAGGATGCGCTTTTTTTTATGAATAATTTTAAAGGAGAATAAAAAATGGCGAATGGACAAAATGCAAGTTTGAGTGTTGGTATGGATCAGATTTTACAGCTGGGTGAGGTAACGGCCCGGATACTCTATGCCATCGTGGAATCGGAAAAAGCAAAAATGATGAAGCAGGCTGCCGGGGTAGTGCAAGCAGCTGGAAAAACGGCTCTGGATGATAATAAGGCTGAAGTCAGTCCCGCTAAATCTGAAAATCAGGCGGTTTTGGAACGTGTCGATCCCATTGATACAAATCTCCTTGATAAGCTGGATAGTACCTTTAAGGAGTTTCTATTGGTCAGTCGGGAAGTGATTAATCAAACCCGGGAACCGGTGATTGATTTAAAAAATATGGAACAGCTGATTGATCCCAACCCCATTACCCGGGAGGAAAAAGCCCTGGCTAAAGAGATCAATGCGCTGGATCAGGCGGTGGAACGCACCAATAAAAGTCTGGATCAGTTTTCCGAAGCTGCCCAGGACAGTCGGATTCCCCGGCGCACGGTGATTCGTTCCCTGGGTGAGAAGATGATCCAGGTCGATGATAAACGCATTGCGGTGGCTCGGGGAATCGAAAACTATTTTTCAAACATGACCAACCGAGCCCGGATTGGTTTTGCCACCTGGATGGTCAATCAGTTCGACGGGATTAACAGCCGGTTTGAACAGATCAAAAATGTGGCTAACCAACAGATTGATGAAATTAATCGGGCCGAGAAAAATAACCCGGTTCGGGAAGCAGCAAGCGAGACTGCGGCGAATATTCAAATGAATACCCTGACCATGGACTCCAATTCGCCAGAAATCGATAAAATCAGAGATTTGTTGCTTGCCATGGAAAACACCATGTCGGATCTGATGCGGGCCATTCATGCGGTCAATCAATCGCCCTCAGAAACCCGAACGGTCAGCAATGATGCCAATCCCATCATTACCAGCGAAGTAGCCAAGACCCAGGAAAACGATGGAGAAATAAAGGCGGATCCGGTGATAGCCAATGCTTCGGTAACGGATCGGATCTATCACGTTGATGAGTATGGACTGATGCTTCTGGATCTTCACGACGGGTTCGATGCTGATCCCCAAAAACTGACAGATTTCATTCATTTTTCAACCCGGTTTCAGCAATACACCACCAAAAATCAGCAATTGATCTTTGCCCAAAACGCCAATGCCATCCAGGTTGCCAACATTCAGGATTTATTGGAAAAGGGGATACAGGTTAAGGAAGGTGAAGATCCGATTCAGATCTTTGTTCCCAATGATGCCAAAGAAGGCCCCCGGTTTGTGATGGGGTC
This sequence comes from Firmicutes bacterium HGW-Firmicutes-4, assembly GCA_002841405.1. Lineage (GTDB taxonomy): Bacteria > Bacillota > Clostridia > Eubacteriales > Eubacteriaceae > Acetobacterium. The sequence goes on along the minus strand of PGZR01000091.1, from coordinate 6,242 downwards.
GATTTATGACATTACTCAAACCGATTGGCCGGAAAACGACGATCCAGAGATGAAAATCGGTAAGGAATTGGTCGAAAATCAAAGCTTAACGGCGGGGATATTGGAATATTGCCAGGCCACGATTAAACCCAATTATAACGGGGTGGAAGGTCAACTTGAAGCCCAGGGGGTGGCTCTGATGCTGTTGGCCCATAATAACCTCAAAGCACCTGCAGAATTAAACGAAAGACTCCTGGATGCGACCTTTAAATCCATGAATAAAACATTTCAGGATCATGTGGCGGAGTTGGATCAGTATTTAAGTCATCAACCGGTAACACCGGAAGAAAGCAGCCTTAAACGGGAACTGGAGGAACGGCAGGAAGAAGTCTGGGAGCCGGAAATGTGATCCTGTTTCCCGAGGAAACAAAAAAATAGATGGAAGCCTGTTTCCCGAGGAAACAAAAATCGCAAAACGAATCCTGTTTCCCCGGGAAACAAAAATTGAAAGGAAAGCAAAATGGATAAAATCATCCCCCTTATTATTTGTTGTGTGGGCATTATCGCACTGGTTGTAATGAACATCTGGAATAAGAAAAACAAGACGGTTCAATTCAAAGGAAAAAAGAAGGAGCCGGAGCATAACAGCGTCCACGATTTTATTAATGTCAAAGACATCAAAGGAAATTTTCTTTATACCAAAGATAATAAAATCTGTGCCTATTACCGGGTGGATGCCATCTCTCTGGATTTACTGTCACAGAGTGAAAAACGGTCCTTATGTAAGCAGCTGTGTGTGCAGATGGCCCCGGAATCCTCCTGGCGCTTTCTTTCGGTGGAAAGGCCGGTTGATATTTTTCCCCTGGTGGAAGAATACTCCCGGATCTGGACGCAAACCACCGAGCCGGTGGTTAAGGACATTCTGGGTAAGGAAATGCTGGAGATGCATCACTTTGCCGAATCCGGTGAAATTGTTCAGCGTCAGTTTTATTTCATCGTCTGGGAAGAATACGAAGATGGCATTGAACGGGATTTCCTCAAGCGGATCACTGATATTGCAAGCCGGTTGGCTAGTGGAACAATCACCGGTGAGATTCTAAAACAGCAGGAAATTGTCAGACTGTGTAATCTGATTAATAACCCGGCCTATTGTCATCTGGAAGATATGGAATA
>PGZR01000091.1:0-5050 GCA_002841405.1 Firmicutes bacterium HGW-Firmicutes-4 | reverse complement strand
GCCTAAAAAAGAACGGCGGTCACTTTTTGGGAATAGTGAGGAAAGTCAACCGGAACAGCCCAAGCGGGGATCCAAATTTGGGCGATCAAAAAAAGCAGCAATTACTGAAAATAAATCCCTGATGAATATTATTTCGCCCATCAACATGGAAATCAAGCCCAATGAATTGTGGATTGGTGAATATCTGGCCCGGGTGTATGGCGTGATCCAATATCCGGCCCACCGGGATTATGGGTGGTTGGGGAAACTGTCCAATATCCCCGGAACAGTCTTCTCCATTGAGTTTGATAAAATTGAAAATGCCGATTTTATTAATAATCTCAATAAATCTGTTAATCAGCACCGTGAAAAAGCCCAGGAAGCCAGTGGAAAAGATGCCCTGGCCGAGATGAATGCAATCAAGCGGGAGGAAGACTCAATCAAAATGCTCAAAAACATTGAGTTTGAACAGGAAGTGGTTGGCAGTGTGGGGATATCGGTTATGCCCATGGCCAACGACCGGGAAGTGTTTAATAAGATGTGCCGAAAGGTGCAAAGCACCTTTTTGATGGAAAAAACGAAGATTCGATCCTTTCCTTATCTGCAAAAAGAAGGCTTTCGCAATCTTTTTCCAGCCTGCACCCAGGAAAAGAACGTTCAACAGATCATCAAAACGGTCATGCCTATTTCATCTGTTCTGGGGGGCTTTCCTTTTGCCAGTTGTGGTTATAACGATCAGGAGGGGTTTTTGTATGGCAGGGATTCCACTGGTGGAAGGGTTTGTCTGAATCTCTGGAAGCGTGGTAAGGATCGTACTAACTCCAGTGTGGTGGTGCTGGGTGATGTGGGATCCGGAAAATCAACGGTTATCAAAAACATTGCTCTGATGGAGTACGCCCTGGGAACCCGGATCATTTTTATCGATCCCGAGCGGGAATACCAGGACTTATGCCGAAACCTGGGTGGTGATTGGATCAATGCCGGCGGGGATGGTAAGCACCTGATTAATCCCCTTCAAATTTTACCGTTGGAAGAAGATTTATATCTTGAGAAGGACGATGAAACAGGAAAAGATACTGAAAAAGAAAGGGATGCTCGCAAGTTTGGAGCCATGGCCCTTCACTTAAAAACGCTGGATGTCTTTTTTTCGCTGTATTTCAAAGATTTGACTGATATCATGAAAAACACTGATTTTCCGACCTTCAGGGATCTGTATGATTTATTGATCGAATTGGAAGAAGCCGAACAGGAACGGGGTATTAGCGAAAAAGCGTATACGGATTATCGGGATTTGGCCATTATCTTTAAAGATCTGGCCATTGGAGGGGATTCCTTCCTGTGGTCGGGTTACACATCACTAAAATCTGATGCCCGGTGTGTGTGTCTGGACACCTTTGATCTGAACAACTCATCCGACACCATCAAATCGACCCAATATTTTAATCTATTGTCCTGGGCCTGGCAGGAAATGAGTCGGGATCGTCATGAGCGGATCCTTCTGGTTTGTGATGAATCCTATCTGATGATTGATGAACGGGTGCCGCAATCGCTGATATTTCTCAGAAATGCCATGAAGCGCTGCCGAAAATATGAGGCCGGCATTATGATTATTTCTCATGCGGTTGAGGATTTCTTAAACCCCAGTATTAAAATGTATGGCCAGGCGCTGCTGGATCAGCCCTGTTACAAGATTATGCTGGGAACCACCGGACAGAACCTTCAGGACTTGAAAAAGCTCTATTTCTTAACCGAAGCCGAGCAGGAAGTCTTAACTGCCAAGCTCAGAGGAAAGGGACTCTTTATCATCGGTCGGGATCGGATCAGCATGTCCTTTGATGTGGCCGATTACAAGTTTAAGTATTTTGGGGATCGGGGTGGTCGGTAGTCATGGCGATTCCAGTCATTGCCAAAGCAGCGACAGCGGTTGCATCGGACAAGAAATTAAGAAACATCGTCCTGGGTATCCTGGCCGGACTACTGGGGTTGATCTTAGGTCTGGTCTTGACCCTGGTTTATATTTTATCTACACCGATAACCATGCTGACCAGTTTAATTACTAATCCGGATATCCTGGCAGTTGTGTTGCAATTAAAAACCGAGTATCAATATTTATTACCGGGAAAAGCCAATGGCAATGGCCAGTTTGCCTGGCCACTGGATGCCGAATACAAACTGGATCGATCCGATGAAACCAATCTGTTTGGTGAACGGATCCATCCGATTTATGGTGATGTGCGGATGCATACCGGGATTGATATTCAAGCCCCCGATGGCTCGAATTGCTATGCCATTGGTGACGGAACCGTTGTTTATGCCGGGATGAATGGCGGTTGGGGGAATACGATTATTATAAATGTCGGAAAGGCCAAGGACGGGAAAGAAATCACGGCGCATTATTGTCATCTGGAATCAGGATCCTGGTCGATTGGTGCTGGCGATATGGTTAAGCGTGGACAATTGATCGCCAGAACCGGCGCAACCGGTAGCACCCAGGGGGGACACATCCATTTTGAAATAAAAGCCGACGGTGAATATGTGGATCCGATGCTTTATATATCCGATAGTGACGCTGCCATTTCCGGGGAGATTGACTTAAGCACCGCCGAAATGGTGAATGCTCAGATCACGGCCTATTGCGATTATGGAACCACGTCTTCCGGGACGACCACTACTGCCAACCGGACTGTGGCAGGTTATCCCAGTCTGGAAGCCGGTACCCGAATTTATATTCCGGTCCGGGCCGATCAGCCAAACGGTGGGGTCTATGTGGTCGAAGATCGTGGGGGTGCTGTGGATGAAGAACGGAAGGTTATTGATATGTGGCTGCCGACCGAAGCGGAGTGTCTATCATGGGGCCGACAACATCTGCCGATTTATGTTATACAGGAGGATAGTGCCACTAAAAAGCAAAGGATTGTTGACTTAGGGGGCTATGATTTCAGGTAGAATTAATCAATTAAAGAAAGAAAGTAGGTAAAAGAATGAAAAAAGTGGAAACCAACAAGACAAAGGAAGCGAAAAGCTTCAGAGATGACATTCTCAAGTTTATGCAAACCCTCAATGGGGTGGATGATGAAAAATTAACCCCCGAAGAAGCCGAAATACTCAGGGAATCCGTTGAAGAATTTGCATCGCAGTTCATTTATTTCCGAGAGTCCTATACCCAGAAAAATTCCCATATCCGGCATATTTCGGTGCTGATGGAAGATATCCGGGAGCTGGTTGGCGAGTCCGGAGAAAAATACGAAGAAGCTGAGGATCTGGAAGAATCCAATACGATTCTCTTTAATGCGGTTAATGAGGTCATCGGTAAGCTCAGTGAGGTGGAAAAAAATCTGGAAGAAGCTGAAAAAGAAGAAAGTGAATTTAAACGGATCGAGAGCATTGAGCGGATGTTCGTGCAGGCAAACCTGAGTGTCCAGGGATCAGAAGAAACCATCAAAAAAATGGCAGAACAGATCAAGGATCAAATGGTGACGTTCCGGGAAGGAGTTGAGAGCAATGACCTTCAGCTGGCGATTATTGAAAAAAACACCATCGACTTTAAACAGCAGTGCGATACCATCATTAAAACCTTTGAGTCGTTCAGTCAGCATTTTGACGAATCCAGAGAAGTCTCCCAAAAGAAACTCGATGAGCTTTTTACAAATCTGGTCGAACAGGTTAATCAGACCAAGACCGATATCGTGGGGGAGCGGGAAAAAGAACTGGATGAACTCACCGGTAAATATAGTGAAGCACTGAACAAAATCGAGAGTAAAAGTGACGAAGCCCTGGGAAAAATGGAAGGTCTAATGGAACGGGTCAATACGCTTCTATTTGCTGAAGGTTTTAAACAGCTCTTTATTATCGTTGGTGGTGGGTTCTCCATCATCAATTTTATCATGTTAATTGTACTGATATTCACGAAATAGGAGGAAATGAATCATGCTTTTATATGTAACCAGTAACCAGAACAATGGAATTTTTGATTTTCTGAAAAAGGAAAACGGGATGCCGATTAAAAAATTCATCGGAGATTATGAACTGGCAGCCTTTGTGGAAAATGATCTCAGTAAATTTGCATCCTATCGCTATCTGGCGGTGGATCTGGAGTGTTTGCTTGATATTCCAGAGGGTCTATTTAAGGCAATTGACGCAGTTCAGGATTGGTTCGAACAGCGACTGATCATCTTTGCCCGGGAGATCACCCCGGAGCTGAAACAGGAGCTATTGAATCGGGAAGTCTATAATATCATTACCGGCGATCCCAGGGAATTTGAAGCCCAGATTCTCAGGGCAGTCAGTCGGACCGGAATCACCTACCAGGATCAGCTGCTAAAAGATGAGATTCATGAAGCAGTGGCCATTGAGCAGCCGTCGATTGCAGAAATCATTAAAAGGCCGGTTGTTATCGATGACCAACCGCTGACTGAAATGCCCTTTATTGAGACAGTCATAGCGGATCCAATGGAACCGGAAGCACGAGCTGAACCGGAGGAACAGTTTATTATCGTCGCCGGCTCCCAGCGCCGGACCGGTACCACCACCACGGCCATCCAGCTGGCTAACTATCTGGCTAATCAGGGAAAAATGGTGGCTTACATGGAAGCCAATGATCATAATCATCTCAAGCCGATTATCGAAGCCTACCGCATGAAAAAAGAAGAAATCGAGGATGGGGAATGGCATCAGACCAAGGGGGTCGATTATTTCTATCAGGATGGTCTGGTCATGAAAACCTATGATTACATTATCTTTGATGTGGGGGTTTTGAATGAAGATGTGATTGAACCCTTTAGTCAGGGGCACATAAAAATTTTGTGCGGGGCCGGCAAGTGCTTTGAACGGGCAGCTTTAAATCAGGCATTGGCACACTATCAGAAGGATGAGCTGGAGGAAATCAACCTGTTATTAAATTTCATTGCCCCGGAAGAAGAAGCGACATTGAAAACTTTCTTCCCGACGGCGCAGTTTAGCCAGTATGCCCCCAATATCATGGGATGGCACGCTAATAAAGAATTGTTCAGACAGTTATTGAAAAGAAATGAGCAGGGGGTTTCGTAATGACAGCAGCCGTTAAAAAAGGGGA
>PGZR01000090.1 GCA_002841405.1 Firmicutes bacterium HGW-Firmicutes-4 | reverse complement strand
AAATCGATACTATAATAAACGGTGGGTGTATATTAAACCCACTGTTTTTAATATGATTTTGTTTATTTAAATTTGTTGATTGTAGGAGGGTAAGGAACATCGAAACGAAAAAGACGTCCCAAAAACCCATCATTGAAATAAAGGATCTGGGGAAAACCTTTCGTCCTAAAAGCGGCGAAGTAAAAGCTTTAGATGGTATTAATCTAAGCATCAACCAGGGCGATATTTACGGCATTATTGGTATGAGTGGAGCTGGCAAAAGCACCCTGGTTCGCTGTATCAATCTTCTTGAAAAGCCCACCAGCGGCAGTGTCTTCATTGATGGACAGGATATATCAAAAATAACCGAAAAAGAACTGAGAACGGTGCGTTACTCGGTGGGCATGATTTTTCAGCAATTCAATTTGCTGATGCAGCGAACCGCTGAAAAGAACATTCTTTTTCCCCTTGAAATTGCTGGGGTGGATAAAGAAACGGCAAAAAAAAGAACCGCCGAACTGTTAGAATTGGTCGGCTTGCCAGATAAGGCAAAAGCTTATCCCGCGCAGTTGTCCGGGGGTCAAAAACAACGGATTGCGATCGCCCGAGCGTTGGCCAATAATCCCAAGATTCTTTTGTGCGACGAGGCTACATCAGCACTGGATCCGTCCACAACCAATTCCATCCTCAAGCTGTTAAAAGAAATCAATCTTAAATTGGGCATTACGATAGTGATCATCACCCATGAAATGAGTGTGGTCGAACAGATCTGCAGCCATGTGGCGATCATCGATAAAAGCCGGATTGCCGAAGATGGAGAAGTTGAGGACATCTTCCGCAACCCGAAAACCGAGATTGCCAAAAAAATGATCTTTTCTGAAGGCGATCAGGGTCCGGTTGCGATGGGTAAAAATACCTATCGGATTGTCTTTGATGAAAAATCCTCCAGTGATTCGGTGATGGCAAAAATGATTTTGGAAACAAAATGCCTGGTCAATATTCTCCATGCTGACATGAAAAATATTGACGGTTTCGCATTTGGGCAAATGGTGATTCAATTGCCTGAAGATGAGCTGAGTGCGGCCCGGGCCATTAACTACCTGCGCTCTCATCAAATAACGGTTGAGGAGGTGGGTAGCCATGTGGGATAGTTCAATGACAGCATTGATTGTTCAAGGAACCTTTGAAACCCTTTATATGACGTTGGCATCAACACTGCTGGCTTATCTAATCGGGTTGCCGATGGGGGTCTTGCTGGTAACCAGCGATTCCGAGGGGATTGTGCCAATGAAGGTGCTCAACCAGGTTCTTAACATTGTCGTAAATATTACCCGTTCAATCCCTTTTTTGATCTTGCTAATTGCGGTAATCCCGCTGACCCGGCTGATCACTGGAACAACCATCGGATCGACGGCTACGATTGTACCTTTGGTTATTGCGGCGGCACCATTTATTGCCCGGTTGGTGGAATCGTCCATCAAAGAGGTGGATTATGGCATTATTGAGGCTTCATTGTCAATGGGGTCCAGCCCAATGCAGGTAGTGACCAAGGTGATGATTCCAGAAGCAAAGCCCTCACTGATTATTGGCGCGGCTATTGCCACAACGACCATCTTGGGCTATTCGGCCATGGCGGGGATTGTTGGCGGCGGTGGCCTGGGGGATATTGCTATCCGTTTTGGCTACTATCGCTATGAAACCGGAATGATGGTCATTACCGTCGTACTGTTGGTTTTAATTGTTCAACTGTTCCAGGAAGTAGGGATGAAAATCGCTCAGAAACAGGACCGCCGAAAATAAAGTTGCAAGTTTTGTGATCAGCCAACGATTGGGGTTGACAGCGGACAGCGTCCGTGTTATATTGCATATTATTCGACTAGGAATTATATGAAAAAAAGAAATGAAAAGGAGAAGATCATGAAAAAATTAGGTTCAGTATTATTGATCAGCGTTCTCGGTTTGGCCCTATTCACAGGCTGCACAGCTAAAGGTACAGATGACAAAACCATCGTTGTCGGGGCCAGTCCAACGCCGCACGGAGAAATTTTAGCGGTTGCTGGTGAAGTATTAAAAGAAGAGGGCTTTACTCTTGAAGTTAAAGAATTCACCGATTATGTTCAACCGAATTTAACCCTGGAAAATAAAGAGTTGGATGCCAACTTTTTCCAGCATCTTCCATACCTGGAAGACTTTAATGTCAAAAACAACACTAAGCTGGTTAGTGCCGGTGCAGTTCACTACGAACCATTGGGTTTATACCCGGGGAAAATAAAAACTCTGGATGCGATTGCTAGTGGTGCGACCATTGCCATTCCTAACGATACCACCAATGAAGCCCGGGCGCTGCTGCTACTTCAGACAATTGGCTTGATCAAGGTTGATCCCAATGCTGGTTTGGAAGCAACACCAAAAGATGTTATCGAAAATCCTAAAAATATCGTTTTTAAAGAACTGGAAGCGGCCCAGCTGGCGCGATCACTTCCTGATGTAGATTTGGCCGTCATTAATGGCAATTATGCCATTGAAGCCGGGCTGAATGCCGGGACCGATGCCATTGCCAAAGAAGAAAAAGATTCATTGGCAGCTCAGACCTACGCAAATATTGTTGCAGTCCGAGCTGGAGATGAAACTAGCGAAAAAACATTGGCACTGATGAAAGCGCTGCAAAGTGAAAAGGTCATCAGCTTTATCGAAAGCAATTATCAGGGTGCCGTGGTACCGATGTCTTAAGTGACAATGTCCGGGAAATATCTCAAATTGAGGCGTTTCTATTTTAAAACTGAAAATATTATGTATTAGAATTGTATGCCTAAAATAAGACCCGATGATAGTTGCTATCATCGGGTCTTATTATTAAGTAGGTGTGAATTATTAACGGGTTCTTCCGCCGTGTCGCATTCCAGATCCGTCTTGAGGACGAGTGCCGCCTCCGACATCGCAGACACCATCGCCATCTTCGTCGACAAATGCTCCGGAACCAGCACCGTAGCCAGCTCCACCAGTGCCTACAGGATTTCCGGTGAGATCACAAAGGCCATCGCCGTCTGCATCACCGGTTCCCTGACAATTCTGGTATTGTCTTTCGCCGGTGTTGCCTTGACCTGTGCCTGTTCCATCACAAGCGCCTTGTCCATAACCATTAGATGCAAAGGTTGTACCTGCTGTTGCTAACATCAACGCGAGTGATGTTACTAAAATTAATTTTGCTTTCATTGTAAATTCCTCCGTTTTTTTTATGGTATTTTGATGATGTCTGTATTATATGACGGTTATATGTCATTCCTGTGTCAAAAATTAAAAATAGAAGACAGCGGTGAAAATCATATGGTAGAATGAAAGTGAAATTAGACTGAGTAGAACGGTTAATGCTGACACAATCTTGTCATCGTAATATGATAAGCTTTTATAGATAAGAAGAAAAAGGAGGCGCATGACAATGAAGGGTATTCGTATTCTGGTAGCGGAAGATGAAGATAAATTGCGGGAAATCGTCTTGAAATATTTACACAAAGAAGGTTATCAAGGTTTCGGTGCCGCCGATGGGGAAGCGGCCCTGGATTTATGGGCGGAACAAAAACCGGACTGCATCATTCTTGATGTCACTATGCCAAAGATTGATGGTTTTGAGGTACTGGCAGAAATCAGGCAAACTGACAATGTGCCGGTGATCATGCTGACAGCCCGCAGGGAAGAAGATGATAAAATTCAAGGCTTTGAAGTCGGTGCGGACGATTATGTGACCAAACCTTTTAGTCCCCGGGAGTTGATGGTTCGCATCAAAGCTTTATTAAAACGAAGTGGAGTCGCCACTACGGAAAACCAGCTGGACGTATGCGGGATGCATTTAAATGCCGAAGAACGAGAAATAACTATCGATGATGAAATCATTAACCTGACCCAGAAGGAATTTGAGGTGTTGATTTATTTTATCAATCATCATAAGCTGGTTTTGTCCCGGGAACAGATCCTGGATCGGATCTGGGGGTATGATTACGAAGGTGATATTCGGGTGGTTGACACCACCATCAAGCGGTTGCGTAAAAAAATGAACGAAAAAGGAGAATGTATCCAAACCGTCAGAGGGTTAGGATATAAGTTTAAAGAATGAGATCTTCGATATTTTCGCGCTTAATGCTCTATTTGGGGGTTTTCTTTCTGGTGTTGTGTTTAATGACTTATTATGTGCTTGGTTCCTATTTTGAAGTATATTATACCCAGAAAAGAACGGCAGTCTTAATTGACAAAACGAACCAGGCCGCAGTCCTCTATAATCAGGGCGGATTAACCCCGGAACTGCAGGCATTTATTGATGTCGCCGAAGAAGAAGGGATTGTCATTCAGATTATTCAGCAACAAACCGGGACAGCAGAGGTTTCTTTAGAAACTGTTTCGACGGAAAATGAGAGCGTCGAAATAGTGGCCGCAAGTCAAGTATTTGATGGAGCGGATCAAACTGATAGCTCGGGATCGACCATCGTTGAAAAGAAACGGTTGGCAGCAGGCGGTGAACACAGTGGTGCGGGAAGTGAAGCGGGTGCTGGTGCTGGTAGCGGAAGTGGCACCGGTAATGGGTCAGGATCCGGTAGTGGCAGTGGTAGCGGAACAGAACACGGTACAGGTTCCGGCGCCGGTCAACAGAACAGCATTGAGAATCAGGTCAGAGAACATCAGCAGGATGAAAGCTTTGTGATTGTGTTGGGCAATGAGGATCATCAGGTCGAGTGGCTGACCCATAAGGTCGTCGCCGTTGATGGTGCCCAGATCATCGGTCGAATTCCACTTTATTCAGTTCACGAGGTCGTTGAGATTGTGGAAAATTTTCTGTTGGTATTCTTAATAATTGTGTTTGCCTGTTCGCTGCTTTTTGCTTACTTTTTTTCCCGGGGCATTTCCAGGCCGATTGTTTCTTTAAATCGCCTTTCCCGGGAGATGGGGAATCTGAATTTCGCCCAAAAATATCAGGGTGCCAGAAAGGATGAGATCGGTCAGCTGGGCGAAACCCTGAATCATATTTCGGATGAACTGGAAGGGGCGATTCTAAAACTGCAGGAAGAATTGAATAAGGAGCGGACCTTTGAAAAAATGCGGCAGCGTTTTACGGCCCAGGTGTCCCATGAAATCCAAACGCCTCTGGCGGTGATCAAAAGCTATGCAGAAGCTCTGGAAGACGGGATCCTTGAGAATCGCGAGGAAGAACGGGAATATTTTGTGACAATTCAGAAGGAAGCCGATAAAATCAGTGGCATCGCCAGTGATCTGCTGGATCTGGCCCAAATCGAATCCGGCGCCTATCAGCTTAAAATGGAAAGTGTTTCAGGGGTCGAGGTCATTGCTTCGGTGGTCGAACGGTTTGTCAATACCTATCCGGAGAAAAACATTGTCTTTAATAATCACTGTGATCCGGAAAGAAGACTAACCATGGACCGTAAGCGGATGGAGCAGGTTTTTTATAATCTTCTAAACAATGCCATTAAACATGTCAGTCCGAGTGACGGGATTATTCAGGTTGGCTGCGAAATTCGGGAAAAAGAGTGGATCGTTTCTGTTTATAATGTGGGTAAGTCGATTCCTCAAAATGAGATCGACCAGATCTGGGAGTACTTTTATAAGGCTCAGTCGGATAAAAAAGGCACCGGTTTGGGTTTGGCAATCGTCAAAGGCATCATAATCTGCCACGGCGGCAAGGTAGCTGTGGATAACCGGGACAACGGGGTGTGGTTTGAAGTGCGGTTACCGCTGTAAAAACTTAAAATTTGATTTTCAAAATCCCCAGATATGTTATAATGAGAAAAAACAGCCAAATTGACAGGAGTATAGAATGAGTTTATTTAATGAAACATTGGAAAAGATCCAACCGCTTAATGAAGAAATGATGAAAACTGCCAAGGAACGGGTGGATTTTCTGCTTAAACCAGTGGGCAGTCTGGGAACGCTGGAAGAGATCGCGGTACAGTTAGCCGGTATTACTGGGGAAATGTACCCGGATGTCAGCAAAAAAGCGATGCTGGTTTTTGCCGCCGACCATGGCGTGTTTGAAGAAGGTGTTGCCGCAGCACCTCAGGAAGTCACCGATCTGATGGCGCAGATGGTCGTTGCCGGTAAAAGCGGAGTTGCGGCATTAAGCAAACAAGCGGGCGCGGATATTTTTGTTTGTGATGTGGGGATGAAATCTGATCTGGAAGCAAAATCAAAAATTCTCGACAAAAAAATAAGAAAATCGACATCAAATATGCGAAAAGGTCCGGCGATGACCCGGGAAGAAGCTGTGCAATCGTTGGAAGCAGGCATTGATGTGGCCCAACGGGCGATTAATAACGGTTACAATATATTAGGAACCGGTGAAGTGGGGATCTCTAACACGACCGCTAGTGCCGCTATCATCGCCGCCCTCAGTGGGGTTGATCCGGGTGAACTGACCGGCGCCGGAGCCAATCTGTCGGAGGATAAGCAGGTTGTCAAAGCACAGGTGATTCGAGATGCCATAGCCCTGAATCAACCCGATAAAGATGATGCCGTCGATGTTCTGGCAAAGGTCGGCGGATTTGAAATCGGAGCCATGGCCGGAGCGATGTTGGCCGGAGCGGCCAACCATATCCCGGTTTTAATTGACGGTTTTATTTCTACCGCTGCCGCCGCTATTGCGATCGGGATCAAGCCGGAAGTCAAAGGTTATCTGATTTGTTCGCACGCTTCCGCTGAAAAGGGCGCTGCCTTTGCTTCGGAATTTATCGGTGCCAAACCATTCCTGAATATGGGGATGCGTTTGGGTGAAGGCAGCGGCGCTGCCATTGCCTTTAATATTGTCGAAGCAGCCCTGTATATGAATCGCGAAATGGCAACCTACGGTGATGTTGGCCTGGGTGTTGTCTAAGAATTAAACCAATAACATTAAAGCCCTTCAAAAGTAAAATCTTTTGAAGGGCTTTTTTCAGGTTTGACTCGGATAACATCAAGGTTCAAGATAAGAAGGGTTTTAGAATTTTGAGTGTTTTAACAGTTGAATTTGACCAGTCATTAAAACTAAACCGTAAGCGATAGTTAGTGTAACGGGTAAAGCCATGGCCGGGACAGCAAAAAATTCCTGGCTTGTAAATGAGGCGAGGATGTCAAAAACAGGCGGAAAAACCCAGGCGATCAAGCGGGTTTGGGGGAAATAGTCGGCCAGGGCACCCTTTGATATGCCCATGACGGTGACAAAGAACAGTAGCAACACCGCTATTTTTCGATTTTTGATAATCCGGGGATGAAAAAACGAGCCGGTCATGGCGCCTAAAAAGGCCATTAAAGAATGCAGGAAAAAGCCGATGGCCACATCGGCTAACTGTAAACTGCGGGTGAATAAGTGATCGTTGTTGACGACATTTAAAATCAGCGGATACAGGAGACCAAGGAGGCTCATGGCAAAGCCAATGATCAGAAGTAAGGTCAGTCGGCTCAGGTAATAAAGGTTGTCGTTTTTGATCCGGAGCAAAATCAGCTGTTCGGTAACCGGGTTTTCAAGTTCAGCGTAGCTGAATCCGACATAGGCCATGATAAAGAAAAGCACGCCGGCCGATTCGGAAAAGCTCGACACAACCGAAAAAGGCATGATCCCGTAAGCGGCAAATAAATAGATCAGGTAGATTAAAAAGGGCAGCAATAATTTGTAAGATTTGAGATAGGTTTTAAAGTGATAAACTAACAGATTTTTCATTGCTCCATTCCTTCCATAGCCCGCAGCTTAAACTGACGTTTTAACAGCGCCTTTAAAACCACATCGCTATGATCGCTTGGGACAATCACTTTTAAACGATTATGATCCCATTCAGCTTGCTCAATTAAACGATCCAACTCTGCGTCAAGCGCCGCTTCGGCAGGCCCTTCAAAAATCAGCATATCATATTTGACTTGCTTTAAACTCGCTAAATCCAGGGGTATTAACTGATGGTCTGATATTTCGTAGGCGGTGTTAGCCAGTTGATTGACGAGAAACCGTTCGTGACAGGACATCACCGTTGCCACACCTTGTTGGTGCAGTTTTTGAACCATCTGGATAAACAATTGTTGGGATTGGATGTCCTGACCGGATAACGGTTCATCCAACAGTAAAACATCTGGGGTAGTTAACAGAGCCTGGATAACCGACACCTTCTGAATAGTGCCTTTGGACAGGTGCTTAATTGGAACATCGCGCATGTCGTCCATCTGAAAGGCCTGAAACAAGTCGGTCATACTGGTGCTGACTTGTTCAGGGGTCAAGCCGCCAATCAAACCCAGGGCTTTAATAAATTCGGCAGGGGTCAAATCAATTTTGGGGAAATTCTCGGGGATATAAGCAATTTTAAGCTGCGGTGCATAGTCGATAGCGCCAGAAGAAATTTTTGCCAGACCAGCGACGATTTTTAGCAGGGTGCTTTTACCACTGCCGTTGGGGCCCAGTAAAGCAATGGCATTCTGGGAGGTGATCTCAAGATCAATATCTTTCAGGATTAATTTTCTGCCGAAATATTTAGAAATAGTGTTGAGTGAAATAAGAACCCGGTCCATCGCAACCTCCTTAGCGATCCTTGGGAAAAGATTAAAATTACAAATTAATTATAAATGATCAGGTTAATCCTATCACATCTTTTTTTAAACAGCAATGTTCATTGTAACAGGCCGGTTGCGGTGGTCGAAAATAAGGCTCTTGAGCTGACTGTTCTAAAAAAATCTTGACATTATTTTATGGTTAGTAATATAATAATTGAAATAATTAAAAGCTGTGAATGAGGAAAGTAATTTTCGTTGGAGTCGACAGAGAGTTGGTAAGGCTGGAAGCCAATGATGATGACGTTAGTGAAGTTCCCTCAGGAGCTGATAGGCTGAACAAGCGTGAATAAATTCGTTTATTTACTGGTTTACTAGGCAAGTCCGGTGTCGCTCACCGTTAGCAAAAGTAAGAACAGGATCGTTGTGGATCGTGTTCTATAAAGGTGGATTAGTTAGTAATCAAATTAGGTGGTACCGCGAGTCAGACTCGTCCTTTTCAATAAGGACGGGTCTTTTTATTTAGAATCAGAAAGAAAATTTTGGAGGAAAAAATGTACTGGAATAAGAGCTACGAATGCATGCCAAGAGAAAAATTGCAGGAACTGCAATTGGAACGATTAAAGCGAATGGTCAATCGGATTTATCACGATGTGCCCTTTTACCGCAATAAATTTCAGGAAAAAGGTTTGATGCCAGAGGATGTTAAATCACTGGTAGACCTTCAGAATCTGCCCTTTACCACCAAGGTTGATTTGCGGGATAATTATCCCTATGGTCTTTTCACCGTGCCTCTGGAACAGATTGTTCGAATCCACGCATCATCTGGCACCACCGGCAAACCGACGGTGGTGGGATATACCCGGAATGATATCTCGATGTGGTCAGAGCTGATGGCCCGTTGCCTGGTCGCAGCCGGTGCTGGTCCTCACTCAGTGATCCAAAATGCCTATGGTTATGGGTTGTTTACCGGTGGCTTGGGAGTTCATTATGGGGCTGAGCGACTGGGCGCTTCGATCATCCCCATCTCCGGGGGGAATACCGCCAAGCAGATCATGATTATGCAGGATTTCGGCTCAACGGTATTGACGTGTACCCCCTCTTATGCTATTTATTTAGCAGAGGTGTTGGCGGAGTCCGGCATTGATCCGGCCAGCTTAAAGATTCGGGCTGGTATTTTTGGCGCTGAACCCTGGTCAGAAAATATTCGCAAAGATATCGAGAAAAAACTAAAAATCAAAGCTTATGATATTTACGGTTTATCGGAAATCATGGGACCAGGCGTTGCCATCGAGTGTGAATGTCAGGATGGCCTTCATGTCTGGGAAGATCACTTTATTCCCGAAATTATTGATCCGGTGACCTTGAAGGTGCTGCCATACGGTGAACAGGGCGAATTGGTGATCACCACCATCACCAAGGAGGGGATTCCGATTCTGCGATACCGGACCCGGGATATTACCACCATCAAACCGGAACCCTGCGCTTGTGGACGAACCCATTTACGAATCAGCCGACTCCAGGGACGGAGTGATGATATGCTGATTATCCGTGGTGTTAATGTCTTCCCAACCCAGATTGAAAGCGTGCTGCTGGAAATTGGCGAAGTGGAACCCCATTATCAATTGGTGGTCAGACGAGACGGCTCGCTGGATACCCTGGAAATAAAGGTTGAACTCAGTGAAGCCTTGTTCTCAGATCGGATCAGTAATCTGGAGAACCTGGAAAAACGGATCAGGGATCGGATCCAGTCAATCATCGGCGTCAACGCCAAGGTATCACTGGTAGAACCCAAAAGCCTTCCTAGAAGTGAAGGAAAAAGTCAACGGGTTGTGGATTTAAGAGAAATTTAGGAGAAGAAAAAATGATACGACAAGTTTCCATTTTCATCGAAAACCATGAAGGCCGACTGAATAATGTCTTGAAAATTCTGGCCGAGAATAAGATCAATATTCGCTCCCTGAATATTGCCGATGCTACTGACTTTGGGATTGTGCGTTTGATTCTGCAGGAAACCGAAAAAGGGATTGAGGTTCTTAAGAAAAGTGATATCATCACCACGGTGACGCCGGTTTTAGCGGCAGAGATTTCCGATGATCCCGGTGGATTAAGCACTTTGGTGGATGCACTGACCCAGGCGAAAATAAATATTGTCTACGCCTATTCCTTCCTGCCTAAAAAAACGGACAATGCTATTATTATTATTCGGGTTGATGATGAGGTTCAGCAGAAAGCCATTGACACCCTGGAAAAGGTAGCACAGATAAATCTATTGGACCGAGAAACCCTGTTGCTGAAATAATTTAACATCTTAGGGTAAATTAGAAATATTCGCAAATTTCCTATTGACATTCCGCAAAACTTTTCGTAAGATCAAAGGTATGAATTAAATGTAACTAATAAAATGATTTATACAGGAAAGGCAAACCATGGCAACGTCAAGAAAAGGAACCC
>PGZR01000089.1 GCA_002841405.1 Firmicutes bacterium HGW-Firmicutes-4 | reverse complement strand
TTTAAGTTCATTTCAATGTTTCAGCTGTGTCCGCTGCCTCACTCGAGACAACTTCATTAGTATACGCTCTTTCAGCCCGACTGTCAACACCTTTTTGAAAGTTTTTTTGATTTCTCTTTGATATTAGCCAAAAGACTCTGACCTCCGCCAATTATCTGGATTTAAGGGCAGTCTATCAATTACTTTTACTGACAGATTTTACATACTTACCCTCAGGATTATTGTTTAAACACTTAAATTAAATGTTTTTTATTTATTTTCCAATCCCAATCTTTTCCTTATTATACAAAGGAGCTCAAAATCCTATGATTCTGAACTCCTTTTTCATTGAGTTACTAGTCGATGGGTTTCATTGTCGGGAAAAGAATAACGTCTCTGATACTGTGCTGATTGGTGAATAGCATAACCAATCGATCAATTCCGATTCCTAAACCACCAGTTGGCGGCAGACCCACTTCCAGGGCATTGATAAAGTCAGCATCAAAAGGATGAGCTTCATCATCACCATCCGTTTTTTTCTGTACCTGAGACATAAACCGTTCTTTTTGATCTATGGGATCATTCAATTCGGAAAAAGCATTGGCACATTCGGCGCCGTTAATATAGAGTTCAAATCGTTCAGTGTAACGCGGATCTTTCGGATCTTTCTTGGCCAGTGGTGAAATTTCTACTGGGTGCATGGTCACAAAGGTTGGCTGGATGAGCTTATCTTCAACGAATTCATCAAAGACTTCGGCCATAATTTCACCGACACTGTTTTTTCCATCCACATCCACGTGCAATTCCTTGGCTGCAGCCCGGGCAACTTCCACATCTGTCATGACATCAAAGTCCACATTAGTATGTTCTTTGACTAAATCAACCATTCGTGCCCGTTTAAATGGAGCAGCCAGACTAATTTCTTTATCACCGTAAGTAACGGTCTCGGATTTATTTACTTCTTTGGCCAGGTAACTATAAAGTTCTTCAATCATTTTCATCAGATCATCATAGTTCGCGTATGCTTCATATGACTCCAGTAATGTAAATTCAGGGTTGTGGGTCGCGTCCATTCCTTCATTTCTAAAAACCCGGCTCATTTCATAAACCTTGTCAAACCCGCCCACGATTAATCGCTTGAGCGGCAGTTCCAGGGACCGGTGTTTCTACTTCGATAAAATCTCGGGCGTCATAAAACTCCCGTATTTTTCGCATAATCAGTGATCGTTTCTGGAAAACATCCTTCACTTCGGGATTTACAATCAGATCAACATATCGCTGTCGGTAACGCAGTTCCATATCTTTTAGGCCATGGTATTTTTCCGGCAGGATCTGTAGGGATTTGGTCAGCAGCGTCAGTTCTGAGACTCTTACCGAGATCTGGCCCATTTTTGTTTTGAAAATTTCCCCTTTAACCCCAACGATGTCGCCGATGTCATAAGTTTTAATTTCGTCATATATATCTGGCAGAGCATCTTTCTTTAAAAACAATTGAATTCTTCCAGTGGAGTCCTGGAGATCGTAAAAGGATACTTTTCCCTGCCCCCGTTTGGACATAATCCGGCCTGCCATGGTCACTTCTTTTTCTTCATATTCATCATAGGCAGCTTCCACTTTTTTAGCATGGGCACTTACGTTATAACTAGTTTGTTCAAAGGGATTTTTCCCTGCTTCTTGTAAATTCTTTAATTTATCTCTTCTTATTTCTAGAAGTTCGCTAAGATTTTCTGTTGTCAATGTCTACTCCCCTATCTACGTATTTCTAAAATTTGATATGCCGCTTCGCCGTCTGGAATTTGCACCTTCACGGTATCGCCTACCTTTGCACCCAGCAGAGCCGACCCAATTGGGGACTCATTTGAAATACGGTTGTTTTTAGGATCAGATTCTGCCGACCCCACAATTTTGTATTCTGCGACAAAATCCAATAATGGATTTTTAATTTTGACGATGCTGCCAACGCCCACATCATCGGTATGAATATCTTTTTCAACTATAACAACTGCTATTTTAAGTTTGTGTTCCAGCTCCGAAATTCGACCCTCAACAAACCCCTGTTCGTTTTTTGCTTCATCATATTCGGCGTTTTCGCTTAAATCTCCGAACTCCCGGGCTGTTTTAATCCGATCTGCGACCTCATGGCGCTTGACAGTTTTTAAATACTCCAGTTCTTTTTTTATGTTATTAAAACCATCCTCGGTTATAACTAATTCTTTTCCATTCATGTTCATATTATTCCTCCATCTGACACGATTCTCATTCACGAGTCTCATTTTTTCTTTCTATTTTTATTTTATGATCGGTTTTCGATTGACTTCATTTTATTGGCTTACTTGCCAATAACAGTTTTTCCCCACATGTAATGTACTAGTTTTTCCGGAACGATAACTGATCCGTCGACTTGCTGATAATTTTCTAAAATCGCAGCAAAGGTTCTGCCCACTGCCAGTCCCGACCCATTGAGGGTATGTAAAAAGCGGGTTTTGTTGGTTTCGCCATCTCTAAAGCGAATGTTTGCCCGTCTGGCCTGGTAGTCTTCAAAATTAGAACAAGAGCTGATTTCGACATAGCGGTTGTAACTTGGCATCCATACTTCAATATCGTAGGTTTTGGCAGAACTAAAGCCCAGATCCCCGGTGCATAATTCAATTACCCGGTAAGGGATCCCCAGTATTTGTAGAATCCGTTCCGCATTGTTCGTCAAAGATTCCAGTTCTTCATAAGACCGATCCGGATGAACAAATTTAACCATTTCGACTTTGTCAAACTGATGATTGCGGATTAAGCCCCGGGTATCACGGCCCGCTGAACCGGCTTCCTGTCTGAAGCAGGGGGTATAGGCGGTGAAATATTTTGGCAATTCTTCTTCTCCCAATATTTCATCGCGATAAATATTGGTTACCGGAACCTCTGCGGTTGGCACCAGGAAAAAGTCCTTGCTCGGTAAATGGAAGGCATCTTCTTCAAATTTTGGTAATTGTCCGGTGCCGGTCATACTTTCCCGATTCACCATAAATGGCGGCGAGATTTCAGTATAATGATGTTCTTCGCAATGGGTGTGCAACATAAAGTTAATTAGTGCCCGTTGCAACCGAGCTCCATCGCCTTTGAACATGCTGAATCGGGCACCGGTGATTTTGACCGCGCGTTCAAAATCGAGGATGTCCAGATCCACGCCAATGTCCCAATGGGCTTTAATCTCAAAATCAAATTTCCGGGGTTCCCCCCATTTTCTGATTTCCAGATTATCAGTATCATCTTTTCCAACCTTGACTTGGGGATTGGGAATATTTGGAAAATTCAGCAACTGCATTTTGATCTCATCATCGATTTTTTTGACTTCTGTATCGAGATCTTTAATCTTGTTTGACAGTTCCTTCATTTCGGCAAAAATCTCAGTGCAATCTTTATTTTCTTTCTTTAAAACCGGAATTTGTTTGGACACTATATTTTGTCGGCTCTTCATTTCTTCAACTTGGCCCAATGTTTCCCGACGTTTTTCATCTAATTTGGTAACAACGTTTAAATCATATTGACCGCGTTTGTCTAAACCTGCCTGAACTTCTTCTTTATTTTCTCTTATGCGCTTTATATCGAGCATTTCTTCCTCCTACTTTTTAAACTTATGATCTTATCCTACTGAGTTACCCCAGAAAGTTGCGTAAGCTGAGCCAGAACCTGTTCCAACTCACTTATTTTTTGTCCATATCCTGCCCAATTCCCGGCTTTTTGGGCTTCTTGTGCTTCTTTGAATAGGGCATTTGCTTTCACCACTAATTCGGCATTGGTTGATGTGCTGCCGGTGCTTTGAGCTGGTGGGTTGTCACTAATTAATTCCTGAATGTCAAAAACCTGTGCCAGTGCTAACTCCAGGGAGTCAGCCATGACAATTTCATTCTGATAACAAACCACAACTTTTTTTAATTCCGGCAGATTATTTTCGCCACCAGATGCTTGAATGTAGATTGGTTCCACATAGATAATCGCGTTTTCAATCGGAATTGACATCAGATTGCCGCGCAGAACCCGGGATCCCTGCTGACCCAAAAGGGTCAATTGCGGTGAAATGATGGTATCCTGATCGATCCGCTGTTCAATCTGCATCGGTCCATAAACCAATTGCTGTTTGGGAAACTCATACAGGATCAGCTGCCCATAACCGGCACCGTCCGATACTCCTGCCAACCAGGCAATCATATTATCCTTATCTTTTGGAGTAAAGGGCACTGTCAGCATAAATTCTGCCTGCCGATCCGGCAGCTCCATGATGGTATAAGCTGATTCCACCGGCACCTCAGCTTTTTCAGATTCATAAAACTGGGTTGCTGTCTCCCATTGATCTTCCTTATTATAGAAAACTCTGGCATTTGACATATGATAGGTTTTATAAATATCCGATTGAATGTCAAACATCGTTTTTGAATATCGCAGATGTTGTTTGATTCCTTCCGGCATTTCGGAAAGATCTTTCAGAAATCCAGGGAATATTTTACTGTAGGTTTCCAGTACCGGTTCATCATCAACCTGGTAGAAGGTCACATCGCCATTGTAGGCGTCAACAACCACCTTCACCGAGTTACGCACATAATTATTGCCAACATTATCAACAGGTTGCGAGTAAGGGTAGCGATTACTGGTGGTAAAGGCATCAACAATCCAATACAAACGGCCTTCTGAAATCACCATATAGGGATCACTGTCATAGCTTAAAAATGGCGCAATGGTTGAGACTCGTTCTGAAATATTGCGATGAATCAGCATCCTGCTGTCATCTGTTATTTCATTTGCCAATAACAATTCCGATGACCCATGGTAGAGCGCAAATGCCAGTTTATTGATAAAGGACATTTGGATCCCCGCTGTCCCCGTGTAGGTGACCTCCTGGTTATTATCTCCCTGGGGATAATCAAACTCAGCGGTGGTGCAGTTAGTGACCACGTAGTCATAGTCATTTTCACCAAAATAAATCCGGGGTTCGTCAATGATTAGTTCACTCACATCCGTAACTGGCGGAATATCTTTGACAATTAGATCCGGTTGTCCCACGTTATTTGTTTTATTAACCGGAGATACTGCCGTACCAAAGCCATGGGTATACTTCAAGTGCTGGTTGACCCAGGTCTTTGCTTCATTGGGCAATAAGGTATTATTCATTTCCCGGGCCCCCAGGAATACCTGCGTATAGACACCGTTGACAAAATAGCGATCCACATCAACATCATAGAACTGATAGTAGTTCCTGATTCCCTGTAAGGAATTATACATTTCCTGGGTTGGTATTTGATCGTTAATTGGTATATTATCGATGGTTATTTGATTTTCTTTAATTTCTTTTGCCGTTATTTCCTGATTTCCTGAAAACTCTCGTGTTTCAACATTGCCTAAATCATAGGCCTGTTGTGTATACTCAATATTGTTGGCAATATACTGTTCTTCTTTGGTAAATTGGTTGGGGATAACAATTAGCGATTCATAGATTCCCTGGGCTGCTCCGCCTAGAATTACCACCACAATTAACAAAACTGGACCAGCACCCATGAACAGATATTTTTTCTTGTAGCCGGCAAATACTGATATAACAGCTAGAACCAGACATAAAACACCTTTAATAATGATGACCTTCAGTCCGACATCAATATCAGCGGCACCGGCACCATAGACGATTCCGGAACTAGAGTACAGCAACTGAAAAGCTTCTAAAAAGCTGCCAATCGACAGGATCAAAAAAAGCACTCCTAAAAAAATGCCAATTTGTTTGGAAGCAATCTCAAGATAGGATTTGAAGATCCCCTTAGCGTTGTCTTTAATGGATTCCAGATCTTGTTCCCGGCTGAATTCGATTTTCTTGCCCTGATAGAGGATATAGGCCGTATACAAAAAAGTCAACACAACAATAACCGCAAAAAAACCGATGAAAATAGCAAAGACTTCCTGGTATAATGGCAATCCAAAAAAATAAAGGGCTAGATCCTGGTTGAATATAGGGTCTGTCAAATTAAACTGAGTCTGATTGACAAATTCCAGGATTTGGTACCAAAGCCGATCCGAGATTAAAATGGTCAGAAAAAATGCGACCACACCACTCACGCCAATTGCGATGATATTCTGCTTTTTCGTCGCCTTCTGAACACTCCCGATATACTTTGCTGAAATGCGATTAAGCAATTTTAAATAAAAAAACAAAATCAGCATCAACCCAACAAAGATCGGAATACCTATTTGTGTTTTTGTCACCAGTTCTTTAAAGAAAATTTCAGTATACCCCATTTCCACAAACCAAAGATAATCAATATAAAATTGGTTCAGTGATAATAGAATGGCGAAAATTACTAGCAACACACCTAATCCAATTAAGAGTGTTTTGTTTCTTTTTCTCATTTTTTCACTTCTTTCCTGATCGTATCGTATTTTTCTCTAATTTTATTATTATATCACATTTTTTTGACAATTCATTAATAAAATGTAATATTTCCAATTATATGAGGATTATTCAGAAACTCATTTTTTCCTGCCAACAGCTTAAAAAAGGGGCCCGATCAACCTTGTATCGGAAAGTCAAAATAGGTTTCGGGGTACGGCTCTTCTGAAAGCGTAAAGTGCCACCACTCCTGCTGCAGCGGTTCAAACCCCTCCGATCGCATCAGATAGCGAAGCTGAACCCGATTTTTGCTTTGTTCCAGGGTGAGATGATCATAATCGCTGTAAGAGACTTCAGAGAAAAAATCGAAAATCCCACCCATATCGATTTCGTTGCCCGTTTCAATATTTACCACGGTCAGATCCACCGTGCTGCCCCGGGTATGGGATGACTCAGGGGCGATAAAACCGCCATCGAAAATTTCCTGTCGTGTCTTCTCCGGGTGATAGATACTTTTGGTCTTGTAATCTTCGTCCATTTTTCCCCATCGAACAAAATGATCCACTGCCCGTTTGGGACGATACCCGTCAAAAACCTTTAATCCAAACCCTTCTTCGAGAAGTTGTTTTTGAACTCTCCCCAAGGCAATGGTCGCTTTTTCAGTTAATAAAATGATCGGTGCTTCATAGCCCTCGATTCTTTCACCCACAAAATTATCTCCAGTATAGTATTTTACATCTGTCATGATTCCTGGAATTTCCATTGAAATATCCACAAAGTCATTGGGACGCACAATCATAATTTTTTTCATTGATTTTCCCCTAGTTTCACGCTTGAAAATGTCTATTTCCCTATTTTAAACGATGATTGACATGATTACCAGTAATAATTATCAAAATCAATGAAAGCATCAAATAATTTGCTATATTATATAGTAGCTTATTTGATGCTGAAGACTTGTTTATTTGACAATGTCCAGCGAGATTCGACCATCCAGAATTTCGACAATGCGGTCTGCTTTTTCAGCAACCCGTCGGTCATGGGTAATAATGATAAAAGTGGTTCCCAGTTCCTGATTGATTTTCCGGAACAGTTGATAAATACTGTCCGTGGTCTGGGAATCCAGATTACCGGTGGGTTCGTCGGCCAGAATAATTTTGGGTTGATTCATCAGCGCCCTGGCAATGGCTGTCCGCTGCTGTTGCCCCCCTGACATATTTGTAGCCAGATTATTTTCGACTTTTTCAAGTCCCACCAGATTCAATATTTCCCTGGCTCTTTTCTGACTTTCCTTATCCGCCTTACCATGGGCAACCCGATATGGCATCAGCACATTTTCCATGGCGGTAAACTCCGGTAATAGGTAATGAAACTGAAAAACAAAACCCAATGTTTCGTTTCGCAAATCAGCCAATCGCCCTTTTGACATGTTTCTGGTCGACACGCCGTTGATAATCACTTCCCCTTTTGTCGGGCGATCCAGGGTTCCGATGATATTGAGGAGGGTACTCTTGCCGCTGCCTGACTCGCCAATAATGGCATTAAATGAACCGGTTTTAAATCCCAGATTCAATTCATGAAGAGCGACTGTTTTAATCGTCTTGCCGTAGACCTTTGATACACCTTTGACTTCAACCACAAAATTATCCATTTTTTATTACCTCCATAGGATCCAGCTTGGAAACTCGAATGGCTGGGATTAAAGCCGCCAATGTTGAAGCGATAATCGCAATTCCCGCTGAAATGCCAATGAAAAACCAATCAATATAGAAGGGCACTAACGAAGTCCCATCGGGATTGGTGACCAAAGTGGCAAATGACCAGCTCAATCCGATTCCCAAAGCGATACCGACAAAAGCCCCCAGGATGCCCAGCAGAAATCCCTGAAACAAAAAAACCAGACTGGCTTTGGGGTTCTGCATTCCCATGGCCTTTAGTATCCCGATCTGTCTGGACTTCTGGACAACGCTGATGGCCAGAACACTGGCTATCCCCAATACCACTGATATCAGTACAAAAAACTGAATCATCAGGCTTGAAGCGGTTTGACCTGAGAGCCCGGATAACAAGGCGGCATTTTCTTCTTTCCAGTTTGTCACAATTAAGGTCTCGTCATTTAAGCGCTTTTCCACATCCATCGCCACTTCATCCGCGACAAATACATCATTTACCTGCATTTCAATCTGTGATACACCATCACCTGTTTCCAGAAATGTCTGGGCTGTGTCGGTATTTGTCAGAATCCACGATTCATTTAAAGATTTTACCTGCAAATCAAAATATCCAGTCACCAGAAATTCGCCGGTCTTACCGGTGGGGGTGATCATTTCAAGCGTATCGTCAATTTTTACATTCAGGTTTTCCGAAAGATCCTTGCCAATGACGACTTCATTTTTATTAGTCCCCAGATTACCTTTAACTAACCGGTCTGCTATTTTGTAGATTCCCTGAGCATCGTCCCACTCAAAACCTCTCAAAATAATGGTGGTCGACTGATCCGGTGTTTTTAAGATGGCTGGTCCCTGGGTTACCGCGACAAGACTTTTTATTTCAGCTGGATTGGCGGCTTTGATCGTTTTGATTTCAGCCTGGGCGTCTAGAATAAAATCACCATCTTCCTGGGGTGCAACGGTAATCTGCGGCGCACTACCCACTGTTTTATCGACCAGGCTTTTTTGAAGACCAGTGATCAGCGACCCGATAAAGATCTGAACCGAGACCCCAATCGCGATTCCCAAGACAATCAGGATGGTTTGACCCTTACTGGATTTTAAAAACCGAAGGGCAATGTCAAATGCCAATTTCATGATTTTCCCACCCTTCTGAAATTCTTACCACAGCGTCATAGCTATCCACATAATAATCACCGCCGATTTCTTTTACCACCGATAAATTATCTTTAAATGCTGCCCCGCCTAGAATGATGCTGACTTCATTGCCCAGAATTTTACGGACATCTTCAATGGTTCGCCTGGCGGCAACCAGATTAAAATAATTACTGACTCCCATGGCGATAACCTCTGGCCGCAGTCGGACCATTGCCTGCAAAAGCGCCTCCGGCGGGGTATTACTACCTAAAAAATAAACCTGATGACCACATAAGGTAAAGAAATCAGCAATCATCCGGGCTCCTACATCATGGTATTCTTCAGCCGGACAGAAAATCAGCATCTTTTTTTTTCCCGTTCTGAAACTATTACGCAACCCTTCATTAACCACTCGGGGATAGCAGTATTCGATGACGGTTCGAACCACCGATGTTCTAAAATGTTCTTTCCAAATTGCGACTGATTCTCTTCTTTCTTCCAATTCCATTTTGTTTTGAACGGGCATTAATAACTCATTGTATAACTCCACAATGCCAACCTTACCGGTTTCCAGAGCATCCAACGCAATTCGCACGGCGTTGGGTTTATCATCGTTTTCCAGACATTCCACAAATTTTTCATATAACATATGCGCACCACCCACTATAGATTATCAGTAATTTATACCCAGGGGTTTACTAAACAAACATACCCAAGACTTAACTTACATCAATTCAAAAGAAAGAATCCCTGCAAATAAGCTTTGCAGGGATTCTCTTATGCTAAAACTATTAGAGGTCGATAACCCATTTTCCAATGTTTTCCAATTTTTCTTCTGTCAATCCACAGTCGAGTAAATAACCAAGTTCATCTAAAGTGCCTTGTCCCAGGGAAACCAATGTCGCGCCTGAGTCACTTCCCAATGCAATGTTCACACCCATTGCATTTGCTTTTTTTACCATCAACTGATGTTGTTTAAAATAAGCTTCCGATACTTTTTTATATTTTTTCATTGGACTCGCATCATCACATCTGGCTATATTGGCAAACGGTGCCAGGGTCGGCACCCAAACAACGCCACACTCACGCATCGCATGAAGGCAGTCGTCGTTTATTCCATAGCCGTGTTCAATGGTATCCGCGCCGGATGTCAAAGCTATCATAATACCCTCTGGTGTGTTGGCGTGAACCATGACTGATAAACCCTTTTGATGAGCATGATCAATCATCTCCGAACATTCACTTCTAGAAAACCCCACCGGCCCGGAGGCACCAAGTGTGGTAAAACTCATGATCCCGGTTAGAATAATTTTTATAAAATCAGGCTTCTGTTTGATGACTTGATTCATCTTTTTTATGCCATCTTTCAGATTATCCACTGAGTCTCCTAAAAAATCACCGTAATGGCCTTTTTTATAAAAAGCGCGAATGGGCGTCTTAACAATAAGGTTGGAATCTTTTGAAATATCTCTGAGAATTATTCCAATTCCTAAACCATCGCCGCCATCACGAATTGCCTGTACCCCTTTATTTTGATAGATTTGAATGAGGTCTTTCATTGCCTCAAGCGCTAAATCGTCTAAATCAGACTGTCTCAATCCTCTGAATTGACCCAAACCACAATGAACATGACAGTCGATCAGCATGTTTCTTTGTTTACGCAAACGTCATAAATCTCATCCGCTGCTTTAAATCTGTCCGGGCTTGTTCCAATTACTGTTATCTTCACCTTATCACCAACCTATAAATCTGCAAAATCCAGAATTTTGGTAAATTTTATTCCCCAAAATAAAAAACTCCTCCATTATAAGATGAAC
Organism: Firmicutes bacterium HGW-Firmicutes-4; assembly: GCA_002841405.1. Taxonomy (GTDB): domain Bacteria; phylum Bacillota; class Clostridia; order Eubacteriales; family Eubacteriaceae; genus Acetobacterium. Next base: position 1,128 of record PGZR01000089.1, on the reverse strand, counting down.
AATTTAATGACATAAACTGTCCACCTTAAGAGGAGCATTTTAGAATTTCCGGCTCGGCCGGCATTCAGTTATGTTATTATTTATTAAACTACTGGAGTTATTGGTGCAATTCCAGCCATATCAAGAATTTCTGGAATTCTGTTTTCCCAACCTAAAGACATAATGTGAACGCCTTGAGCGTAATCTTTACATTCTTTGATCAGACGAGCACAGATTTCTACGCCAGTATCGCCAGCTTTTGTTTTTTCTTTATCTGCCTGCAATTCTTTAATCATTTCGTCTGGTACATGGACACCAGCTACGTTGGCATTCATATATCGGCACATTCCTACATTTTTAGGGATGATCAGACCCAATTGAACTGGAACACCAAACTGTTTAGCTTGTTCCATGAATTTAATGAACTTTTCTGGTTCATAAACGCCCTGGGTTTGGAAATATTCGCATCCAGCTTTCACTTTTGCTTCCATTTTTGCCAATTGGACATCCACAGAGTCGCTACATGGCGATACAACAGCGCCCTTAGCAAACTTAGGAGGTGCTCCATCTACTGCATTCCCGGCAATGTCAAAGCCTTCTTCCAATCGTTTTACCGCATGAATTAACGAAACGGAATCAAGATCGAAAACAGGTTTTGCTTGAGGATGATCACCTAATGTGGTGTAATCCCCAGTTAATAGCAATAAATTCTCAATGCCTAGTAATGCTGCACTTAATACGTCAGACTGTAAGGCAATACGATTACGGTCACGGCAGGTAATTTGAAAAATTGGGAGCAGTCCCTCATCTTTTAATACCTTACATGTTGCCAGTGAACCAGTCCGCATAACCGAGGATTGGTTATCCGTTACATTCAAGGCATGAACCCGGGTTTTCAAATATTCATGGGCATCTTTAATTAAGTGGTCAAGTTCAACTCCTTTTGGAGGTCCCACTTCTGCAGTTAATACAAACTCGCCACGTTGAAACAGCTCAGTTATTCTCATTTATAATTACTCCTAATCTTCTTAAATTATTGGTTCTTCTGCATTTGGATTGTGATAGTTCCGCACTTTTGGTGCATCATATTTCATATTATCCAGTTTATTCAGTTTTTCCAATTTTCGGTAAATTCGTTCCCATCCGCAT
>PGZR01000088.1 GCA_002841405.1 Firmicutes bacterium HGW-Firmicutes-4 | reverse complement strand
TCCCGCCTTCGGCACCACTATTGCTCCCTTAGCTCAGTTGGCTAGAGCACCTGACTCTTAATCAGGGTGTCCAGAGTTCGAGTCTCTGAGGGAGCACCATATAGGAATTACTCAACTGCTGTTTACAGCGGTTTTTATTTTTTTGTGACGTAAAAGTTATGTTTGAGCTTTAAAAGCATTAAAAAAGTCAATTCTTTTCTGGAATGAGTGGTTTACTTAGTTGATGGTTTTATTAGTGTTCGGCAATAATTAAGGCGCAATGGGCTCTTGAGTATTGGTGAGCTAACTGATATAATTACACGCAATTAAAATTAAAAACACCTAGCGTGTAAAAATTTAAGAGGAGAGCCAAATGGAATCGACTGAAAAAAATGCGTGTTCATATTTAAACTGCGGTTTTAATGTTAATGGACGATGTCCGGATATGGATGTGTTAAAAAATCCATACAAAGAAACGGGTTGTATTTACTATAAAAATAAGAATATTCAGACAGATGATAAAAAAAGCGAGTAGCTGCAGAAAACACCGAAAGGTGTTTTTTTTTATGGACAGTTTTTTCAAAAAAAAACAGAACCGTTGCATTTGCAACGGATTTAAACACAAAGCCCGGATATAATAGCAACATACAAACGAGGTAGTGATACCAGGTGATTTTTAAAATAATTGTTAAGAATACAAATTAAAATTTCAGGAGGACGATATGAGTATGTTTTGTTATCAGTGTCAGGAAGCGGCCAAAGGAAAAGGATGCAGTGTCAAAGGAGTTTGTGGTAAAAGTGAAGAGGTTGCCAAACTCCAGGATCTGCTGATCTATACGGTCAAAGGGATTTCAGAAATCGTGATAAAAGGAGAACTGGAAGCCAAAGAATTGGGCGATGTCAACCATGAGGTGTTAAAAAGCTTATTTATGACCATCACCAACGCAAACTTTGATGCCGATGCCTTTGTCAAAGAAATAAAAAAAATGACAACCCTGAGAAATCAGTTAAGAGATATGGTCGATGCTGCCAACAAAAAGAATGCACCCAGCTTTTTTCAGAAGTTGTTGGGCTTGAAGAAAGAGCAAAACGGCAAGAAAATAAATGTCTCAACACTGCATGACGCAGCCCGATTTGAAACCGCTACAAAAGCTGAAATGATTGCAAAAGCAGCCAATGTTGGCGTGTTGGCGACCGCAAATGAAGATGTCCGCTCGCTGAGAGAGCTGATAACCTACGGAGTAAAGGGACTGGCGGCCTATGCCGAACATGCTCTCAATCTTGGCAAAGAAGACCTGAGCTTATACGGCTTTATTTATGAAGCCATGGCAGCAACTCTAAATGATAAGCTGTCCGCCGACGATCTGGTGGCCCTGACCTTAAAAACCGGTCAATTCGGTGTGACTGCCATGGCCCTTCTGGACGGTGCCAACACCGGGAAATATGGCAACCCGGAAATCACCGAAGTGAATATTGGGGTTAAGAAGAATCCCGCCATTTTAATCTCCGGCCATGATTTAACCGATCTGGAGCAGCTGTTGGAACAAACCAAAGGGTCCGGAGTTGATGTCTATACCCATAGTGAAATGCTGCCGGCCCATTACTATCCGGCTTTCAAGAAATATGATAACTTTGTCGGGAACTATGGCAATGCCTGGTGGAAACAGCTCGAAGAATTTGAATCATTTAATGGGCCAATTCTATTTACCACTAATTGTATAGTGCCACCCAAAAGTGACGAAGTGCGAAAACGAATTTTCACCACCGGCGCTTCCGGTCATCCCGGCTGTGCTCACATTGACGCTGATAGCAATGGTAAAAAGGACTTCTCGAAAGTCATTGAAATGGCTAAACGCTTAAAAGCCCCAACTGAAATCGAAACCGGCAAAATTATCGGCGGCTTTGCCCACGAACAAGTTTTTGCCCTGGCCGATAAGGTGGTTGACGCAGTTAAATCCGGCGCTATTAAGAAATTCTTTGTTATGGCCGGTTGCGATGGTCGGATGAAATCCCGGGATTACTACACCGAATTTGCCGAAAAACTACCAAAAGATACCGTTATTTTAACCGCCGGCTGTGCAAAATACCGTTACAATAAGCTGGATCTGGGCGACATCGGGGGAATTCCCAGACTTTTGGATGCCGGACAGTGTAACGATTCATACTCCCTGGCATTAATCGCCTTAAAGCTAAAAGAGGTGTTCGAACTCAATGACATCAACGAACTGCCGATCGCCTATAACATTGCCTGGTATGAACAAAAGGCCGTCATCGTGCTATTGGCACTGCTTCATCTGGGCGTTAAAAATATCCATCTGGGGCCGACCTTGCCGGCATTCTTGTCAGCAAATGTGGCCAATGTTCTGGTCGATACCTTTGGTATCGGCGGCATCGACTCAGTGGACGCCGACCTGGCAATGTTTATGGGTGCATAAACCGGCAACTTATCAAAATTATCGCCACTGTATCGACCTAATTGTTAATCTGTCGTTTGCTCTGATGCGAACAAGATGATGTAACAATTGTCGTTACTACGTTAGTTCAATGACCACAGTCTTAAAAACCGGAGTTATCCAAGCGGATACTCCGGTTTTTTCTTTTTAATTAAAGCTGATAAAAAATCAAATCCATCTATAATTTTTACCTAACCCGTGGTAGGATATTGATAACATGAAAAATGATGAGGTAAAATAAATGAACGATCTGAAGAAAGTGCTGGAGAACAGCTTTAATCCCGAAATATATAAAATCATTCTAAGTAAACCAAGATTAAAAACAAGCGACTATAAAAAAATAGTCATCAGTCTAATAAATGAAGCATACCATCTGGAAAAATTTACCGCCACCCAGGTCTTTAATGAGAATCTGTCAACCGGGCAGCTCAAAGAATTCCTATACCAGTCACTGGAAAATGATTTTCAGCAATATAACGCCTGGGATGAGCAATTCGAATATATTATCCAAATCAGCAAAAAAGGGAAAAGTACGGTGACTAAAAAAGCCGTCAAGGAAGCCCCGTCAAAAGCCTTGTGTCACAACCGGGAAAAAAACTACATCCTTCAGGAAGGAACCATCATTGCACCGCTGGTGGATATGGGAATCTTTACAAAAGAAGGCAAGGTAGTGAAGACGATGTACGATAAATTTCGGCAGATCAACCGCTTTGTCGAAATCATCGACGACGAAATCAAACATCTTGACCCCGGGGCCCAGCTCAATGTCATCGACTTTGGCTGTGGCAAATCTTATCTGACCTTTATTCTCTATTATTACCTTACCGAAATAAAAAAGATTAAGGTGAGAATGGTGGGGCTGGATTTAAAAAGCGATGTCATTGACCGTTGTAATGCCAGTGCCCAAAAATACAGCTACGACAATCTGACCTTTGAACTGGGGAACATCCATACTTTTCAAGCCAGCTTTCCGGTGGATATGATCATTACCCTTCATGCCTGTGACACCGCCACCGATTTTGCTCTCTATAATGCCATAAAATGGGATGCCAAGCTAATTTTTTCAGTGCCCTGCTGCCAGCACGAGCTAAACGCTCAAATGGAAACCGAAACACTGAGCCTGCTGACTAAATATGGCATCATCAAAGAGCGGACCGCCGCCCTGATCACCGATGCCATCCGCGGCAGCCTCCTCGAAGCCTGCGGCTATAAGGTCCAGTTGCTGGAATTTGTCGATCTCGCCCACACCCCCAAAAACATCCTGATCCGGGCCAAAAAGACGCAATCAACCGAAAAAAGAAAGGCCCAGGCGCTCGCCGAAGTAGAAAACGCCATCCAGGCATTTTCCTTAAAGCCTACCCTCTTTCAGCTCCTTGAAACAGATAAACTGATCAATTCTAATAAAATTTAAATGTAACATTTACCAAAAGATGATATAATAAAAAATCAGTTAGAAGACAGAAAGAAATCTTACAATTAAAATAGTCTAACCCAGTACCGACAACTGTTACATCATGTTGTACGCATGGCGTAGCGAACAACAGATTAACAATTGGTCGGTACGGTAGTTATCGGAAAAACCAGATAATAAGCAAAAATTTATAGATCAGGAGGCAAAGAGGATGCTGACAACCTTTGTACATACAGGTGATTTTCATTTAGGTCGCCCCTTTACCTTTTTACAGCAAGGAAACTACTACGGTAAAAACAAAAGAAAAGAACTATGGAAAGCCTTTGACGAGATGATTGCCTATGTCAAGGAAGAAGAAGTTCCGCTTTTGCTGATTGCCGGAGATTTATTTGATAGTGTCAATGTACTGTCCATGGATATAAAAAGAGCGGCTGAAGGATTGGCTGGTCTGGATAAAACCTGGGTGGTCATCATCACCGGAAACCACGATTATCACGGCGACAGCTCACCCTACAAAAAGGTAGAGTGGTCCAGCAATGTCTACATCTTTAAAGAAGACGTATTCCGATCCGTTTATATAAAAGAACTCAACACCGAAATCTATGGCATGTCATGGGTAAAAAACGAGTACCGGGCATTCCCCGAGCGCTCCTTTAACAGTGTAAAACTAGACGACACCCGCTATAATATCTTAATGGTGCATGGTGAAGTGACCAACCAAAGTCTCTATCTGCCCATTGATTTAAAGTTGATAGAAAAGAAGGGGTTTGATTATATTGCCCTGGGACACATTCACAAACCGGGCTTAACTCCCGGCGGGGCTGCATATTGCGGGTCACCGCTACCCCTTAATTTTGGTGAAACCGGAGAACGGGGTTTTTTGATTTCTCAGGTAACAACCGATTATGAAAACCGGACCTTTATTACCAGCAGCGGGTTTAATCCCATCGAGTCAAGAAAATATGAAACCATTGAAATTCAGATTGCCCCGGAAGATTCCTATCACGAGATTATCCAAAAAGCCATCAGTTGTGATACCGAAATTAACCGCCAGTATAATTACTATCGCATCCGTTTTACCGGCTATCTCAACCCGGAAATTCAGATGGATTGGATCACTGATGATTTGGAAGAATCTTTTTATTATATTGAAACGGACACATCCAAGCTGGAACCGGATATCGATCTGGAATTGCTGATTCACGAAAATAAAAACAATCCCATCGGTCAGCTTCTTAGCGAACTGGGCAAAATAGAAGAACCGGAAGTCCGGAAAAAGGCGATCATTTACAGTATTGAAGCAATGATCAGCGAGGGGGTATTAAAATGAGAATCAAAACCCTGACGATCAAAGCATTTGGAAAGTTCAAAGACGAAACCATCGAACTCAAACCGGGACTTAATCTAATCTACGGAACAAATGAAGCTGGTAAAACAACGGTCCAGACCTTTATTCAAGGGATGTTTTTCGGGTTTTACAAACCATACCGAAAAAAGAAAACCTATAGCGAAGAATATGAAAAATACATGCCCTGGGCTCAATTCGATTACAGCGGTTCCCTGGTTTATGAGGTGGATGGTCGGGAAATCCGACTGGAACGGAATTTTTTAAGAGCAAAAGACTCATTATTTATTTACGACAACACCACCGGAAAAATAATCAACGATCAGTTTAAATATGATGGGGTAATTCGGCAGCATCTACCATTGGGAAATCTGGGAATGACGTCGGTTATTTATAATAACACCGTCAATATGCGACAAACCGTTCATGATAATGAGTCCGGCACCCAGGATGAAGTCCGGGATTCCTATATCGAGATGCAGAATTCCAGCGGTATTGAGATTAATTTCAAGGGCATTGTCAGGCGCTTGGAAGAAAAAAAGAACAATATCGGTCGTTCCGGTCAAAGTAAGTCGCGAATCGGCGCTGCTATCCGGGAACGGGACGAGTTGCAGCAATTATTAAATGAAGCCGAGGCCGCCTATGCCAAGGTAGCTGAAAATCAGGAAAAGATCACCTGGAATCAGAAAAAGATGAAACGAATCGAAGCAGAAAACGAATATCTGAGCCAGGAATCGGTGGTTAAGCGAAAGAAAGAATTGTTACAGTCCTACGAAAAAATCAACAAACTGGAAAAAGAAAACAATCGTTTGTCAAAAATAATCAGAGAAGACCAGATCTATGAAGGCTACAACTACAAGACCCTGGAAGGTTTAAAAGCCATTTCGAACCAGGCCAATCGGCTGAGCGATCAGATGGACTACATCGAAAAGGAAATGGCCGATGCCTCCGAGCATTTAAAGGCGATCCGACAGAAAGAAGCTTCCAAGCGCAGCTCACTGGCGGGACATACCCTTGAAAACATTACCGAAGATTATGAGACTTATAAAAAAGAGCAAGATGAAGTGGCCGCTGTCGATAAAAAATCAAATATTGTCATCAATATTATTTCGACTCTGGTAGCCTTGTTGGGAATGGGGTTGGTCGGCTTAGCCAATATGGGGCTGATGGGAACCAGTCAGGGGATTGAAAACCTGTCATTAACTGTTGGTGTAACCCTGGCAATTGTCGGGGTGGTCGGTTTGAGCTTCGGAATCTCGGCAACGCTTAAGAAACGAAAAATTCTAAAAGAAAAACAATTGATCCCCATCCAGGAAGAAATACTGGCCAAATATCAGTTGCAAGATGGTCCCAGTTTTGACAGTTACTATAAAAAAGTAGTCAGAAACCAGAAAGAACTGGAACAGATGCAAAACGAAGGGGAATTAATTATTGTTCAGCATTCCCGTCATCAGGCTGGCTATGAAGTACTCTTTGAACAGCGCCGGGGAATTATGCGGGAACTCGACCGAAAACTGGCCGAATATGAGGTTAAAAACATCGCCGAATATGCCGAACGTTGCGAAAAAGGCCAGCAGTTGGAAGAACTGAAAATTCGTTTCAACGGGAACCTCCGGCTCTTGGAAAATTTACTGGAAACTGTCAACGGCGGAAAAACAGATGATGGACAGTCGGTTTGGCAGAAAGCTTCGCCGAAATCGGAAGAGCTTTTAAGCCTGGGAAAAGAAATTGCCAGACTGGAGGGGGAAAATAGTGCCCTCACTGATGGGATTGGCCTGCCAGTGGAGATTCAGGAGACTATCAAATCACTGGATGCCCAGATCCAGGCTTTTGATACGGAAATCAAAGCCTGCAATGCTGCCCTGGAGATCCTGACAAGGATTCAGAAAGACAGTCATCTGGAGTCAGCACCGGAACTGAACAAAAATATTGGCGACATCCTGGAAACCATCACCCAGCATTATAAAGGGGTAAAAATAGATGAAGCCATGAAACTCAAGGTGGTGGATCCTACTGGTGGTGATTTTAAGGAGGCGGACCAACTAAGTGCCGGCACCATGGATCAGGTTCATTTTGCTTTCCGCTATGGAATCGGTGAACTGATCAGTCACGAGATTCCTTTTATTTTGGATGAACCCTTTGTGAGGTATGATAAACAGCGAAAAACCCAGGCCTTAAAACTGTTGTCTGAACTCAGCAGCAAACGTCAGGTGATTCTCTTTACCTGTGATGATGAGGAAGAAAAGCTGATAAAGTCTCTGGGAGCCCCTTATCATAAAATAATTCTATAAAAATTATCTAAAGAAATGTAAAATTTCGACTAAACACCTTGCTTTAATTGGTGGAAATCCTTTACAATGATAGAAATAACGAATAAAGGAGAACGTTCGATGAAATTAAGTCTAGTAAGAGACCTTCTCGATGCTGTAGTTTTATCCGGAGAGAACCATCTGGATGAAGAAGTCCAGTCTGGATTTGGCTGTGATCTCATGAGTGATGTCCTGTGCTTTGCCAGAGAAGATGCCATCTTGCTCACCGGTCTTGTCAATAAACAAGTGTTAAATACCGCCGATATGGCGAACATGAACAGCATTATCTTTGTCAGAAATAAGATGCCAAGTCAGGAAATGATCGACATGGCCAAAGAACGAAATCTTCTGGTCATGTCCACCAAATATATTCTTTTTGAATGCTGTGGCATTCTCTATAAAAATGGTCTTAAAGGAGCCCATCTTAGATGAGTTACGAACTCGTCTTTGATGTCAAACGGGGCGATTTTGACACCGCTGGCGAAGCCTCACGAAAAATCAAACGGACCCTCCAGCAATTGGGTGTTTCCAATAAGGTGATTCGTAAGGTGTCGATTGCCGGTTACGAAGGTGAAATGAATTTGGCGATCCATTCATCAGGCGGAAAAATCATTTTGGAAGTGGGCGAAGAAGAATTGGTTCTGACCATTGAAGATACCGGACCGGGGATCGCGAATATCGATCTGGCGATGACCGCAGGGTGGTCAACTGCCGGTGATGAAGTCCGGCAAATGGGTTTCGGCGCTGGAATGGGCTTGCCCAATATGAAGAATAATGCCGACAATTTTCAGATCTCCTCTAAAATTGGTGAGGGTACAAAAATTGTCATGAAATTTTTAGTTTAAAACAGGAAGAAGGTGACATATGGAAAAATTACTTCATTCTGTATACCTTGATGAGGAAAAATGTCTGGGCTGTACCACCTGTCTCAGAAGCTGTCCCACGGGAGCTATCCGAGTGCGCGGCGGTAAGGCGATTATCAATGAGTCTAAATGCATAGACTGCGGCGAGTGTATTCGGATCTGTCCCCACCACGCCAAGCTGGCAAAAACAGATCCGCTGTCAAAGAAGGACGATTATGAATATACCGTAGCAATGGTAGCACCGGCCATCATCGGTCAGTTTAAACCCAAGTATTCCATTGATCAGATTCTTTCGGCAGTTAAAGCCCTGGGCTTTGATGAGGTAGTGGAAGTGGCCTATGGAGCTGAGATCGTTGGTCAGGCGCTGAAGTATGAGTACCATGCCAAACGCTACCCGCACCCGCTGATTTCATCAGCCTGTCCGGCGGTGGTCAAGCTGATTCAGGTTCGTTTTCCGGAGCTTACCGGTAATATCTGTCGGTTAAAATCACCGATGGCGATGACGGCCCGACTGATCAGAAAACGGATCCGAGAAGAGGGGATATACAAAAACAGCGATGTCGGTGTTTTTTTTATCACCCCCTGTGCGGCAAAGGCCACGATGGTTAATAATCCGGTCTCCAGCGAATACGACAAATACGACCAGATCGATGGAGCCATTGCCATTAAAGATATTTACAGCGATCTCGCCAGTCTGATCGGCAGTTGTCCGATCCAGGAAGGGATTCATAATACCACCCCCGAATCCTGCACCTGGGCCTTGTCCGGCGGCGAAAGCGACTACCTGAAGAATAAAAATGTGCTCCATGTTGATGGCATTCAAAACGTCATCAACGTCCTCGAAGAAATAGAATGTGGCAAGCTGGATACCATCGAATTTTTTGAAGGCCTGGCCTGCATTGGCGGCTGCGTCGGCGGCTGTCTAACAGTCGAGAATAATTATGTGGCTAAAATGTATATCCAGGACCGGGCAAAGACAATGAAACAGACTTCTATTGTCCACATGTCTGACGAGTACGTTAAAAGTATCTATAATTCCGGGATGATGCACATCAAGGAGCGGATCCTGCCCAGAAGCCCCGAGCCACTGGATCAGGATATCAACAAAGCCATCGAAAAAATGAAACAAATCGAAGTGCTGGAAAGCAAACTTCCCGGTCTGGATTGCGGTTCCTGTGGTGCCCCCGGTTGCCGGGCATTGGCCGAAGACATTGTTGCCGGAAAAGCCAAAGAAATCGACTGTGTCTTTGTTTTAAAAGACCGGGTTCGGGATCTCTCGGTTTTAACCAATGAACTTTTACAAGTGGAACACCCCACCGAAAAACCCCTGACAAAAAAAGATTAGTCTATGAAAAAACTAAAGGAGAATATGAATGAAGGTTAGTGAGTTATTAGAAAACAAAGAATTCAAGTGTCTCAATCCTCAGGTAGGAGTTGAAGGGGTCATTAAAAGTGGCTATGTCGGCGATTTATTAAGTTGGGTCATGGCCAATGGCAGTCCGGGATGTGCCTGGGTGACCATCCAGACCCATGTCAATATTATTGCTGTGGCGACCCTGTTGGACATGTCCTGCGTTATCATTCCTGAAGGTGCCGAAGTGGAAGAGAGCACATTAGAACGGGCCATCATCGAAGACATACCAGTTATTACGACCGGTCTTAATGCTTATCAGGTTTGTAAAGTTTTAGGAAACGCCGGCGTCTAAAATGGACAGGGTAGCCATCGACCTGCACATCCACTCTATCCTATCTCCCTGTGGAGAAGAAGAGATGACCCCCAATAACATTGTCAATATGGCCCTGATCAAAGAGCTTGATTTTATTGCAGTAACCGATCACAACACCGCTAAAAATCTACCCGCAGTGATGGCAGTGGCAAAAGAATTGGGTGGCGGGATTTGTATTCTTCCGGGAATCGAAGTGACGACCAAAGAGGAAGCCCATATCCTGGCCTATTTACCAACTTTGGAAGCGGCCATGGAGTTGGATCAGATCATTTATGAACATCTTCCTGAGGTCATGAATGAAAAAGAGCTATTTGGTCCTCAATATGTCATGGATGAACATGACAATATTATCGGTGAAGTCGATAAACTGCTTATTTCAGCAACGGATATTGGGGTAGACCGGCTCTGGGATCTGGTTACGGCATTGGGTGGAATTCTGGTTCCAGCCCATATCGACCGAAAATCCTATAGTCTGATTGCATCCCTGGGATTTATTCCCCTTGAATTGAACATAAAAACATGCGAAGTTTCTAAAAAAGAGACCTTTGACAATGTCCTCAAAAACTTCCGGTTTTTTAAAGACTACCAGTTCATTCATGGCTCCGACGCCCATCAGTTAGAAGACATGGCTGAGCGGGAGTACTTTCTCGAACTCCCGGATATGCAACGGCAAACCTTAATCCGTTATCTGGGATAACCAAAAAGAAATAAAAAATAGGTATTTTGTTAAATACCTATTTTTTTGTGCAAAATTATTACACTCTTTTCGCAAAAAAAACAAATGAGTAGAATTTTTACTTCAAAAATCCATAAAGTTAAAGGTTTTCATTAAAATTTGGGGCAAAAAGAGTAAAAAATTTATCTGTTATAAATATAACGAAATATTTAGTTATGTGTTATAATGACATCGTTAGAAAATATGCAATCAAAAGCGTAAAGGTTTGCACGATTTAATTAGGAGGTTTGAAAATTGGCTGAATTAATACCAGTTGAAAATTTGGACGTAGTAAAGGCAATAGTCGCTGAG
>PGZR01000087.1:1084-13013 GCA_002841405.1 Firmicutes bacterium HGW-Firmicutes-4 | reverse complement strand
CGAAATCATCTATGAAGAATACCGGCGTCATTTATCAAATATCAAGGTCACCATCGTCAATCTTTTAAAAGAAACCTATCAAAAACTGGGGGATTTGGAAGCGCGGGTTTGTGTCACTGGTTCCGGCGGACTGATGATCTCCCAATGGCTGGGCATCCCCTTTGTTCAGGAAGTGGTGGCCAGCACCCTGGCAGTGGATCGGGTCATTCCCAAAACTGAGGTTGCCATTGAGCTGGGCGGCGAAGATGCCAAGATTACCTTTTTTACCGGCACCATTGAACAGCGGATGAACGGCACCTGTGCCGGCGGGACCGGTGCTTTTGTGGATCAGATGGCGACGCTGTTAAAAACCGATGCAGAGGGACTCAATGAATTGTCCAAAACTCACACGATGATTTATCCGATCGCCTCGCGATGCGGTGTTTTCTCAAAAACGGATATTCAGCCGCTGATTAATGAAGGCGCTGAAAAAGCCGATATCGCGGCCTCGATTTTTCAGGCGGTGGTCAACCAGACCATCAGCGGACTGGCCTGCGGCCATCCGATCCGGGGGAATGTGGCGTTTTTAGGGGGGCCGCTTTATTTTCTGTCGGAACTGCGACAGCGGTTTATCGAGACCCTGAAACTCACCGATGAACAGATTATTTTTCCGGAAAAGTCCAATCTCTTTGTTGCCATCGGAGCGGCCTATTCGGCTGAAAAAGAAGAAAAAATGAAGTTTAAGGATCTGGTTACGGCGGTCGAAAATCTGGATTCGGTTTCCGAAAATGAAGTCGGTCGTCTGGATCCGCTGTTTGAAAACCGGGCGGAACTGCAGCAGTTCCGGGCCCGACATGATAAAAATCAGGTCGTCAAAAAAGCCTTAGCAGAACACAGCGGTGGCTGCTTTTTAGGGATCGATGTCGGGTCCACCACCACTAAGGCGGTTGTGATCGATGGTGACGGCGCGTTGTTGTACAGTTACTATGGCGGCAACGAGGGCAGTCCCCTGGCCCAATCGATTAAAATTATCAAAGAAATCTACCGCTCACTGCCGGCCGATGTCTATATCGCCAAATCTACCGTTACCGGTTATGGTGAAAGTTTGATCAAAAAAGCCCTGAAAATAGACATTGGCGAGATTGAAACCATCGCTCATTATAAGGGTGCCAAATATTTTTGTCCCGAGGTCGATTTTATTCTCGACATCGGCGGTCAGGATATGAAGTGCATGAAGATAAAAAATGGCACCATCGACAGCATTATTCTCAATGAAGCCTGCTCCTCGGGCTGTGGTTCATTCTTAGAAACCTTTGCCAAATCATTGGATCTTGACATGCAGGCCTTTGTCGAAGCGGCACTGATGGCGGAAAACCCGGTAGATCTGGGAACCCGTTGTACTGTTTTTATGAATTCCAAGGTCAAACAGTCCCAGAAAGAAGGCGCCGAAGTCGGGGATATCTCGGCGGGTCTATCCTATTCGGTCATCAAGAATGCTTTGCAGAAGGTTATCAAGATCCATAATCCTAAAGAACTGGGCGAACATATCATCGTTCAGGGGGGGACCTTTAATAATCAGGCGGTGTTACGGACCTTTGAAAAAATCACCGAGAAAGAAGTCATCCGTCCGGATATTGCCGGCCTGATGGGAGCCTTTGGCGCAGCTCTGATTGCCCGGGAGAACTATGTCTCCGGGGAACGCAGCAATCTTTTGGATTTAGAAGCGCTGGATGATTTTCAGGTGGAAGTTGGCCACAAACGTTGTGGTGGCTGCAGTAATAATTGTCTGCTGACCATTAACCGCTTTAACGACGGCAGTCGCCACATCACCGGTAACCGTTGCGAGATTGGCGAAGGGAATGTCAAAAAAAATGCTGAATTGCCCAATCTCTATCAATACAAGTATCAGCGGATTTTTAATTATCCCGCACTGGCTGAAGGTGAGGCGACCCGGGGCAGTATCGGGATTCCCAGAGTGCTAAACCTCTATGAAAATTATCCTTTCTGGCATACCTTTTTTACCCATTTGGGCTATCGGGTGGTGCTATCGCCGGAATCCAATCGCAAAATTTATGAAAAGGGGATGGAGAGTATCCCGTCAGAGTCCGTCTGTTATCCGGCTAAACTGGCTCATGGCCATATTCAGGCGCTGTTAGATCAGGGCATCAGTCTGATTTTTTATCCCTGTATTCCCTATGAGGAACAAGAATTTGACGACGTTGATAATTGGTATAATTGCCCGATTGTGATGTCTTATCCGGAAACCATTAAACACAATCAGGATGATGTCCAAAAATCCGGGATTACCTTTTTGAATCCGTTTCTGCCCTTTGACAATGATCAGCGGCTGGAAGAACGGCTGGCCGAAATTTTTGGCATTTATGGCATCAATCGTCTGGAAATTACCGAAGCCATGGATGCCGCCATTGCTGAAAAAGAAGCCTTCCGCCGGGACATGGAGAAAAAAGGCGAAGAAACCATTGCCTATTTAAAAGAAACCGGGCAAAAAGGCATCGTCCTGGCTGGTCGGCCCTATCATATCGACCCGGAGGTCAATCATGGCCTGGATCATATCATTACCGGTCTGGACATGGCTGTACTCACCGAAGATGCCATCGCCCATCTCTATCATCCCAAAGAGGAGCAGCGCTTCCGGGTCCTGGATCAGTGGAAATATCACAGTCGCTTATACAAGGCGGCCGAGGTAGTTAACCTGCATGATTTTCTGGAACTGGTGCAGCTGACTTCGTTTGGCTGCGGACTGGATGCGGTGACCTCAGAGCAAACCCAGGAGATCCTGGAAAGCCATGGTAATATCTATACCCTGATTAAAATTGACGAGGTTAATAATTTGGGGGCGATCCGAATTCGGATGCGATCGCTAAAAGCGGCGATGATTGAACGGGCGAAAAACAATATTGTGGTGGAACCAATCCCGATGAAACAGCGGGTGGTCTTTACCAAAACGATGAAAAAGAAACATACGCTGCTGGCTCCGCAGATGTCCCCGATCCATTTTGACTTTCTGGAAGAGGCGATGGAGAAATATGGTTATCATATCGAAGTGATGCCCAGCGTGGACAATGCGGCCATTGATGAAGGCTTAACCTATGTCAATAACGATGCCTGCTATCCGACCATTATCACCACCGGCCAGATTATGGCAGCCCTGAAATCGGGAAAATACGATCTTGATAATGTGTCGGTATTAATGACTCAGACAGGGGGACCCTGCCGGGCCTCCAACTATGTGGCTTTTATCAGAAAAGCCCTGGAATCAGCGGGGATGTCGCAAATTCCGGTTATTTCACTCAGTGCCATTGGTCTGGAAAAGAACCCCGGGTTTAAACTGACGCTGCCGCTGTTAAGTAAGCTACTGGTGGGAATTGTATACGGTGATTTGCTCCAGCGAGTCGTCAGTGGCACTCGGCCCTATGAGCTTCACCCTGGTTCCACCGAAGAGTTGTACCAATACTGGCGTAAAAAAATCAAAGCGAGTTTGAAAAATGGCAATCTCCGGGATTTCAAAGAAAACGTTCAGGCCATCGTCAAAGAATTTGATGCTCTGCCGCGAATTGATAAAAAACTGCCCAAGGTTGCCATCGTCGGTGAAATTCTGGTAAAATACCATCCCACCGCCAATAATAATCTTCAGGCGGTGCTAGAAGCCGAAGGAGCCGAAGTGGTCATGCCGGACTTAATGGACTTCTTCCTGTACTGCGCTTACAATCAGGTCTTTAAATATGAAGAGTTGTCAGGAAAACGGAAATCCATGAAAAGTGCCAAACTGCTGATAAAATTTCTGGAGTTTTCCCGAAAAAATATGAAGCGGGCCCTGGACGCCAGTACCCACTTCCATGCCCCATCGACCATTGAGAAAAAGGCTAAAAAAGCTCAGGAACTGATTTCGCTGGGAAATCAGGGCGGTGAAGGCTGGTTCCTCACCGCAGAAATGATGGAGCTAATCGATGATGGGGTGGAAAATATTGTCTGTGTTCAACCTTTTGCCTGTCTACCCAACCACGTCATGGGAAAAGGGATGATTAAACCGATCCGGCAGAAATATCCGCTCTCCAACATTGCCCCCATCGACTACGATCCGGGAGCCAGCGAAGTTAACCAGTTAAACCGCATCAAACTGATGATGGAAACGGCTAAACGGAATCTTGATCGGAAGAATTAGGAAACTAAATAAGTGAGAATCAAAAAAAGACTGGCCTTTGGGTCAGTCTTTTTGAGTTATGAATTCAAAAAAAAGAACCGCTTCAGAAGAAACAGCTCGTTTTTCTAAATGAAAAAGGGGAGTAATTCATTTAGAGACAAAGGATTATATGTGATGAGTTCATTATATGAAGTTAAAACAAAGAATACAATCATTATTTTTCCTATAACGTTTTCAGAATTATGTAATAGTTTACAATTTAATCAAAAATTTACATAACAGAATTTCAGGATGTGATATAATTTCATTACACACAAAAAACAAGGAGTCAAGATGAAAAAAATACTGATAATAGAAGATGAAATGAATATATATGAGCTACTTAAATTCAACCTGGAAACCCATGGATTTGAAGTGGACGGCGTCCAGGACGGCGCAATGGCGATTGAAAAGATATTAAATGTTTTGCCGGATCTGATTATTCTGGATCTGATGCTGCCGGGAAAAGACGGTATCAGCATTTGCCGGGAAATCCGGGCTAATAACATCATCTCCTATATACCGATTATTATGCTGACTGCCAAAAGTGAGGAATTCGACAAGGTGCTGGGGCTGGAAATTGGCGCGGATGACTATATCACCAAGCCTTTTGGAGTCAAAGAACTCTGTGCCCGGGTGAAAGCAGTTTTAAGACGGACCGAAATCCTTTTGTCAAAAGAAGACGAAACCATTGTTGTGGGAGATTTGCATATCGAACCAAAGGCTTTTGAAGTCTATCAAAAGGGTGAAAAACTGGCCCTTACTCTTAAAGAATACGAACTACTGGTGTTTTTAGCCAAACACCGCGGTCAGGTTTTGACCAGGGATCAATTATTGGACCAGATCTGGGGATTTGATTATTATGGCGAAACTCGCACTGTCGATGTCCATATCCGCTATTTAAGGAAAAAAATCGAAGAACAATCCGAAGATGGTAAAAAATATATTGAAACCGTCCGTGGGGTTGGGTATCGTTTTATCGAGAAATAGGAGAGCGAGATGAAAAAACGCCTGTCCATTTCACTGACGATCATTATCATTGTCAGCATCGCAATCTGTGGCTTATTTACGACCATCAGTTATCGTCAGAGTTATTATGCCGATACAGCGAATAATATCAAAAAGAGCAGCGCTTATATTATGAATTATATGCTACCGGAATTTCTGGAAACTGGAAACAAAGAAAATCTCGATAATTTTGCTACAAACACTAATGTGCGAATGACGATTATTAATCCTCAGGGGGATGTTATCTATGAATCGGTTCAGGATCTGGGTGATCTGGAAAATCATAAAAATCGACCAGAAATTCTCGGTGCGTTAGAAGGCAATCAAATGACTGAGGTTCGTTTCTCCAACACCATCAAGGACGAAATGATTTATGTAGCCACCCCATATTTTGACGAAGACAAGGCGGTCGAAGCGGTATTACGGATTTCGATGCCGGTGAATGCCATGGATAATGCCATGTTTGAAATGATCAACAATATTATTTTTGTGATTTTAACCACAATCATGGTAACAACCCTGCTGATTAATTACTTTATCAACCGGGAACTTCAACCACTTGAGGAGGCATCCGTTTTTGCCAGAGAAATCGCCTCGGGAAAATATGGACAGCAGCTGACGATGATTCGTGAAGACCAGATCGGGGAACTAGTGGAATCCCTTAATCAGATGTCGGTTCAATTGAATAACTCATTTACGGAGATGAACCAGAAGAACGCTGAACTTACCGCCATCTTATCCAACATGAATCATGGTGTTATCGCCATTGATAAAAAGAAACACATCGTTCATTTAAATGAAGCCGCCCGTAAAGTTTTGCGGATACCGATGAAGGAAGCAGTGATCGGGAAAAATATCCTGGAAGTGTATCGGGAGTCCTTTATTCTGGAACTGATGAACTATCTAGATAAAGATACATCCGAAAAAATGAACTTTGAATCTCGGATTCATTCAAATCAGGTATTGCGGGTCTATATTAATCAGATCGAGGAAAACAATAGCATCAACGGTCATATTATTATTTTTGAGGATATTACCCTATTGAAAAATCTGGAAAAAATGCGCCGGGATTTTGTAGCCAATGTTTCCCATGAGTTAAAAACACCAATTACTACCATCAGAGGTTTTATTGAAACGATCCAGGTAAATCAAATCACTGATCCCAAAACCCTGGAGCGGTTTTATTCCATCATCTACGAAGAAAGTGATCGCCTCAGCCGGCTGGTCAGCGATATCCTGATCTTATCGCAGCTGGAAAACAAAGGCGGATTTGACCGGAAATTCGAATTGCTACATGCCGATACAGAAATTATGCAGATTTTTGATATTTTAAAATTGAGTGCTGAAGATAAGGCCATGGCCCTGGTGCTAAACTGCGAAGAATCGATTGAACTGGAGTTTGTACCGGATGAATTCCGACAAATGATGATAAATCTTATCGACAATGCCATTAAATATTCGGAGCCAGGGCAGCGGGTTGAAGTCACCTTATCTGAGCAAGGAGAAGCGATGACCATTCGAGTCCGGGATCATGGTTACGGGATACCGGAAAAGGATGTTGACCGGATCTTTGAACGATTTTACCGGGTCGATAAGAGCCGCTCTAAGGAAAAAGGCGGCACCGGTCTGGGACTGGCGATTGTTAAACACATTGTTTATAACAACCGCGGTACTATCGTCGTATCAAGCCAGGTTGGCGAAGGAACCGAATTTAAGATCCAATTGCCCAAATATAAAGATCAATAAAAAAATAGCCGGTCAGTGATGACCGGCTATTTTTTTTGAGGCAGGTTCAGTTTAGCGAAGATGGTAGTTTTGTTAAGCAGACGCATCAACTCCCGGGCGGTGATACCGATGAATAATCCGGTGGGAATGGCCAGCAGCATCAGGAACAGAAAATAGAGCAGCAGGCTGGTGGTTTGGACAACAATAGCAGCAACAATGACTTGACCCAGATTGTGGGAAATGGCACCGAAAACGCTGATTAGGACGATCGATATTTTATCTTTTAAAAAGTGAATCAGCAGGCTCATCACCAGTAGACTTAACAGGCCGCCGCCAAGGCTGTAGACAATCGAAAAGCCGCCACCAAACAGGAATCCGGATAAAAATATCCGGGCAATCACCACCAGCAGGGTCAGCGGCCACCCCAGGGTCAGCAGTGAAACCAGGGTGATAATATTAGGCAGTCCGATTTTAGCCCCGGGAATCGGTAGCGGTAAGGGAATCAGACTTTCGATATAACTGAGAATCAGGGCCATGGCCACATACAGGCTGAGAATAACCAGACGGTAAGCTTTAGAATTCATCAGGATTCACCGGTGATGACTTCTACCACCAGTTTATGGGGCAGACACACAATGGTTTCCCCGGGGCTGGAAATGGGATAGGTTTTGACACAGATATAGTCGGGACAGTCGGCCTCCACTATTTTGGCAGTACCGCCAGAAATCTCAAGCGTATTTGAACCGGCAGCATCAGTAAAGATTTCGGTGTGATCTTGTGAGAGCGGAAAAACGGCAACAGTTTCGCCCTGACGGGTGACTCGAACCGAAAGTGGTTCATCACTTGCATTGATTAAATAAAAAGCGGCGATGCCGATTAAACTGACAGCAAGTAAGCCGATGATGATCATGATTTCGTTTTTTTTCATAGAGACCTCTTCGATATTAATATAAGAACGTTCTTATTTTATCTGAAAAACGCCAGATGGTAAAGACTTTACCATTTTTTTATGCTTTTTTTCAGAGACTTTGATATAATACAGTTATTTGTTAAAGGAACTGGTGTAATAAATGAATCTATTAAGTGTGAAAAAGCAGCGATGGAAAATCACTGGGATCGGTGTGGCCTTAGTGCTGCTGACGGCGTTCTTATCCGGCTGTGATCAGGGAAAAACAGTGTCTCGCAGTGATTTTTTACTGGACACATTCGTTAGTATAACTCTTTATGGGGAGTCCGATGAGCGTTTATTAGACAAACCCTTTGAACGGATTGCCGCGTTAAATACCAGTCTCACTGCCTTTGCAGCCGGCAGCGATCTGGGGTTGATTAAAGAAAATGCCGGGATCAGGCCAGTTACGGTATCCGAAGATACCTACAAAATCATCGATAAGAGCCTGGTCTACTCCCAAAACTCCAGCGGATATTTCGACGTGACCATCGGACCGTTAGTGGATCTCTGGGATATTCATTCTCCAGAAACAAAGGAAGCGCCAGCGCCAGAAGCAATCAATGTGGCAAAAGCAAAAACGGATTTCACTAAAATTGTTTTAGATCCCGCCGATCAGTCGGTATATTTAACCGATACGGGGATGGCGGTGAACTTGGGTGCAATTGCCAAAGGTTACATAGCTGATGAGGTGATGGTCGTTCTGCAGGAAGAAGGGGTTGAGCACGCGATCATCAACCTTGGTGGCAATGTGCTGGTGATGGGCGGAAAAGCCGATAACAGTGATTTTGGGGTTGGGGTTGAAGATCCCAGAAATCCGGGTAATGGATACCTCGGGGTCTTATCCCTCAAAGATGGTTCGGTGGTGACTTCGGGGGATTATCAACGCTATTTTGTGGATGAGGCCGGAAAAAGATATCATCATATTTTAGATCCGTTTACTGGTTATCCGGCTGATTCAGGACTGATTCAAGTAACCGTTGTGACCGAAGCTTCAATAGATGCCGATAGTCTGTCGACAACCCTGTTTTTATTGGGGCTTGACGAAGGTTTAAAAAAGGTTGAAGCGATGCCGGATGTGGAAGCAATTTTTATCACTAATGAAAACAAGATCGTTGTCACCAGTGGTTTAAAAGATGCGTTCGTGTTTGATGCTGAAAACTATGGCAGTACTTACAGCATGACAGTACATTAACCATTGTGCGATTCCAACTTATCAGGTATGATAGGTTAGAGTTTTGAAGAGGTAAAGAAGAAGGAATAACATGCAGTATAATGAGCTATTAAAAAATTATCAAGCTGAAGCAATACGATTGCGGCGTGAGCTCCATCGTATTCCGGAAGAGGGATTTGATTTAACAAAAACCCAGGCTTACCTGATCAATTACCTGGTAAACCTGGGATATCAGCCGGAAAAAGTTTGTGAGACCGGTCTGATTCTATATATACAAGGACAATGCGATGATGATGCCATTGCTTTTCGAGCCGATATGGATGCTCTTTGTATCCTGGAAGAAGCTGAACATGACTATGTTTCCTGTCATCCAGGTTGGATGCATGCCTGCGGACATGACGGACATATGACCATGAATCTACTCTTGGCTAAATATCTGGCTGATTTTCCCAATCAACGCAAGCGAAGTGTGCTATTGATCTTTCAGCCAGGAGAAGAAGGTCCTGGCGGCGCAAAGCCAATGATTGATGCCGGGATTTTTAAAAGATATCCGGTTAAAGCCATCTTTGGTTATCATCTTTTTCCATTCCTCGATGAAGGCAAGCTGGGAACAAAGGCTGGGCCGATGATGGGGCAAAACAGCGAGTTTTTCATCACCGTACATGGTGTCAGCGGGCATGCTGCTGAACCGCAGCGGTCAATGGATGCTATCGTCGCTAGTGCCTCGTTGATTACCTGCCTTCAGAGTATCGTCAGCAGAAATACCAATCCCATGGAGAGTGTGGTTATTTCAATTGGCTTGCTCAATGGTGGAACGCGCGTGAATGTTGTGGCCGATGAGGTTAAGCTTGGGGGCACCATCCGCTCTTTTAGCGATAAAAGCCAGGCGAAACTGCATCTACGGATTGAGGAAGTCATCAAAGGAGTTGAACTAACCCATGGCTGTAACATTGATCTGAAATTTGTCAATATGTATCCGCCCGTTATCAACGACGAGGGACTGTATGATATTTTCAAAGAACTGATCCCACCGGAAAGTAGGGTCCGATTTCGAAAAGTTATGTTATCCGAGGATTTTTCCTATTTTCAGAAAGAAGTGCCTGGCTTATACATTGGATTGGGAACTGGCAATGAAGAAAAAGGTTATAATAAAAATCTGCATACTTCAGATTTCAATTTTGACGAGACGGTCTTGCTAAAGGGGCTGGAAGCGTCACTTAAATTTATTGACTATTTAAAAAAATATTAACACAGGAGAGCTAATTATGTACGAAGAGTTTGCACAGGTTTATGATGAACTGATGAAAGAAATAGATTATTCAAAATGGTCCGATTATGTGCAGCGGCTATTTTTTAATAGTAAACGAGAGATCAAAACCGTTTTAGAATTTGGCTGTGGGACAGGGAATGTTACCTGTAATCTGGCTCAAAAAGGGTTCAATATGACAGCGGTGGATTTATCAGAAGCGATGCTGACCGTAGCAGATGAAAAAGCAGATCGGATGGGATTGAAGAATATTCAGTTCTATTTAGGTGATATGAGTAATTTTCAGATTAATCAAACCTATGATGCCGTAATTTCCTGCTGTGACAGTGTCAACTATCTGCCTGATCTGGAAGCCTTACAAAGCTTTTTTCTGAGCAGTTTTGAATGTCTGGAAAGCGAGGGGATTCTACTTTTTGACGTTAATACGGTGACCAAATACAAAAAAACGATCATGGACAATACCTATATTTATGATCTGGATGATATTTTCTGCGTTTGGGAAAACGAACCTGATTTTGCTCAAAATGCCATGCATTTTAACTTGACTTTTTTCGAGAAAAACAAGAATGGTACCTATAATCGCCATGAAGAGAGCCAGGTTCAATATTTCTATACCATCGAAGATATTCATCGGTGTCTGAATAATATTGGTTTTAAAAATATGAAGTATTACGATTTCGGAACCTTCCTGCAAGGAAGCAACGAAGGCGAACGCATTCAGGTCATTGCAGAAAAAAGATAAAAACTTGTATCTCAACTGATGGTCGCATAGCTCAGCTGGGAGAGCACCTGCCTTACAAGCAGGGGGTCACAGGTTCGAGCCCTGTTGCGACCACCATTTTTATACATGCGGCCTGGTAGTTCAGTTGGTTAGAATGCCAGCCTGTCACGCTGGAGGTCGAGAGTTCGAGTCTCTTCCAGGTCGCCATAAGTATTATCCCAATTTCTTGCAGAAATTGGTCGGAAGTTGAGCGCGAGCGAAACGACAGTGATAATACTTACGCATTTTGATTGAAAACTCATCCGATCAGGATGAGAAGAGTTTTCAATTAAAATACGATCCAATAAAAAAAGAATAGTAATTCACTGCTACCCCAAGGTTAATGGAGCATTCCAATTATTGGGTAATTAACCACGGCGTGGCAAAGTCATGCAACGGACTTTAAACGTTTAACATGATTAATTTTATTACTTGCCCAGATAGCTCAGTCGGTAGAGCAGGGGACTGAAAATCCCCGTGTCGGTGGTTCGATTCCGCCTCTGGGCACCACCATTATAAGCGGAAGTGGCTCAGTGGTAGAGCATCGCCTTGCCAAGGCGAGGGTCGCGAGTTCAAATCTCGTCTTCCGCTCCAATTTATTAAGGCGCCATAGCCAAGTGGTAAGGCACGGGTCTGCAACACCCTCACCCCCAGTTCAAATCTGGGTGGCGCCTCCAAACAAAACAAAAAACTTATAAAAAAGAACTTGACAATCGAGGACAACGACGATATAATAGAAAAGCTTAATCGGTCGGAAACGATTGCAGAGTGGCGGTCATAGAAAAGAGAATAGTACCATAAAACCTGTAAAACAGCCGAAACATCCGCAAGGATGAAGGAGGCTAAAATAGAAACAGAGAGATGCACTC
>PGZR01000086.1 GCA_002841405.1 Firmicutes bacterium HGW-Firmicutes-4 | reverse complement strand
ATTTTATGGATCCTGACGAAGCGAAGGCCTACGGATTGATTGATGAGATCATTGTGTCGAGATAGGAGGCTTAAAAATGGCAAGAAATGAAGACAGCATTGAGAATGCTCGATGTTCCTTTTGTGGTAAAAGCCAATCTCAGGTAAAACGAATGGTCGCAGGACCAGGGGTTTATATTTGCAATGAATGTATTGAGCTCTGCGAAGAAATCATGGATGTAGACAGCATGCCAGACGATATCGTTTTTGACGATGTCCCTAAACCAAAAGAAATCAAACAGAAACTGAGTGAATATGTAATTGCTCAAAATCGTGCCAAACGGGCACTGGCGGTGGCAGTCTATAATCATTACAAGCGGATCACTGCGATGGATGAAAATGATGCCGAAGTCGAATTGCAGAAAAGCAACATCCTGTTAATTGGCCCAACTGGATCGGGCAAAACCCTATTGGCGCAAACATTGGCTCGGGTTTTAAATGTCCCTTTTGCGATTGCCGATGCGACTTCACTAACTGAAGCCGGCTATGTCGGTGAAGATGTTGAAAATATTCTGTTAAAACTCCTTCAAGCAGCAAATTTCGATGTAGCCAAGGCCGAAAAAGGTATTATCTACATCGATGAAATTGATAAAATCGCCAGAAAAGGTGACAATCCATCGATTACCCGGGATGTCAGCGGCGAAGGCGTTCAACAAGCGCTATTGAAAATCTTGGAAGGTACGGTAGCTAATGTTCCGCCCCAGGGTGGACGAAAGCATCCTCACCAGGATTTCATTCAGATTAACACCAATAATATTTTATTTATTTGCGGTGGTGCGTTTGACGGTATGGATAAGGTGATTGAACAGCGAACAGAAAAGAGTTCGATGGGATTTGGAGCGGATATTCGTAGTTCCAAAGAAAAAATCGAAGACGACAACCTGAGCTCTGTTACTCCCCAAGATCTATTGAAGTATGGTCTGATTCCAGAGTTTATTGGACGAATTCCAGTGATTGCTTCATTGGAACATCTGGATGAAGAGTCACTGATTCAAATTTTGACAGAACCACGAAATGCATTGGTAAAACAATATATAAAAATGTTCCGAATCGAAGGGGTTGAGTTGGAATTCCATCAGGATGCTCTTGTAGCGATTGCCAAAAAAGCGATGGATACGAAAACAGGTGCCAGAGGTCTAAGAGGGATCATCGAAAATATTATGCTCGATATTATGTTTGAAGTACCTTCAAATGAGCATATCGAGAAAGTGATTATAACCAAAGAAGTCGTTGAGAAACAAGTTGAACCAATCATGATTTTGGGTCAGAAAAATGATCGCAAAAATGAAAAAAATGATGTAGTATCTTAGATTTATTATATGGCCGTTCAAAAGACCAACTACTCTTTGGTATTTAATACCGTGTATTTGAAATTTTGTGCGGCTTTTTTTTAGAAGTTTGGCTATATCAAGAACAGGCAACAAATAACAAATCATAGAGAGTGCCGTTCTTAATAAGAGAGGTGAGGAGTTGATTAATTTGAGTATCGAGAAAAAAGAAATTCCAGAAGAGAATATTGACCATTTGGGAATAACTGAACCAGAATTATTTGTTCAGGAAAAAGAAACCTTACCATTAATACCACTACGCGGAATGAGTGTGTTTCCTGGCATGGTGGTTCATTTTGATGTGGGTCGTGAAAAATCTGTTAAAGCTTTGGAAGCTGCGATGGAGCGCGATCAAATGGCGTTTTTGGTCACTCAAAAAGAAGTCATAAAAGAAGACATCAATCCAGATGACTTTTATAATATTGGGTGCCGCGTCAAGGTCAAACAATTACTGAAAATGCCGGATAATCTTGTCAGAGTTCTGGTAGAAGTTCAGGAAAGACGGGAAATTGTTGGTTTTGAAAGTTTGGATCCTTATTTTCTGGTAACGAGCAGACCGGTGCGCTCAGTTTATTATGATACAAAAGAAAATCGAACGTTAATTCGCATGATCAGGGAATCATTTGCGAATTATATGAATGTTACCAGAAAGGTTGCCACTGATCTGATTCTGGCAATGGATTCTTTAGATGATCCAGATCAACTTATTGACATTATCGGCGCAAATTTATTTTTGGATCTGGAGGATAGCCAGAGACTGATCCAGGAAACTGACGTTAATAAGCGATTAGTGCTCACCTATGAGATTTTAGTTGAAGAAGTTGAAATGATTAAAATCGAGCACAATATCGACGAAAAAGTCCGTAGTGAAATGTATAAACACCAACGCGAGTATTACCTGCGTGAACAGATAAAAGTGATTCAAAGCGAACTAGGTGAAGGTGACGTTCAAAATGAACTGGAGGTTTATCGGGAACGTCTGGCTGCATTGGATGTGCCGGATGAGGTTCGTGATAAGGTTCTAGGCGAGCTCAACCGTTTAAATAAAGTACCGCAGGGTTCTTCTGAAGCGGGATTAATCCAGACCTATGTGGAATGGATACTGGATCTTCCCTGGAATACGCTAAACGAAGAAACCGTCGATGTTTCGCTGGCCAGAAAAATATTGGACGAAGATCATTACGCCTTGAAGAAGGTTAAAGAGCGAATTCTGGAGTATATTTCAGTACTACAGCTTTCAAAAAGTTTAAAATCACCAATCATCTGTCTGGTAGGACCGCCGGGAGTTGGTAAAACATCGATTGCTAAATCCATCGCCCGGGCATTAAACCGTAAATATGTTCGGATGTCATTGGGCGGGATGCGGGATGAAGCCGAAATAAGAGGCCATCGACGAACTTACATTGGTGCCATTCCGGGACGGATTCTTTATAACATTAAGAAATGCGGCACCCGAAATCCGCTTTTCCTATTGGATGAAATTGATAAACTGGGACAAGATTTTAATGGTGATCCGGCATCAGCGCTACTGGAAGTGTTAGACCCCGAACAGAATAATACCTTCACCGATCATTATCTGGAACTACCTTTTGATTTATCCCAGGTATTGTTTTTGACAACTGCCAATTCTTTATCGACAATTCCCAGACCGCTGCTGGATCGAATGGAAATTATCGATGTCAATGGCTATGTGGAAAGTGAAAAAGTTGAAATTGCCCAACGTTATCTAATTCCCAAACAATTGGAAATTCATGGGTTGAAAAAATCAACCTGTAAATTCAGCGAAGCTGTAATTAAAAATACCATTGAGTATTATACCAGAGAGTCAGGAGTCCGGGAACTGGAACGAAAGATCGCCCAGATTTGCAGGGTGGCAGCCAAAGAAATTGTCGAACACAAGAAAAAAAGTCTCAGTATTACCCAAAAGAATCTCGAAAAGTTCTTAGGAAAGCATCGTTATTCTTTTGATACTGTTGGAGATAAAAAAGAAGTGGGACTAGTCAATGGATTAGCCTGGACACCGGTAGGGGGAGACACCCTACAAATTGAAGTGATTGTAGTTGATGGGACCGGAAAAATTGAAATTACCGGACAGCTTGGTGATGTGATGAAGGAATCAGTAAAAGCTGGTATCAGTTATATTCGATCACAAGCGAGTGCCCTTGGAATTGAATCTGATTTCTACTCCAAAAAAGACATTCATCTTCATGTACCAGAAGGCGCCGTTCCTAAGGATGGGCCATCGGCTGGGATCACAGTAACCACGGCGCTTATTTCATCACTGACCAATAAGCCGGTACCACAAAATCTGGCGATGACCGGGGAAATAACCCTAAGTGGTCGGGTACTACCGATTGGCGGTCTGCGTGAAAAACTGACGGCAGCTCATCGCGCCGGAATCAAAGAAATAATTTTACCAAAAGAAAATGAAAAAGACCTGGAAGATGTTCCAAATGTGGTTTTGGAGGCTTTACATATTCAGTCTGTTTCAAAAATGAGTGAGGTCACCGAAATCGTCTTTAAGCAGTTGCAATAGTGTGAGTGACCGAACTCTCAGGAAATGGAGATATTAATGAAAGTAACAAAAGCGGAGATTGTCATCAGTGCGGTAGCGGAAGCTCAATACCCGGATGACAATCTGCCAGAAATAGTGCTGCTTGGCCGATCAAATGTAGGTAAGTCAACCTTTGTCAATACCTTGATCGAACGTCGAAGTCTGGCACGAACCAGTTCTCAGCCGGGAAAAACCCAAACCATGAATTTCTATCGGATCAATGATCTGTTTCACTTTGTGGATATGCCGGGATATGGTTATGCCAAAGCATCAAAAACGGAACGGGAAAAATGGGGAAAAATGATTGAGAAGTACCTGCGGAATCGTGAAAATGTTGTCATGATTTTCCAGCTCATCGACTCCCGGCATGATCCTTCTGAAGATGATCTGCTAATGTATGAATGGTTGGTACATTATGGCCTGAATCCGATGATTATAGGCACTAAAGCAGATAAAATCTCAAAGACTAATCAGAAAAAGTCGATTAGTCGGATTGCTAAATTGCTAAATCTGAGAAGTTCCCGGGAAGTGATTCTGTTTTCAGCAGAAACAAAATTGGGAAAAGAAGAAGTGTGGGAACACATAGAAAAAGTATTAGATTAAATCAAGGGCTTCCAGATTGGGAATTAGGCTGATGACAAACTGCCAATGTGATCAAATTTCAATTAGTTGTCTCAGCCCAAGCTTCCTTCAATCAGGAAGCTTTTTCCAGTTCTGTAGTGATTTTAGAAGAGGGAAAAATGACCGAAGAAAAAATTAGGAAATTGGCTGAACAGCGAGGAATTGATCTGATTGGATTCTTTTCGGTGGAACCACTAAAAGAGTGTTTGCCTTATCTGATTAAGCGCCGTCAGGATGGGTTTTCCACTGGCTTTGAGGGAGGAGAACCAGAAGAAAGAATAGATTACCTCAAAGCGTATCCATCTGCTAAAGCCGGTATTGTTATAGGTATCAGCAATTATCAGTCACTTGAGGCGGTGGCGGATGATCAGGTTCGGGGTCAGTTAGCTTCGGTGTCCTGGGGCGAAGACTATCATCGGGTATTGAGACGAAAAATGAATGACCTGATGGACGCAGTCAATGTTGAAATGTTCATAGCGGGAAATTTACCGATCAACTACCAGGTTTTTGTTGACAACAGTCCCCTGATTGACCGGGGATCGGCGCATCGAGCCGGTTTGGGTTTTTATGGAAAAAATAACTGCCTGATCAATCAGCAATTGGGTTCTTTTTTCTTTATCGGGCAAATTTTGGTGGACAGCCACATCATCTTCAAACAGCCCCAATTGGTTGAAAATGGTTGTGGTAATTGCCGACGTTGTCTGGATGCCTGTCCCAATCAAGCGCTAGGGGAAGGTTTCAGCCTGCAACCGTCAAAATGCATCTCATACCTTACTCAAAAAAAATCACTATCTGCGGACGAAGAAAACCGGATCTTTACCTATCTTTATGGTTGTGATATCTGCCAGCAAGTGTGTCCCTATAATCAACATTTGAAAAAAACGAGAGAAGCAGCTTTTTGGATTGACCCGGGCACAGCCTCACCACCCCTGGAAGAGACCTTGGCATTGACAAATAAGGAATTCAAAATCAGGTATGGAAACACAGCTTGTGGATGGCGGGGGAAAAAGAATCTTATTCGTAATGCCCAATTAATCTGGAAAAATAAAAAAAGACATGATTAATTGACGATTAAATGCTATAATAACTAAGTTAAAGAACTTTATTAATTTATTTTAATTAAACATGGAGGAAAAATGGTACGAGATCGCTTTGCACCGAGTCCAACTGGAAATGTTCATGTTGGAAGCCTACGGACAGCTCTGTATAACTATTTATATGCAAAAAAAATGAACGGGGATTTTTTACTCCGCCTTGAGGATACCGATCAGACTCGACTCGAACAGGGCGCAGTGGATAATTTACTGGATGCTCTGAACATGACCGGCGTGATTCCGGATGAAGGCTTAATAAAAGAGAATGACAACGTCATTCAAAAGGGACAGCATGGTCCTTATATTCAGTCCCAACGGCTGGATATCTACACGAAGTACATTGAGATGCTTCTTGATCAGGGACAGGCATATTATTGTTTCTGTTCTAAAGAACGGCTGGATGAAGTCAGAAATGCCCAGAAAGAAAAGGGAGAAACCCCTAAATACGATGGAAAATGTCGAGAATTGACAAAGGAAGAAATCGCAACAAATATAGAGACCGGGTTGCCCTATACCGTCCGATTAAAATTACCAGAAAACCATGTGATAACCTTTAATGATATGGTGCGGGGGATCATCGAGGTGAATACCAATGATTTGGATGATCAAGTTCTGTTAAAAGCAGACGGTTTCCCGACATATCACATGGCAGTCGTCGTCGATGATCATTTAATGGCGATAACTCACGTCATTCGTGGGGAAGAATGGCTGCCATCGACACCAAAACATGCCTACTTGTATGAATGTTTTGGATGGGAGATGCCGAAGTTTGTCCATTTACCGAATATTCTTAATGACGATCGCAAAAAGCTCAGTAAACGTCAGGGTGATGTTTCGGTGGGAGATTTTCTGGCAAAAGGCTATTTGCCCGAAGCATTAGTTAATTTTCTGGCTTTATTAGGTTGGAGTCCAGAAAATGAGCAGGAAATATTTTCGATGGAAGAATTGATTCAGGCTTTTGATCTTTCCAGAATCAATAAGTCCGGAGCGGTTTTTGATCGGGCTAAACTTAACTGGATGAATGCCCATTACATTAAAGAATTGCCGATTGAAAAGTTAGTTTGTCATCTGACCCCATTTTTAGTAAATGCCGGGATGATAACTCAGGAAGAAGTGGCTGTAAAACAGGAATGGCTATTCAAAGTGGCAGAGATTTTGAGAGAACGGATTGAATACTTTGCCCAGGCACCTCAGGAACTTGAAATGATACTTAAGAATGATTTTATCATTGATGATGAGGAAGCCCTGGCTTTATTACACGAAGAGTCATCAAAACGTCTCTATCAGGCTCTGATAGAAAAGATCGAAGCATCGGAAGGGTTGGATGCTGCCCGAGGTAAAGCTATCTTGAAAGAAATTCAGAAAGAAGAAAAAATAAAAGGCAAAATGCTCTTTATGCCATGCCGGATCATGATCACAGGTGAAATGCATGGACCGGATCTTACGTTAATTATGGATGTACTGGGAAAAGATGAGGTTATAAACCGCATCAAATCAGTATCATCAATTATGCAATTATAAAAAAATAGACAAGGGGGAAAGTACATGAATAAGCAAAAAACAAATAATAAAACGAAAAGCGGAATGCTATTGATCCTGATCGCGCTGTTTATTGCGTTAGTGGGATATGTACTCTTTAATGGGGTGTCAGTGGGTGTTTATGATATTGGTAATGTCAGCAACAACATTAACTACGGATTGGATTTAACCGGAGGGGTAAATGTTGTGTTAGAAGCCCAGGCAACCGATGATGACCCAGTTACGGCTGAAAAAATTGAATCAGCGATGTTGACCATTCGGCAGCGGATTGATACTCTAGGGGTTTCAGAACCAACCATCACCAAACAGGGTGATAACCGCATCCGGGTTTCGATTCCCTCGGTAAGCGATCAGGAAGAAGCCTTGGATCTGATTGGAAAAACGGCGCAACTGGAATTTGTCGGCCCTGACGGGACGGTTATTCTGACTGGTAAAGACGTTGTCGATTCCAAGGGCGTGATGCAGACTGACAGTTCAGGTTTAGAAAAAGCGGTGGTTACCTTGAAGTTCAGTGACGAAGGTACAAAGCTTTTTGCCGACGCCACTCAAAAATATATTGGCCAGGTAATTCAAATCAAACTGGATGAGGAAATCATTTCAGCGCCAACTGTCAACGTGGCAATTACTAACGGCGAAGCGGTAATTGAAGGGATTGGCGACATCGAAGAGGCCGGTAATCTGGCTTCACTGATTCGTGGTGGGGCTCTGCCGGTGAAGCTGGTGCCAATTGAAGTTAGAACAGTGGGACCTACATTAGGTCAAAATTCACTGAATAAAAGTATCTATGCCGGTATGATCGGCATTGGTCTGGTGCTCATCTTTATGCTCATTTTTTACCGGGGATTAGGTATCATTGCTGACCTGGCACTAATTATTTTTATCATTATCTTCATGGTCATTTTAACAGCGCTCAATGTCACGCTGACGCTTCCCGGTATTGCCGGTTTAATTCTTACCATTGGGATGGCCGTGGATGCCAATGTTATTATTTTTGAGCGGATCAAAGAAGAAGCCCGGTTAGGGAAATCCTTATTGACGGCGATTGATAATGGCTTTTCAAGAGCATTCAAAACAATCCTGGATTCGAATGTCACCACCTTAATTGCTGGTTTTGTACTCTTCTTTTTAGGTAGTGGGAGTGTCCAGGGATTTGCTGTTACATTGATTTTAGGTATTCTAGTCAGTATGTTCACCGCCGTTGTGATCACGAAACAACTGGTAATACTACTGGTCAAAGCAGAATTGTTTAAAAGCAATACGTTTTACGGAATATAGAAAGGAGACCATAATGAAAAAGAACATTCAAATAGCAGAAAAGAGTAAAATATGGTTTGCCTTCTCGTTAATTCTCATTGCCATCAGTATCGGTTCCTTATTTGTCAATGGGCTGAATTTTGGCATCGATTTTATTGGCGGAACCATTGTAACCATTGAACTCAATACACCCTTCGAAACCAGTGACGCTAAGGCGTTGATTGAAGAGTATGATTCCAGCGCGGACGTGACCTATGCCGGAGAAGCAAAAACTCAGGTGATTATTTCCACCAAAAAAGACTTGTCAACAGATGATCGTCAAGCATTATTCGCTAAGTTTCAGGAAAAATATGATTTAGAAGATACCGACCTGTTATCCATTGATACCGTGAGTCCGTCAATCGGTTCAGAAATGGCCAACAGTGCAATGATTGCCGCAGTTGTTGCGGTCTTGCTGATGCTGGTTTACATCACCTTCCGCTTCGAATTCATGTTTGGATTGGCAGCAGTCATTGCCTTAATCCATGACCTGGTTATTGTATTGGGAGTCTACTCGATCTTTCAGATTCAAGTCAACTCACCGCTGATTGCTGCTTTACTGACAATATTGGGTTATTCGATCAATGATACCATCGTTGTCTTTGACCGCATCCGGGAAAACCGTCCTAAATTTGGCAAGTATGATTTTGCCAGTTTAGTCGATACAAGTGTATCTCAAACCCTGCGACGGAGTATCAATACATCCTTTACCACCTTATTGGCGATTGGAGCCTTATATGCTTTTGGAGTGCCGGCAGTTCAGGACTTCGCACTGCCATTAATGGTAGGGATTGTGTGCGGAACATATTCATCGATCTTTGTGGCTAGCGCACTCTGGTGTAAGATTAAAGAATTTCAAGCTAGTAAGAGAACAGCGGTTAAAAACTAGTTTAATAAAATATTAAAAAGCTGTAAAACATGCTACAAAACGTTTGGCGTCAAGGAGGAAACTCCCTGACGCTTTCGTTTTAGGGGTCAAATTAAAAGTAAATACAATAGCTTTATCAATTGATTTAATCTTGAGGTGAATATGTCAGTTACAACAAAATGGATATTAAGAAAAAACAAAAGCAGTCACTTAAATGCTTCTGAATATGAAAGTTTGAAAAGCCAGATAATGCAGGATCTCAACTTGGGGAAACGTACGTCTGAAATACTGATCAATCGGGGCATGACCTCGGTTGCGGAAACTCATCGCTATCTCAATCCCACGCTGAATGATCTTCATGATCCATTTCTCTTTGATGATATGGACAAAGTTGTGAAACGGATCGCCAAGGCCAAAGAGAGTAACGAAAAAATATGCCTCTATGGCGACTACGACGCCGACGGTACAACCGGAGTATCGATCCTGTTCAGTTTTCTAAAAAGCAATGGTTTTAATGTTTCCTATTTTATTCCCAATCGCTTGATTACTGGCTATGGACTTCACATCAAGCCCTTACAGGGCTTAATCAATGCGGGGGTAGGACTACTGATTACCGTCGATAACGGGATTTCTGCCAATGAGCAGATTGATTTTTGTAATCAGCACAATTTGGATGTCATTGTGACCGATCACCACGAGTGCCACGGGATACTACCCGCAGCATTTGGAATTATCAACCCCAAGGTGCCTGGATCGAGTTACCCGTTTAAAGAACTATGTGGTGCCGGGGTGGCTTTTAAACTAGTTCAAGCATTAAGTGACCGTTTAGAGTTAGTTTTTGATGTCCAAAATGCTGTGGAATGCGTGGCTTTGGCAACAGTTGCCGATCTGGTGCCCTTGCAGAACGAGAACCGCAGTCTGGTTGCCATGGGGCTTGATTATCTTAACGCTAAACCCCAAAATCCTGGGCTTCGGGCTTTAATTGAAGTCAGTGAACTAACTCATTTAAAGGCCTGGCATTTTGGCTTTGTATTGGGCCCCAAGATTAATGCAGCAGGACGTTTAGGCGAGGCCAATCACATCATTGACTTGCTCACCGGAACCGATCCAATAAAGCTGATGGAGCTGGCCCAATTCTTAAGTGAGGAGAATCGCAAGCGTCAGGATTTGGAATCGACTATTTTGGAAGATGCTCTTACGCAGGTCGTAACCCGGGAGCTTAACAAGGATGATATCATCATCGTGGTTGGGGAAAACTGGCACTCTGGTGTGATTGGTATTGTAGCCAGCCGGATTCAGGAGAAATACTACAACCCGGTGATCGTCATTAGTGTCGAAGATGGTGTCGGGAAAGCATCCTGTCGTAGCGTTGAAGGGTTTAATATTTTTGCGGCTCTGCAATCCTGCAGTGACTATTTCAGTAGTTATGGCGGTCATGATCAGGCCGCTGGCTTTAGTATTAAAGCTGAGAATTTGGGCCCAATGATTGAAAGAATCAAAGAATATGGTGAATCCGTCGGAATAAAAAAACACTTAATTAAAAAAATTCCCTATGACGCTTCTATCGAAGCAGGAGAAATTACCTGGGAACTTTTTAATGACTGTTTACATTTTGAACCCTGCGGTCTTGGGAATCCTGGGGTTCAGTTTGTTATCAATAGACCAGAAATCGTTTCAATGGGAACCATGGGGAAGGATAGCAACCATCTGCGGCTCAGTTTAAAAAATGATATCAGAGGAGTCGGTTTTGGCTTGGGTAATTTTTATCAAGATCAACCGGAGCTGACGGTGAAAGACTATCAGGGAGTACAGATACTATGTCGTTTGGATGCTAATGAGTATCGAGGCAGAAAAACCCTGCAATTGCTAATTAAAGATATCAGGAGGAATCCCATTTGGGATTCCAAAACAGCCATGTTTCTGGTAAAGTCGATTGTCCGATCAGAAAATCCAGAATTAGAAGTTGATTTTACTGTCTATGACATTAATCTCGGCGACTTGTGCTTGCAGCGGCAGACAATTAAACGAGTTTATCTTCTGCTCAAAAAAAAGGGAAAAAAAGGATATTCAAAACACGAAACTAATGATAAAATTAGAAAAAATGATTAGTGATTGATAAGGGAGATTTAAAATGGATCTAAAAGAAAACATCGGTATTTACGAAGATTTTCCAAAAGAGGGCATTAGTTTTAAGGATATTAACAGTCTGATTTTAAACCCAAAGGCTTTTCAGCACGTCATTGACGAAATGGCTAAGGTGGCAAAAGCGCTGGATGCAAATATCATCGTAATTCCGGAAGCCAGGGGTTATATCTTTGGCACACCGCTGGCTTATTTAATTGGAGCAGGTCTGGTGCCAGTACGAAAGCCAGGCAAACTACCGGGTGAAGTCTCATCGGAAGCATATGATCTTGAATATGGATCAAATATCGTCGAAATACAAAAAAATGCCATCAAGCCGGGAGACCGGGTTATCATTGTAGATGATTTATTGGCCACCGGTGGAACCATGATGGCGGCCACAAAACTGATTGAAAATCTGGGTGGGGAAATATCAGGAATTATCACATTGATAGAACTCACCGAATTAGGTGGTCGTGATCTCCTTAACAAGTATTTTGTACACTCGATTGTGACCTACCCCTACTAAAAGCACTCATTAATTAAAAAGGCAGAAACGATATGGATAATGACGCAGTAAGAGGAAAAATTGACAATGTAATATGGAGAGGACTATGTAATTCATCCAGTTTCTGTTGCTTACATTTTGGCTGAAATGCAAATGGATACAGAAACAATTGTTGCTGCCATTTTACATGATGTAATTGAAGATACAATCTATTCCTATGATTATATTAAAGAAGAATTCAATCAGGATATCGCGGATCTGGTGGAAGGGGTCACAAAAATCGGACGAATTGGCTTTCAATCGAAAGAAGAAAGTCAGGCCGAAAACCTGCGTAAAATGATCCTGGCCATGTCCAAAGATATTCGGGTCATCTTAATCAAGCTGGTTGACCGACTCCATAACATGCGAACGCTGGAATATATGCGCGAAGCAAAGCAGGTTGAAAAAGCCAAAGAAACGCTTGACATCTATGCCCCGCTGGCGAATCGCCTGGGGATTTCCACCATCAAGTGGGAACTGGAAGATCTGGCTCTAAAATATCTTGATCCAGAGGGATATTATGATCTGGTTCAGAAGATTAAAATCAAGAAAAGTGCTCGGGAAGCCTATATTGCTGATGTGATTGATGTTTTGTCCAAAGAAATTGAAAAAGTCGGTACCCATGCTGAGATATATGGACGATCGAAACATTTTTACAGTATCTACCGAAAAATGAAGAGTCAGAACCGCAGCTTTGATGAAATCTATGATTTGATCGCAGTTCGGGTTATTGTGGATTCACTAAAAGATTGTTATGGGGTGCTGGGAGTGGTACATTCTCAATGGACGCCGATTCCTGGCCGGTTTAAAGATTATATCGCCATGCCTAAACCCAACCTTTATCAGTCCATTCATACGACCGTTATGGGACCTAAAGGCGAGCCTTTTGAAATTCAGATTCGTACCAGAGAAATGCATGAAACGGCAGAATACGGGATTGCCGCACATTGGAAATATAAAGAAGGCCGCATGGATGCCAAAGACAACAAATATGAAGTACAGATGTCCTGGCTACGCCAAATGCTCGAGCTTCAGCGAGACTCGGAG
Organism: Firmicutes bacterium HGW-Firmicutes-4; assembly: GCA_002841405.1. GTDB lineage: Bacteria > Bacillota > Clostridia > Eubacteriales > Eubacteriaceae > Acetobacterium. The sequence goes on along the minus strand of PGZR01000086.1, from coordinate 7,680 downwards.
GATGCCGGGGAACTGGTGGAAACCATTAAGGTGGATCTTCTCAACGAAGAGGTCTATGTCTTTTCACCCAAAGGTGCGGTGGTTCCTTTACCAGCCGGATCATGTCCGCTGGATTTTGCCTACCGAATTCATAGCGATATTGGAAACAGTTGCGTTGGTGCCCGGGTAAACAATAAAATTGTTCCATTGAACAGTCCCTTAAAAAGCGGAGACATTGTGGAAGTTATGACTTCCAAGAATTCCAATGGCCCCAGCCGGGACTGGCTGAGCTTTGTAAAAAGCCCTCATGCCCGGAACAAGATTAAGCAGTACTTTAAAAAAGAAGAAAAAGACGAAAACATCCAAAAAGGGCGAAGTATTCTGGAGCGAGAAATCAAACGTGAGGGTTTGCAACACTCCAACTTATTAAACTTGAATAATTTGGAGCTGTTGGCAGAAAAATGCAGTTATAAAAGCCTCAATGATTTTTATGCCGCCATTGGCTATAATGGGATAAAAATTGGCACTGTTTTTCAGAAAATGAAACTACTGTTTCCCAAGGAATTTCCAGAAGAAGTTGAAGAAATTGTTCTCAAGAAACCAATCAAAGATTCCAAGAAAACCAGCAGTACGGTCATCGTTGCTGGACATAATGAAATTGATGTCCATTTCGCCAAATGCTGTAATCCGGTACCCGGGGATAAAATCGTTGGGTACATTACCAAAGGACGGGGGATTTCTGTCCACCGGGCTGATTGTTCCAATGTTTTAAATCTAACGGATCCCAACCGGATTGTGGAAGTGGAATGGAATAAGTACAGTACCGGTTCATTTACGGCCGAAATACACATTAAAGCCAGAGAATCACCGGGAACAATTATTCAAATTTCGAAGACCTTCCTGGACATGGGCATTCCCGTGACAGCGCTGAATGCGAAAAATGAACGAAACGAATATGATTTCTTTTCGGCTACCCTTGAAGTTAAAAGCCGACGGGAACTAAATTTATTGATAAAGAATTTAAATAAAATTAAAGAAATTACCCAGATTTACCGAGTATAAGGAGACGTTATGCGTGCAGTGATACAGCGGGTGTCATCTTCGGAAGTGCGGATCGATAACGAGTCAGTTGGAAAAATTAACCATGGACTCAATGTTCTGCTGGGGATCAAGGATGACGATACTGAAGCCGATATGGATTATATTATTAATAAACTGGTCAATTTGAGAATATTCGAAGATGCTGATGGCAAAATGAACCGCTCGATTCTAGACGTGGACGGAGAACTGCTACTGGTTTCTCAATTTACCCTTTATGGCGATTGCCGAAAAGGTCGACGGCCAGGCTTTACACGAAGTGGGCCGGTTGATCAAGCAGAAAAAAAATACGATATTTTTGTTGATAAACTGAAAAGCCAACCGATAAAAAAAATTGAGACTGGTGTTTTTCAGGCTGAGATGGAAGTATCAATCGTCAACGACGGTCCGGTTACCTTGTTGTTGGATAGCGAAAAGAATTTTTAGATAGGTAAGGAAAGAACATATGGAAGTAATAAAAAAATCCCTGGGACAGATGGGCACAAACTGCTATGTGATTTGGGATGAAAAAACGCTGGAAGCAGCGGTCATTGATCCCGGGTTTGAAGACCAACGGATCAGTCAAATCATTCATGAAAATAAACTGCAGGTTAAATATATTTTACTCACCCATGGCCATTTTGACCATCTCGGCGGTGTTAATCAAATCAGGAAATTATCAGGTGCCAAGGTACTCATTCATAAAAATGACGCTGATTGTCTCCTTGATCCAAGACGGAACCTTTCGGTACTGGCGGGGATGTCGATGGTGTTGGAACCGGCCGATGGTTATTTAAATGAAAATGAAACCATTACCTTCGGGTCGGTTGTTATCCGGGTGATCCATACACCAGGCCACTCAAAGGGAGGGGTCTGTCTTTTGGTGGAAGATCAGCTTTTTGCCGGGGATACACTATTTAACACCTCCATCGGCCGAACAGACTTTGCTGATGGTGATTTAAACGAATTGCTGAATGGGATTGAGGCGAAACTCTTTATCCTGGACGATGCGACCACTGTTTATCCAGGGCATGGAGAGAATACAACGATTGGTTACGAAAAAATGAACAATCCTTTTTTAAAGGGACGTTTCTAGGAGAGTGCAATGAGAGTACTGCGTTTTGATTTAGAACGACCGGAGTTGGAGTATTATTTTCACGAACTATACCAGGCTTTCGACCCGGGTGTTAAAAACATTTTGTCAGGAGCAGCAGAAGGCGTATTATCCCAGAAGAATGAGGAAAACAAAGTCATTCTCAGCCTAACGTGGGAAGATGGAAAAACATTAACCCGGGCCTATCAATTCAAAAACAATGATGAACCTCTTGAAAATAGTATTTACAAGGGGTTTCTTTATGATCTTTTATCTGAATACTTTAATAAACAGCTGGAATGGGGAACCTTAACAGGAATCAGACCGGTTAAAATAGCACAAAACTATGTTAAACTGGGCTGGAGTCCAACGAAAATCAGAAATAAATTTAGAGAAGACTATCGGGTTAGTAATGACCGTACCGACTTATTGATGCAGATCGCAAAAAAACAGGCTGATTTTATTCCCGGCGAACTGGATTGTGGGGTTCAACAGCGGATCAGTTTATATGTGGGGATTCCCCTCTGTCCTTCCAAATGCGATTATTGCTCCTTTGTATCGACCATCGTGGATAAAAAGGGTGAAAATTTACAGCGATACTTTGATCATCTACTGATTGAAGTCGAGAAAACTGGAGAAATACTAAGAACCTGCGATTTGCGAATTGATACCTTGTATATAGGCGGCGGAACCCCGACCGTGTTGAGTGCAAGTCAGTTAGATGCCCTGATGTCAGCGCTGGAAGAATATTTTGATTTATCCCATCTCCGGGAATATACCCTGGAAGCAGGGCGACCAGAAACCATTAACCGGGAAAAACTGGAAGTCGCGAAGGCTCATGGCGTGGAGCGGCTGTGCCTGAACCCCCAATCCATGAACCCGCAAACGCTATTAAGTGTCGGGAGACCCTGGGAAGCGGGACAGGTCGAGAAACAGGTGGCACTCATAAAATCCGTCGGCTTCAAAACCTTGAATATGGATCTGATTGTGGGATTGGGAAATGAAAACACAGATGATTTTTTACGATCCCTGGAAGCTGTGATCGCGCTTGAACCTCAAAATATAACCATTCATAATTTATCGATTAAGAAGGGCTCCAGAATTAAAGATCAAAACGGGATTGTCGTTAAAGAGGGATACGGTGAAGACTTTTATCAGGCGGTGAAGAGCCGATTGAGTGGTGAAGGGTTCGAACCCTATTATCTGTATCGCTTAAAATATACCAGAGATAACAGCGAGAATATTGGTTATGCCAAGCCGGGCCATGAAGGAATTTATAATATTCTGATGATGGCTGAATGCCAATCCACCGTCGGCATCGGGGCCGGAGCGACCGGAAACCTTTATGATCCAGTCACGAATAATATTACCAAGGTCTTTACAGTTAAGGATGTGAAGACCTATAATGAGCGGTTTGAGGAGATTGTGGAGAAGAAGTGTTGTACCTATTATAAATACTTTTGTTATAGTAAGAGTTAGAAGCATTTTATACGACGAGGGGAACATTGACTTTATATGAAAAAATCTGATATACTTTATGTAGTTAACAAGGACAGCAGTATAGAAGTGACAAAGGCAAATTCAGCGAAAGTTGGGGACGCAAAGCACAGAGTCTAAGGTTTATAATTTTTTATAAACTATGATAGTCAAGCTACCATAATTTTAGGTAGCTTTTTTTATTTGTTTAATGCATTCATCTTACTACTATTAATTCAATGGATGACCGTTATTTTGAGAAAGGTTAATAATGAGGAACGATAATCAAATCAAGTTAAAGAAAAAAATCCATTTATCCCGTACTTACCGTCGATTAAAAGTTGATCGAGTGAGCCAAAATTTGTATCTGTTTTTATGGGTTATACCTTTTTTGATCATTTTTCTTTACACATATTCAATAATAACTTTTTTTCTTACTGACTTGGCTTATTTCTCATTATTACCGTATCTATCTATGGATGAAATGGGTAAAGTATACAGTGATTTTCTCCCATATTTTGGGGGTGTATATCATTTAACGTTACCAGATGTAGTAGCACCAGACAACAGGTTTATCGCGGCTAATATGATTTTCTCACTGATCATTTTTCTTGTCTGTGTATCAGGAAGACGATCGGGGCATCCTTTAAGTATTTTTGTTTCGATGGCGGTGTTTATTCATATGGTTTCTTGTATTTATTTTATTTTTGCACCGGATTATTTCCCTTATACAAATTCAGATTATTCTGAACTATATATCAAACAACAAGTTGGTATCTGGCTCTCATTCCTTTCAATTTCTGGTCTTATCACAGCTTTTTTAGGAATTGGAAGTATTTTCAGACGAATCCAGACATTTATTGCAATTATGCTGTATTCATTTTCATTTGGTATTATACGATATATTGTCTTTTTATTCATATTAAGCAAGGTATCCGTATTATATATGGCGTTGATGTTTTTTTCATTTGGCCCATTTTTTGATTTTTTATATTTAGTATATATATACGGTTTGTATGTAGAAAAAGTGATCTCAGTATCAGAAAGTCAAGAAGGAAAAGGTGTTTGGGAATGGTCTTAGCAGTTTTGAAAGGGTATTTTATATTTTCAATAGTAATTATTCTGATTTATGCATTTCGACACTTTATTTTTGCTTATAATCGGGCATTTGGCCGGCAACGCTTATTCTACAACGATATAATAGCTAGTGATATGCCGACAATTTCTATACTGATTCCAATGCATAATGAGGAAAAAGTACTAAAATTTGCGTTAGAATCTTTGCTTGAATGCGATTATGACCGGGATCGAATGGAGATTATTCCTATCAATGATAATTCAAAAGATAAAACAAAAGAAATGTTGGATGAGTATCATAGTCGTTATCATTTCATCCGACCACTACACCGGGACTGCTCTAATCGTGGTAAACCAGCAGGATTAAATGATGCAATGAAAACGGCACGGGGAGAAATAATCATTGTTTTTGATGCTGATTACCGGCCGGCAAAAAATATGTTGAATCAGCTGGCTTTAGCTTTTCTAGATCCTGAGGTTGGCGCTGTCATGGGGAGAGTAATTCCATACAATACGGATAAGAATCTACTAACCAGACTCTTGAATCTTGAAAGATCCGGTGGCTACCAGGCTGATCAACAAGCACGATATAATCTGCGATTGATTCCCCAATACGGAGGCACGGTAGGTGGATTTAGAAAAAGCTTAATGCTTGAAAGTGGTGGGTTTGACACAGCAGTATTAGCGGAAGATACGGAGCTTACATTTCGCCTATATATAAATGGTTGGAAAGTTGTTTATGCGAATTCTGCAGAATGCTATGAAGAGGTTCCTGAAACCTGGGCTGTACGAGCAAAACAGGTTCGCCGATGGTCAAGAGGGCACAACAGTGTATGTTTTCGTTATATTATCCCAACTATTTTGACAAAAAATATGTATCCTCGTGAAAAAATAGACGGAATATTACTGCTTCTAGTTTATGCAATGCCTTTTATGTTAGCTTTAGCGCTTTTGGATTCCTTAGCTTTATTCTTTTTGGGTGAAATGAATGTTTGGTCAGGATGGTTTGTTTTGTTATTTGTCGGCGCATATAATACATACGGAAATTTTGCTCCGTTTTATGAAATTTCTTCAGCGCTCATTATCGATGGTGTAAAAAAAGATGTTTTACTGTTACCTTTATTGACATTCAATTTTTATTTCTACTTATGGAATGTCAGCCTTGGTTTTCTGGATGCTATGGTTGATTTGGTCAGTCGAAGAAAAGTGAAATGGGATAAAACCGTGCGTTTTACCGAAGAAAGTGGACAAGTGGTCTAGAAAAATGGGGATGATCGTTTTAATCTTTGCTTTTACAATGTTGCTTTTTTTTCCATTGCTAGGTGGATATGTTGCATACAAAAAAAACAATTCGCAGACTCTTGTAATCAAACAGGACCGATCGAAAAATCCGCGTTATTTTGCTGATGCTTTTATCAAGTTGTTTGAAGAAAAATGGATCAATTACGATGGATCAGGGAAATTAAAATTTTCACATGAAGAAAGCATTATAGAAGCTGATAAAACTGCACTATATAAATCAAAATGTGATTCTGTAGTTTATGCTGAAAAAATCGATTTTAACCCTGAACCCACCGGTATCCAGTTTTACAAAGAAATATACGTGAAAAAAAATGCATATTTAAGAGGTGTAATTCAATTACGTGCCATAGCCTGCTTAAGCAATGTTTTAATCGGAGAAAATACTGAGATTATACGATGGGCAGATGCTCAGAACGAACTTATTGTATTGGATAATTGTGATTTGGGAATCAGTACGACCAGTGGGAATGAGTTGATAATTGGAATAAATTGTCTATTCCGCCGTTTGTATGCGCCAGTTATTTATATTGGTCAGAAACCTGAGCAGAAGTGGAGTGCCTATAACACAATCGATAAGAAAATTTTGTATCTAGTTCCCAAAACCGAAACAAAGAGAAATTTGAAATATATCGATAAATTTTTGATCAACGAATCTGGTATTGCTGAATTTTCAGTTGTATCAAAACGAAATGTGACGGTCGTAGAGAATATAATTGTACAAGGTAGCATTCGATCACATAAGGGAATTCGAATATGTGATGGTGTAATTGTCTGTGGAAATCTCTTTGCCGAGGGCAACATTGTCTTAGGTAAAAATGTGTGCGTCTTAGGATCTATTTTTACTCAGGGTGATATAATTGTTGAAAGTCGAGTTATGATTGGACAAAAGAATAAAATAGTATCGATTGTTGCTAGAGGTCGCATTGAATTTTCAGAAAATTCTGTAGTATATGGTAATGTCAGTTGCGAAGGTGGAGGAAAAATAAGTAAATGGTTAGAGTAAAGAACGCAGCTTTAATAATAGCGAAGCATTCGAAAGAAATAATATCGTAAGCGATAGTTAAAGTATCAGCTTGAATTTTCAGCAGGTTTTCAGTTTGAGAATTAGCTAAGATGGGCTTGTAATGGGAGTGAACAGAGTGCATAATAAGAAAAAAGCAAAACAGAGAAGTGTGTTATTAGCAGTTTCAATACTTTTGATATCGGTAGCTTCTTTTTTATCAATTAGTTTCATGGAGAAACAGCAAAAAAAAATATTGCCGACTGCTGTTCCTGAATATGGTATCCAGGGATTAGGCTTTGGTGTTGAATTATCGCAAATACCTGTAAAAATAAATACGGATTACGTTCATTATTCAGACCGAGTGCTCGAAGTCTATCACGCAAATGAAGAAAATAAAAAAAATGGAATGACGTTCATAGAAAGTTTTATGAATATTATACCGGGTTCTATTACAAAAAGTCTAATTTTGGTGCCAACCCGTATTGCCTATGAAGACGAGGCGCTTAAATATTCCGATGACCCATTAATAACGATTAACGCCATTCAAAATGGCATTGATTCGAATATCACAACTGTGGATGTTGACAGTGTTTTTCAAGCCCGCAAAGAGGAGTATCTTTTCTATCGAACAGATGGCGGTTGGACATCATTGGGGGCATATTACGTAGCTGAA
>PGZR01000085.1 GCA_002841405.1 Firmicutes bacterium HGW-Firmicutes-4 | reverse complement strand
TAAAAAGACGAATAAAAGAGGCATATCGTCTTAATGAAGATTCTTTTTCAAAAGGTTATGATATTATTCTAATTGCTAAGGAATCCATTAAAGAAGTGCCGTATAGTAGTTTGGAAAAATCGTTAAAACATTTGTTTTATAAGAAGAATCTCATGAGGCCATAGGATGTTCAAGAAATTCCTAGTTTTAATTGTTAGAGGATATCAGAAATTTATTTCTCCTCTGTTAGGAAATAATTGTCGTTTCAGTCCCACTTGTTCAGAGTATTTTATTTTGGCCGTTGAAAAATACGGTGTTATAAAGGGAAGCTATTTGGGTGGAAAACGCATTCTTAGATGCCATCCTTTTAATCCCGGGGGATATGATCCCCTTCCTTAGAACGTTAGGGAGAAAAACTAAAGGAGTTAATGAATGGAGTTTTTATACCAGATCTTTGGTTGGATGCTATTCCAGATTTATGAAATTGTTCATAATTATGGATTATCTATTATCATTTTTACAATATTTATGAAGGTGTTATTACTGCCTCTTAATATTAAACAAACCAAATCCATGAAGGATATGCAACGCCTTCAGCCAGAATTACAGAAGCTTAACAAAAAGTATAAGAATAATAAAGAAAAATTAAATGAAGAAACCTTAAAACTCTACAAAACCTTTAAGGTTAATCCAGCGGGAGGCTGTTTACCATTATTATTACAGTTTCCAATTTTAATTGGACTTTATCAAACCTTGCTACATCCTGAAACCTGGGTGTTTGTCAATGGAACCATCAGCGGAATTGATATGTCCTTTTTATGGATGGAAAGTTTAAGTGTCCCCGATCCAATTTATGTATTGCCGATCTTAGCGGCATTATTCACCTTTGTCACTCAGAAATTTACGATGGCAGCACAACCAGCTACTAGTCCGGATGATCCCAACGCTAAAACCCAGAAAATTATGCTTTATGCGATGCCGATTATGATCGGTTATATTTCCATTTCAATGCCGGCCGGGGTTGCCCTTTACTGGGTCGTTCAGAATATCTTTACCTTTGTGCAGCAATTTATCATGTTGCGAATTCCCGAACCGGATATTTCCATCGAAGAAGCTGAACGTCGGGTCCACGAAGCAGAAGAAGAACGCAAAGCTGAATTGGCAGCCAAACGGGCTGCTGCTAATCCCAATGCCTCCAAAGGCAGTAAAAAAGATCAGCTCGATGAGCCGAAAAAGCCCTTAACACGGCCGGCTTCCCATAAAAGAATACAGAGTTCGAAATCTTATCAGCCAGCAGAGCAACAGCGAAAAAAACCATCAGTTGAAATTCCTGAGCGTGACGCAGCTCAGGAAGAAGCCTATCAAAAAGCCAAGGAACGTTATGATAACAAATAAAAATGATGACTGAAAGCTAAGGAGAGGGAAAATGAATAAGACAGTAACGGGTACTGGTAAAACCGTAGAAGATGCTATTAATCATGGTTTGCAACAGCTTGGTGTGACAAAAGAACAAGTTGAAACAAATGTATTACAAGTACCGGACAGTGGGTTAATGAAGATTTTTGGAAAAAAAGAAGCCATTGTTGAGGTATCACTAATAAACAATCCTGAACAACGGGCCCTTGATTTTTTAAACGACGTTCTCGACGCCATGAAAATCAGCTGTAAAATCAAAACTCGTCTCGAGGATAAAGTATTATTCATTGATCTGGAAGGTCAGGATATGGGCGTCTTAATTGGACGTCGCGGTCAAACCCTTGATTCTCTCCAATATTTAGTCAGTTTAGTTATCAACCGACAACATGAAGAATACGTTCGGGTTATTCTAGACACCGAAAACTACCGGGCTAAGCGGGAAAAGACGCTGGAAGAATTGGGCGAAAAAATGGCCAATAAGGCAGTTTACTATCAGAAGAAAATGCTGCTGGAACCCATGAATCCTTCAGAAAGACGTGTTATCCATGCAAAACTTCAGAATCACGAAAAGGTCTTTACCTTCAGTGAGGGTGAAGAACCCTATCGTCGGGTGGTTATCCAGTTAAAAGATAAAAACTAAAAGAAATAAACCACAAAAAAATAGCAGGGCACTTTGCAAGTTAGCTTAAGAGTTAATTGCAAAGTGCTTTTTTAATGGACGATACTTGTCAATCCTCGGATTTTATTATATTATAATAGATTAGGAAACGATTATTAATACAGGAGAAAAAATTGGAAGTCTTATTACATAATGAAGATACCATTGCCGCGGTAGCCACCGGTATGGGCGGTGCCGGAATTGGCATTATCAGAATCAGCGGATCAAAAGCTGTGGCATTGGGCAATAAGCTGTTTATCAATCCCCGGGGAAAAACTCTGGCCGCAGCTAAAAGTCATGATTTAATTTACGGACGAATTGTCGATCCAACGTCAAAAAAGGATATTGATGAGGTGCTCATTTCTAAAATGTTGGCGCCACACTCTTATACAGCCGAAGATGTGGTAGAAATTAACTGTCATGGGGGAATTGTCCCGATGCGTAAAATATTAAAATTGGTCATTGATACCGGAGCCCGCTTGGCCGAACCCGGAGAATTTACCAAGCGGGCTTTTTTAAATGGGCGCTTAGATCTGACCCAGGCCGAAGCCGTTATTGATATTATTAATGCCAAAACCGAGAAAAGTCTGGAATATTCGGTGGCCCAACTGGAAGGACGGCTGTCCCAGAAACTGGAAGAGTTGGATAAAATTCTGGTTGAAATTTTGTCCCATATGGAGGTCAATATAGATTATCCCGAATATGATATTGAAGACATCTCCTATGAGTTTGTCAATACTCAGATCTTGGGGTTGTTGACCAAGATAAATGAAATTCTGGTAGTGGCAGAAACCGGGAAAATTTACCGGGAAGGCATCACCACCGCAATTCTGGGTGAGCCGAATGTGGGGAAATCATCGTTATTAAATACCTTACTGATGGAAAACAAAGCCATTGTCACCGATATTCCCGGGACAACCCGGGATACCATTGAAGAGTATCTTAATATCGAAGGGATTCCCTTCAAAATTATTGATACCGCTGGGATCAGAGAAACGGATAATCTGGTCGAAAAAATCGGGGTGGAAAAATCTCGATCGCTTTTAAATCAAACCAATCTGGTGATCTTTATGCGCGATATCTCAAAAGAAATGTCGGCTGGGGAAAAGGAACTGATTGAGTTGCTAAAAAACCGCAAAACCATTTATATTGCCAATAAGACCGATGCTATCAGTGGCATGGATATTGAGATACCAGAGCCCTGGATTCCGATGTCGCTGCTGGAAGATCAGGGGATCGAAACGTTGCGACAGAAAATGCTGGAGATGGTTTTTGCAGGAACTGTCAATCAGGATGCGGACTACCTGATTACCAATACCCGACATATTCAATTACTGCAAACAACCCAAATCAGTCTTAAAAATGCTATTAACACCATGGCCAGCCAAATGCCTTTGGAACTTGTCAGCATTGACGTCATGGAAGCCCTGGAGGCGCTCCGGGGGATCACCGGCAAGGCTGTTGGGATGGATATTATTGATCAGATATTTAAAAATTTTTGCATTGGAAAGTAGAGGAAAGCGAATGACTTACCCAGGAGGAGATTACGACATTATCGTCATCGGCGCCGGCCATGCCGGTTCCGAAGCAGCATTGGCCAGTGCCCGTATGGGGCTAAAAACCCTGTTATTAACCATCAATCTCGATTCGGTGGCGATGATGCCCTGCAACCCATCTATCGGTGGCACTGGAAAAGGACATCTGGTCAGAGAAATCGATGCCTTAGGCGGTGAAATGGCAAAAACCATTGACGCAACGATGATTCAATGTAAGATGTTAAATACCGCGAAAGGCCCGGCAGTTCATTCACTTCGTGCCCAGGCTGATAAAAAAGCCTACCAGTTTCGGATGAAAGAAGTGATTGAGAACCAAGTGAACCTTCTTTTAAAACAACAGGAAGCCACCGAAATTATTGTCGAAGACGGAAAGATCACCGGTGTGATGGTGAATACCGGCGCGGTATATAACTGTCAAGCCGCCATCATTTGCAGTGGTACCTATTTAAAGGGCCGCATTATTATCGGCGATGTCCAATACGATGGCGGACCTAACGGCTTATTTCCAGCCATGTATTTATCCGATAGTCTGGAAAAAAATGGCATCGCACTCCAGCGTTTCAAAACCGGAACGCCAGCTCGGGTGGATGCCAAAACTCTGGATTATTCAAAAATGATTATTCAGGAAGGCGATGAACAGATCGTCCCCTTTTCCTTTGAAACCGATCAGATAAACATCGATCAGGTGCCCTGTTATCTGACCTATACTAATCCGGAAACCCATAATATTATCAATGCCAACATCGAACGATCACCGCTGTACACCGGAGAAGTAGTGGGGATTGGCCCTCGTTACTGCCCTTCTATTGAGACCAAAGTGATGCGCTTTCATGATAAGGACCGACATCAGATTTTTATGGAGCCGGAAGGATTAAATACCAATGAAATCTACGTCCAGGGGATGTCCTCCTGTTTGCCGGAGGATGTTCAGATTGCCTTATACCGAACGGTGCCGGGAATGGAAAAGGTGGAGTTTATGCGTTCGGCCTATGCCATTGAGTATGACTGCATCCATCCCACCCGACTCAAGGCCTCTCTGGAATCCAAAGAAGTGGCGGGTCTATTTTTTGCCGGACAGATCAACGGTACTTCCGGTTACGAAGAAGCAGGAGCTCAGGGGCTGATTGCCGGCATTAATGCGTCGCTCTATTTACGGGGTGAACAACCTGTAATTATTGATCGTTCGGAAGGTTACATAGGGGTACTTATCGATGATATTATCACGAAGGGGATCGACGAGCCTTATCGGATGATGACTTCCCGGGCTGAATATCGTTTATTGTTGCGACAGGACAACGCCGATCTGCGGCTAACTGAGATCGGATATCGGGTCGGGCTGATCAGCGAAGGCCGTTATCAGAAGTTCCTGGCGAAAAAGGAACAGATCAAACAGGAGATCACTCGTCTTAATCAGGTCATTGTCAAACCGAACCAGGAGAATAATGAAGTGCTGAAATCTTTTGGCAGTTCAGAGATCCAGCATGGATTGTCAATTGGTGAACTGATCAGACGGCCAGAAGTTAAATATCAGCAAACCGAAATCTTTGATCCGGAACGACCACTCCTGCACTGGAGTGTGGTCGAACAGGTTGAAGTTCAGATCAAGTATGAAGGCTATATAAAAAAACAACTGCAACAGGTGGAACAATTTAAGAAACTTGAACACAAACTGATCCCCCCGGAACTTGATTACGTAAAAATCGGCGGGCTACGGATTGAAGCGGCCGAAAAACTTCAGGAAATAAAGCCATTATCGATGGGGCAGGCATCGCGAATTTCGGGCGTGTCGCCGGCGGATATTTCAGTTTTGTTAATAGCCCTGGAACAGCGTAGAAGAAGTTCAGATAAGGATGGATCAAAGCATGAATAATCGTATCGAAAAGTTAATTGACCTCGGCAATCAGGTAGAAATAACCATTAATGAAAAACAGGCCGAGAAGTTGATCGCTTATATGGACCGGCTGCTGGAAAAAAATCAGCATATCAATCTGACGCGGATAACTGAGGAAGATGAGTTTATTAAGCTCCATTTACTGGATTCACTGACCCTGCTTAAATTGATTAAAAACCCTCAGGCAAGTATTTTAGATGTCGGAACCGGGGGCGGTTTTCCGGGTATTCCACTAGCAATCATGTTGGAAGATGCGCAGATTACCCTGATGGATTCAACTAAAAAGAAATTGAATGTGGTCCAATCTATTGCCGCGGAGTTAGGAATTAACAACGTTCAAATCCTCCATGGCAGAGCCGAAGAATTAGGCCAGGACAGCGCTTATCGGGAAAAGTATGAAGTTGTCGCGTCCCGGGCGGTGGCAAACCTGACCCTTCTTTCAGAGTATTGTTTGCCACTGACAAAGGTAGGCGGTCAATTTTTATCGATGAAAGGTAGAGACTATCAGGAAGAGCTGGCAGCAGCCAGAAAGCCAATCGCCGTTTTGGGTGGGAAAATAGTTGAAATCGAAAAGGGTTTATTACTGCAAAGCGATTATGTTCATGTTATAATGAATGTGGAAAAAATAAAACCAACTCCCGATCTTTTTCCGCGCATCAACGGCAAGATTAAAAAGGAAGCATTTCCAGTTTAAAGATAAAAAGAGCAAGCAGAAATAAAGGGTTTTATGATAGTATTTGACCTGGTTTTCGAGAAGTGTTTCACGTGAAACATCTCTCGAAAATGAAAAACGGCAGACAGTCAATTAGACGATATGTTTCACGTGAAACATATCGTCGATAAAAATCAACACAATCTAGAACTAAAAAGACGGGTTGTTCATGGTAACGTCCCAAACAACAAAAGAGTGATTAAACTTAAGGAGTAGAATATGGCGAAAATCGTGGCAGTATTTAATCAAAAAGGTGGAGTTGGAAAAACAACCACAAATATTAACTTAACCACTGCCCTCAGTTTAGAAGGATACCGGATCCTGGTCATAGACATCGACCCCCAGGGGAATACCAGCAGTGGATTCGGAATTGAGAAGAATAATCTGGAAAAAAGCGTCTACAATGGGATCATCCACGGCGATGATCTTAAAGAGATCATTCTGACGACTTCCTATGATAATCTTCATATTCTGCCATCCCATCCAGATCTGGCCGGAGCAGAGATTGAACTGACAAATATGCCACAACGAGAGTTGCGCCTTAAAAACAGTATCGAAAATGTCAAACCATTCTATGATTATATCTTTATTGACTGCCCGCCATCATTGGGTTTATTGACGATTAATGCCCTAGCCATGACCAATACGGTGTTAATCCCGATCCAATGCGAGTTTTATGCCTTGGAGGGGGTGAGCCAACTGATGAATACGATCAGTCTGGTCAAACAGGGGTTGAATCCGCAACTGGAAATTGAGGGCGTGTTGATGACCATGTTTGATAGCCGGACCAACTTATCCAACCAGGTTGTCGATGAAGTGGTCGACTACTTTAAAGATAAGGTTTATGAAACGATGATTCCCAGAAATGTTCGGTTGGCTGAAGCACCCAGTTATGGGCAGACAATTTTTGAATATGCCAACACATCAAAAGGATCAAAAGCATATCTGGCACTGGCAAAAGAATTCATACAGAGACAGGAGTAGTTATGGGAAAAAACACAGGTTTAGGAAAAGGTCTGAGAGCGTTATTTCCCGACGAAGCAGTGGTTACCTCACAAGAAGATGAAGTGCTGGAGGTTGACCTTGAGAAACTTGTTTTTTATGTAAAAACAAATAACGTTCGACCAAACCCGAAGCAACCCCGAAAAACATTTGACCGCAATAAGTTGGAAGAACTGGGCGCATCGATCAAGGAACATGGCATCGTTCAGCCACTTGTGGTCAAACCGGAAACAAAGGGTTATACCATTATTGCCGGCGAAAGGCGTTGGCGGGCAGCAAACATGATCGGTCTCAAAGAGGTTCCGGTGATTGTCAAAGATCTGCCTCCCGAGGAAGTTCTGGAGATTGCGATAATTGAAAATGTGCAGCGAGAAAACTTGAACAGTATTGAAGAAGCGATGGCCTTTGAGGCCTTGATGGAGAATTTCAACCTAACTCAGGGCGAAATTGGTATTCGAATCGGAAAAAGCCGAACCGCCATTGCCAACACCCTCAGGCTGCTGAAATTACCGAAAACGATTCAGGAACAATTGGCACAGGGACAGATTACCTCGGGCCATGCCCGGGCCATTCTGATTCTGGAAGACCCGGAAAGAATGGAAGCCTTTGCCAATGAGATCATTGAAAAGGGCATGAGTGTCAGGGAGGCAGAAAATCGCATTAAAAAAATGCAAACCGAAGGTCTGGCAAAACCGTTGCAGAAGAAAAAAGAAGACAAGGGTTATATCATTGAAATCCAAGATGCACTGGAGAAAAAATTTGAAACCAAAGTGCATTTAAGCAGCCGTGGTAAAAAAGGAAAAATTGAGTTTGTCTATTCGTCACTAGAAGAATTGGATCGTCTGCTCGAACAATTGGGATATGAAAAAACAAACTAGCTCAGTCAAATTATGACAATTCAATTATGAAATGGAGAAAATAATGAATCAAATCAAAAGAAAGAGACGATTGTCAGCTCTAGAAGCCGCAGTATTAGGCAATATCCTATATATTGTGCTTGTTCTGATTTTTAAGAATGTCTTTGATCTGATCAGAACAAGCGAGTTCAACTATCTGTTTAATGGCATCCAATTATTAACCATTGGGGCATTTTGGATCACCTTGTTTGTGATATGCTTCAAGAATATCAGTGGAAATGAAAAACCTAAGACATTCAGATATGTTTTTTATAGTCTTATTCCGATTATCGTGTTAACCGGGACATTAACTGTTGTGTCAACCATGTTCCCAGGACAAGATACAAACAGCATCTGGAATCAGTTTGCTTTTATTGCCGCCCCCACCATTTTCTGGTATCTGCCCTATGGCTTAATTTATCAATTAATTGGTAGTGAAACATCGATTTTTATATTTTTCGGAATCGGATTAGTATTGACTATTTTATTTCAGATGATCGGGATTGTTTTAGGGCGGGTTTTGGGTCGTAAATACAGGGAAGAAACTAGAGCTGAAGACCAGCGGGATCTTGAGTATGATCTGGAAACAAAAAAAGAAAAGAAAAAACCCCGAAAAAAATCACGAATGCCAAAACGCGAAAGTATCGGTCTGGAAGGTCTTTCCAATGAACAGTTAAACGAAGGATTCACCCCAAAAGAGACTGAAACCATGAACATGACAGGTGTGATCATTGACGATACTTACGCGGCATCAGAGCGCACGAATTATAAAAAACCACGTCGAGCCAAATCAGAAACTGGGATTTTTGAAACAATTGATCCGGTTGAGGAAGAACAGCTTTTCAATTCGAATCAAGTTCAGCCAACTGATGAGACCGAAATAAAGCCAGCCGCTATACCGGAAATTGGGATAGAAATGGGAATTAGCCAGGCCCAATCAGGAACAGTCGGCGACTGGAACCTGTCACATCCGATCGAATTGGAAACGCGGAATAAAGGGTTGAACGATCATGAAGAAACAGATGACAAGTCCTTTCTAATGGAAACTAGTGCTGTGCGGATCATTAATGAAGAAGACATTGAAGAATACTACAGGAATAAAAAATGAGTTTTTCAGCATTGACATCACTCGATTTTATTTGCATCCTGATTTGTTCACTTTCAGGAATCATAGGATACAAACGAGGTGCAATAAATACCCTGATCAGTTTCGGGGGATTTATTGCATCTTTTGTAATAGCCTGGATTTTTTCGCCGGTGCTCGCAGATTGGTTAATTCAGTCGGGCATACTTAACCGCTTATTCGAAACCATCAATGTGGAAGCCGCTTCCCAGTCGCTGATGGAACTGACCACCCGGCAAAGCGGTTTAACCACCTCGCTGTTGGGCTTAGCCGCCGCCAGCAGTGGCCAAGTATTCATCGATCAGAGCCTCACAACCATGACCGCACTGATCATGCATGGTATCGCCCAAAGTATCAGTTTTGGGATCATTTTCCTGGGAGTTTCAGTATTTTGCTGGATCCTGCAGATTATATTTATGGGAATATCAAAGCTTCCGGTGATCGGGACAATTAATCGCCTGGCGGGGATACTAATCGGAATGATTTTAGGGGGGGCGATCATTACCGTGATGCTGTGGGTCTTTTCAGTCATTAATCTTTCCACCGGTGGCGTGTCAAATCTGCCAACAGCCGAAAATAGTAACCTGCTGCAGCTGGCGATACCAATGGTAATTAACTATATAGGAATTCAATAGGAGACGATTATGGAATATCTAACTACAAGTTTTTCATCCTATTTAAGTCAAATCGATTTTTCAAGTGTTTTACATAAATGTCTGATTTGTGGAATTGTCCTGATCGCCGTCGTGATCGGCTTAAAAATCACCTTTGGCGTGGTCGATCGGATTTTTGACGGGGAAAAGGCTGGGCTTGAAGCCAGAGATGCCAGGCGCATCATTACCTTAAACCATGTCACTAAAACCGCCGCCAGAGCAAGTATTTGGACCCTGGCGAGCCTGATTATCCTGGGCCAGTTTATCAATGTGGGATCTTTACTCGCTGTAGCCGGTGTCGGAACCCTGGCGATTGGGTTTGGAGCCCAGGGTATTGTTGAAGACGTGATGAGTGGCTTTGTGATTGTCTTTGAAAATCAATTCAGTGTTGGTGACTATGTGATTATTGACGAAACACACTATGGCATTGTCGAGTCTATTGGTATTCGCACCACCAGTGTTCGAGAATTTAATGGCGGGCTCTTTATTATTCATAATGGAAAAATTGATCGCTTGGTTAATTATTCCAAAGGACATATGAAAGCTATTGTGGAAGTGGGAATTGCCTATGAGGAAGATGTAAATAAGGTGTTGAAAATACTGGAAGAGATTAGTGAGGATCTTTATGAAAACCATGAAGAGTTATTTAAAATTCGTCCCGAAATTCAGGGTATAACCCGTCTTGATCCTTCAGCGGTTATTATACGAGTCGTTTGCGATGAGGATGCTTCGTCAAAATTTGCCGCAGAAAACTTACTAAGACAGCGAATCAAAGAAGTTTTTGACGAAAAAGGAATTGAAATTCCTTACCACAAAACGGTCGTTTACAATCGCGAATCATACAGAAATACAGATCAAGAAAAAGCAGAGGTTAAACATGGATACTAAGGTTTATGGATTAGGGGATCGGGTAGAAATGAAAAAAAAGCACCCCTGCGGGAGTTTTCAGTGGGAAATTATCCGGGTCGGAGCAGATATCAAAATAAAATGCCTGGGTTGCGGCCATATTGTCATGCTGCAGCGGTCAAAATTCAATAAACAGATCAAGAAAATCCTGAATAGTGAGAGCAAGGGAGAAGTATGAAAGAATTTTTTATGACCCAATGGCATGGAGCAGAAAACTACTTTGAGAAAAACCTTAAACCAACTTTCTATTTTTGCCTGGCTTTTTTTGGTATTATGATTGTTTTAAATACCCTGCTTTTTCTCAGTGATCCTACCTTGAGTCAAAGCTACTTTAAAGAATTACAGGTTTTGTTTAATCAGAAGGAATTTCTTGAGGGCACTGGCGTAGAATTATGGCTTGGTATTTTTTTAAATAATGTCATCGCCAGCGGGATCAGCAGCCTTTTGGGCGTTATTCCCTTTTTATTTTTACCGATGTTTTCACTGGCGTCCAATGCCATCATTATTGGGCTGATTGGAGCTGTTTATCAAACCAATGGCATTGGTTGGTTAGCTTTCTTAGTGGGTATTTTACCGCATGGTGTGATTGAGATTCCGGCGCTGATTTTAGGAGTAACCCTGGGGGTGCATCTCTGTCTTAAATTGTCGAAAACAATTTTAAGAAGAAGTATTAAAGGCGAATTAAAACAGGCTGCGATCGGATGTTTGCGAATTTATATATTATGGTTAATTCCACTTTTCTTCTTAGCGGCTTTTATTGAAACATTTATGACTCCTATTCTATTCAATGCAGTTGCGCCAGTCTAAAATAAAAAATAAAAGAAAATCCTTGCATGAATTGTAAAAGATATGATATAATTAAAAGCTGTAATCCTTGCTCGCTGGAAAAGTGAGCCATAGTCCATGAGGAGGTGAAATGGAATGAGAGTATACGAAACATTATTTGTTTTAAAACCGGATCTTGAAAAAGAAGCGATTGAAGAATTAGTAGGCAAAGTAAAGGCTGTAATTGAAGCAGCTGGAGAAATTGAAAAAGTCGACGAATGGGGCAAAAGAAAATTAGCCTACGAAATCGATAAAAAGTATCAAGAAGGTTTCTACGTATTAGTAGACTTCAAAGCTGAGAACTCAGTACTTGATGCATTGGATCATTTATACAAAATTAACGAACAGTTTATTCGAAGCATCGTTATTAAAAAAGAGAAATAGGGGGCAGTTCTGTGAATAAAGTAATTCTAGTAGGAAGACTAACCCGAGATCCTGAGGTAAAAAACACAACAACGGGCAAAGCGGTAGCTACATTTACCTTAGCGGTGGATCGTCGTTTTAAAAACAAAGATGGTCAAAAAGAAGCTGACTTTGTGCCAATTGTCGTGTGGGGAAAACAGGCAGAATTTGCCGGACAATATTTGTCAAAGGGTAGCCAAATTGGCGTATCAGGACGACTACAAGTAAGAAGTTACGACGCACAGGAT
>PGZR01000001.1 GCA_002841405.1 Firmicutes bacterium HGW-Firmicutes-4 | reverse complement strand
ACTAAGAGAAATACTAGGAAGTAAACGGCTGTATCTCGATGGCGCCATGGGGAGCCTGCTTCAGAATAAATTGGAATCAATTGGACCGGTTCCGGAGGCCTTAAATCTGACCGATCCTGAATTGGTCAAGGAGATTCATCAATTATACATCGATGCCGGAGCCAATATTATTCTTTCCAATACCTTTGGAGTTAACGGCTATAAACTCCAGGGCAGTGGTTACACCGTGGAACAATTGGTCACCGCAGGAGTTGCGAATGTAAAATCATTGAATCCCGATTTTACGGCCCTGGATGTGGGGCCGCTGGGAACGCTGATCGGCGCTCTGGGAGAAGTTTCCTTCGATCAGGCTGTGGATTATTTCAAAGAGGTGGTAGCTGCCGGCGATAAAGCTGGTGCCGATCTGATTGTCATTGAAACCATGACCGACATCTGCGAGGCCCGGGCGGCCCTGATTGCCGCCAAAGAAGTGTCGAAGCTGCCAGTGATTGTTTCGATGACCTATGAGGAAAATAGCCGAACCCTCACCGGCAGCGATGCCTTAACCGTCGTTAACATTCTGGAAGGGCTTGGTGCCGATGCCATCGGCATTAATTGTTCCACTGGTCCCAATGCGATGTTGCCGATTATCGCAGAGTTGCTTCGCTATGCCTCAGTGCCGATTATGGTGGAACCCAACGCTGGGTTGCCACATATGAAAGATGGCAAAACCGTCTATGACATCACCATCGATCAGTTTACCGACTATATGGTGCAAATTGCCGAAATGGGTGCCTTGATTCTGGGCGGCTGTTGTGGCACGACCCCGGCCTATATTGCCAAAATGAAAGGGGCCACTAAAGACCTGCCCCATTTTCAGGTAACCCAAAAAAGTTTTAGCGCCGTATCTTCAAGCACCAGGACCGTTATTTTAGGAGCGGATATCCATATTATCGGCGAATGCATCAATCCCACCACCAATCCGGTGCTTAAGGCATCGTTGCGTCAGGGTGAACTCTCAGTGGTAAGCCAATTGGCCAGCGATCAGAAAAAAGACGGGGCAGATATTCTGGATATCAATTTAGGATTGCCGGATATTGATGAGTTGACGATGATGCAAGAGGCGGTAGATACGGTCAGCCGCCTGGTGGATTGTCCCCTGCAAATTGACTCATCCAATCCGGAAGTCATCGCAGCGGTGCTGCGAAGCTATCCCGGCAAGGCGATCATTAATTCGGTCAATGGTAAAAAATCCTCAATGGCAGCGATCTTTCCGATCGCCCAAAAATACGGAGCCCTGGTACTGGGGCTGACGATGGACGAAACCGGCATCCCCAGTCTGGCGGCTGATCGTTTTGCCATTGCCGAGAAAATCATCAAAACCGCCGCATCCTACGGTATTGACAAAAAAAACATCCTCATTGATGCCCTGGTGTTAACTGCTTCGGCGCAACAGGCCGAAGTGCGGGAAACCATTAAAACCCTGGAAAAACTCCGGGCTGAGTTGGGGGTACCAACGGTGCTGGGAGTTTCCAATATTTCCTTCGGTCTGCCCAATCGCGAGCTGTTAAACCGAACCTTTTTAGGCATGGCCCTGGAAGCTGGCCTGACCACCCCGATTATGAACCCCAGCGACCGGGAAATGATGGACACCATCAAAGCATTCCGAGCACTTTGGGGCTTGGATGGCCAATGCATCGCTTACGCCAATGCCTATAAAGACAGCAGTTTTGGTCAAGCCAAATCAGAAATGGAGCGAGCCGCCCTGGGCTTAAAGGAAATTATTGAAGAGGGACTTACTGACCGGGCGGCGGGAGCTACCGCAATTCTGTTAGAAACCCGAGAACCGCTGGATATTGTCAACAACGAGATCGTCCCTGCTCTTGACGCCGTGGGCGATGCCTTTGAAACTGGTGAATGCTTCCTGCCCCACCTAATTTTTGCGGCGGAGACGGCCCAGAAGGCCTTTGAAGTTATCAAAGAAACGATGGCTAAAGATGGTCAGGCTCAGGTCGCCAAAGGAAAAATTGTACTGGCCACCGTTGAGGGCGACGTTCACGATATCGGGAAAAATATTCTCAAGGTTATTCTCGAGAATTATGGTTACGAAATACTCGATTTGGGTAAGGATGTCAAGGCTGCAACGATAATCCAGACCATTCAAGATGAAGACATCAAGCTGGTGGGTCTCAGCGCCCTGATGACAACAACGGTTAAAAATATGCAAAAAATAATCGCCGCAATCAAGGCCAGCTGCCCGGCCACTACCATCATGGTCGGCGGGGCGGTATTAAACCCTGAATATGCCCAAACCATCGGTGCCGATTATTACGGTAAAGACGCCCGGGAAGGCGCCGGTATTGCCAAACGTGTATTTGAATAAAGCAAAAAAAGACAGCTTAGGGCTGTCTTTTTTGATTGCTCAGACGTTAATTAATTGAAAGGTATCGACATCAAAAAGCCCCAGATCGGTCAGGCGTAGGGAAGGGATCACTGGCAGGGCCATAAAGGAAAGGGTGATAAAGGGGTCGACCCCGGGGGCTACCCCTAAATCATGAGCACTGGAAATCAGTGAAGCCACCTTTTTCTGAACCCCCTCGCCGGGCTCAAGACTGATCAGACCAGCCAGGGACAGGGGAACGGCCCCGATTATTTGATGATTGCCAATCACTACATAGCCGCCACCGATTTCCGCGAGATGATTAACTGCCAGCAGGATATCCTCATCATTATCACCCACCACAATAATATTGTGGGAGTCATGGGCGACGGTGGTGGCAATGGCGCCGTTGCAGATCCCAAAGCCCTTGATGGCCGCTACCCCGACATTACCGGTATAATGATGTCGTTCGATGACGCACAGCTTAGCAAAGCTGTCATCGGGGCTAAAAAAGCCATCTTTCCCAGGCAGAGATTCTAGCAGATGATGGGTTTCGATCTGATCTTTGACAATTTCGATGACATGATTTTTTTCGCCAATCGGTAATTGTAGTTTTTCAGGGCTGAGGGCCTGAAGATGGACTGAATTAAGCAGGCGGGGATCAATCTCGTGGTGGGGTTGATGTTCCCAGCTATGGTCGTTCACCAGGCGGCCATGCTGATAAACTTGCTCCACATCCATGGTGCCCAGATCAGTAACGACCACCAGGTCAGCCTGGTAACCGGGCGCGAGAGCCCCTATTTTTTTAAGACCATAAGCCTGGGCCGTGTTAATGGTGGCCATCTTGATCGCTTTGATTGGGCACAAACCCAGATCAATGGCCTGTTTGATATTCCAGCGGATATGTCCATCCTGATGGATGTCTTCTAAATGTTTATCGTCGGTACAGAAAAGGAATCGGTCGATGGGGAAGGCCTTTTCTAATAAACCGCTGATGATGGCTTGCAGGTTTTTGGCGGCTGAGCCTTCCCGAACCAGAATGTAAAAACCAGCCCGCAGCTTTTCAAGAGCTTCGAGCCAGCTGGTCGATTCGTGTTCACTGATGATCCCGGCGCAGGCATAAGCCTGGAGTGGTTTGCCCGCCAGCCCCGGGGCGTGGCCATCAGCAAACTTGTGTCGGCATAGGGTCAGCTTGTCAAGAATCACCGGATCAGCGCTCAGAACAGCGGGAAAACACATGACTTCCCCGAGACCCAGTATCCGGGGATGATCGAGATAGGGCTGCATATCAGCGGCGCCAAAAGGCCCGGCACCGTTTGTTTCAAAGGAGGTGGACGGAACCGAAGAGGGCAGCATTACAAATACATTTAAGGGGATATGCTCGGTGGCGTTTAAAAGATAGTCCAGGCCGGTTGTTCCGGATACATTCACGATTTCATGGGGATCAGCAATAATCGTCGTGGTACCGGTGGGAACAATCGCCCGGGCCAGTTCAAAGGGCGTAACCATGGTGGATTCAATGTGCATATGGGCATCAATAAATCCGGGTACAAGATATTTTCCAGCCAGATCTATTTCTTCGACGCCCTCGTACGATCCGATCCCCACAATGGTGCCATTATTAACAGCCAGATCACCGTAACAGATTTCTTCAGAAAATACATTAACAATTCGGGCATTTTTAAAAACCAGCTCGGCTTTTTCAAATCCGTTGGCTACTGCAATATTTTTTTTGAGATCTTCTTTAAATTTTCTCATGTTTCATCCTATCTATGGTTAGTGATTTTATATCAGGTTATAATTATTTGTACGATAAATAATTATAACCTGATATACCCCCTTTTTTTACAAAAAAATGCATTTTTTATATGAATCTCATAAATTATAATAATTACAAAGTAGATGGTAATTCTAAGAAAGTGGTGAACAAAATGAAAAAATGGCGCTGCACAGTATGCAATTATGTACATGAAGGTGAGACTCCACCCGAAAAATGCCCGATTTGCGGAGTGGGACCGGATAAGTTTGTTTTAGTCGACGAAACGGAAGTCATTGATTCTGCTAAAGAAAAAAAATGGCGTTGTACCGTTTGTAATTATATACACGTAGGTGAAACCCCGCCCGATGTTTGCCCGGTTTGCGGAGTGGGACCAGAAAAATTTGTTCTGGTTGAAGAAGTTGAGGATGGTTTAACTGATAAAAAAAGAGAAGCCTTGCAGACTTTATTATTTAATGTCAGTTATGGCTTATATATTATCTCATCGATCAAAGATGAAAAGCTGAATGGGATGGTATCGAATACCTTTATTCAGGTCACCAGCACCCCTTTAAAAGCCAGCGTGTGCTTGGGAAAAGGAACCTTGACCTCAGAATATGTCCGTGAATCAGGTGTTTTTGGAGTCTCCATTCTGGGCAAAGACAATCATGACCTGATTAAACATTTTGGCTACCAGAGCGGCAGAGATGTGGAAAAATTTAAAACGCTTAGCTATATTACCGGTAAAACCGGCTGTCCCGGCTTACTGGAAACCCTGTGTTTTGTTGAGTGTGAAGTGGAGCAGACCATCGATTTGGGAACCCACTATATGTTCATCGGCAAGGTTGTTGACGGCGACGGGTTCAGTAAAGATGAACCGATGACCTACGCTTATTATCACGCCACCCGTTAGATTAAAAAACCATGCGAGAAATAAAATCGCATGGTTTTTTTTTTAGTTGGTGGTTTTTTCTTTTAATTCAGGAAAAGCATCTAAAACAGCCTTAACCAGCTTGTTACAGCCATGAATCAGGGTGTCTGTTGTGGGCAGTTGATAGTCCTGTTCATAAGCTTTAATGGTATCGGCCACTTCATTTTCATTCATATCATCATGATTAATCGTAATCGCAATAACCTTGGATTCTGAGAAGCGTTCAATAAGTTCAATTTCACTGGCGAGGGTGGGCATTTGCAGATAATCAAAATCGACCCGGTTTTCTCGCTTGGGCGGATGCTGAACAATGACGCCATCTGGCTTTCCACCCCGGATGATGGCACAGGAACTGATAAAAGCCGGATGGCTGAGGGCACCCTGCCCTTCCAGAATGATCACATCCGGTTTTTCGTGAATGTTTGCTTCCACGACGGCATTTTCCAATTCACCAGTCATAAATTCTGAGGGAATGGCATCCAGAGCGATTCCGTATTTTTCACCCTGAATCAGTGAGGTCTGACCAGTACCGATAAAGCTGGCCCGCAGTCCCCGTTCTTTCAGGGCGGCAATCAGCATCATCGCGGTGGTGCGTTTACCAACAGCACAATCCGTGCCGAGGATGGCAATCTTTGGTGTTTTGACATTTAAAATATCCCCGGTAAAAAGATGGAGGTAGCGATTGGCAAGCGGCTTTCGGATATCATATAACTTAACCCGATAACGCTTGGCTTGTTGTTTAAATTCAGAATCTTCAGAAATAAATTCATGGAGACCATTAACGATGTCCATCCCCAAAGACATCGCCTTGAGAAAAATTCGTCGTTCTTTGGTAGATAGGATGGCTTCTTTTGGGGCGATACCATAAATAAAATATTTGGGAACCTCGCTTAATTGATCCATGGCTTCGGATAAATCACGGTAAATGGGGATACCATTGTCAACCCCTTCCAATACTTTTCCGGCATCCATGCCTGACTTGGTGCTGTCTATTACACATGTGATATGGTATTTTTGGGAACGTCGGATTAAACCATTGGCAGTCTTTCCATCGGATTCACCAAATTGACCTTCACAGTAGAGTAAAGCTTTTTCTTTCATAGAGTTTGCACTCCTTTCACGTGACAAGAACAAGTTCTTTACAAGACAAACGATTCAATTAAATGTTCTTAATGTGTTTGAGAATAAAGGTAGTTCGATATGCACTCTTTTAATGATACCACATAAAACGCTAAATAAACGTTTCCTTAAGAAAAACTCGAAATAAGACCCATTACCTAAGAAAACTCCCGGCGATGCTATTTTAGGTTTAGAAACAAAAATAGAACTTGAGACTTGACAAAAGATAACCCGGATGATATATTGAATTTATATTCAATATATCATCCGGGAGGGATCATGGCACGATCAAAGGAACAAAATGAAAGAATGAGGGAATCTCGTAAAGAAAAGATTCGTAATGCTGCCCTATTACAATTTGTCAAACAAGGCTTATTTGCTACCCGTATCCAGGATATCGCAGCCGAGGCCGGAATCGCCCAGGGATTGTTATATCATTATTATCCATCCAAAGAAGAAATTTTTGTCGACCTCATCAATGAGGCACTAGACAAAACCATTGCAGCATCCTATTCGGTACGGGATATGGAAGCCGGTCCCGGTGAAAAAATTCGTTTTGCTTTAGAACGACTGGTGGATACCATTGAAAACAGCCAGACTTTTTTGGATACCTGTCGCTTGATTACCCAGGCAACCAATTCAACAGCAATTCCGATGGAAGCTCAGGATCTTATCCGAGAAAAAAGGAATATCCCCTATCAGGTTATTGAGCAGATAATGGCAGCGGGACAAAAAGAAGGATCCGTGGTAGCGGGTGATCCAAAAATGCTGTCCATTTTTTTCTGGACCAGCATCAATGGCCTGGCAATATATTATTCTACCAACAATAATCGTGATGTAACACTGGATTATCGGGTAATCGCATCGATGTTTTTGACTGAAAATTAAAAGGAAGGTGAGGAATGAAATGAGCCCAAAAATAAAACCGTTTTTAAATGAAGAAGGGAAAATCAGGCAGCTTCCTGCGAAGCAATCAAAAAAAATACTGGTATATGAATATCTGGCAGAAAAGTTTGACGATGATCAGGAGTATTCAGAAAAGTCGGTCAATCAGTTAATTAATTCCTGGCACACCTTCGGCGATTGTATCTTTTTAAGACGCGGATTAGTTGATAACGGGTTTTTATGTCGATTGTCGGATGGCAGTAAGTATTGGAGAAATAAAGAAAAGGAATAGTTTAACATGAGTACAAAAGCAAAAATGATGCACTACACGATGAAATATCGTCATCTCTTTAAAGGGCAATTGCGCCCGGAAATGATTGATAAAGACACCTCAATCGCAAAGCTGCGACAAGACTGTGATAAAACCGCCGAGCGTTTTTTCAAACCAATTCCGGGCATCGATTTTAAACCCTGTGATTACCCCGGTTTTTATGGAGAATGGGTAGAGCTGGAAGGGGCACCCCAAGAAAAGGTGGTTTTGTATTTCCATGGCGGTGGTTTTGTCATGGGTAATGCCCGATCACATCGGAATATTGTCGGGAATTTTGTCAAACATCTGGGTATTAAAGCCCTGGCCTTTGACTATCGGCTGGCCCCGGAACATCCGGCCCCGGCAGCAGTCGATGATTCAGCAGCAGTTTACGGCTGGCTTCTTAAACAAGGGTATCAACCAGAAAATATTGCTTTTGCAGGGGATTCCGCTGGCGGCGGGATTGCATTGGCGACATTGCTAAAATGTAAGGATGAGGGCATACCATTGCCGGGGGTCTGTGCGGTATTTTCACCATGTACCGATATGACGATTTCAGGAGAGTCTCATAAAACAAGGGTAAAGGCTGATCCCTGCACCCCCAAAGGCGCCAACGAGACCTATCTTGATTATTATGTCGGCGGCGGCAATCCGCGACACCCATATGCATCACCATTGTTCGGAGATCTGAGCGGTTTGCCACCAATGATTATTCAGGTAGGCAATAACGAAACATTAAGAGATGATTCAACTCGTTTTGGCAAAAAAGCAAAAGAAGCCGGGGTTGATGTGCAACTGAAAGTCTGGAAGGGTATGTTTCACTGTTTTCCTTTATTGGCGCCAATGTTTCCAGAAGCATCCACAGCCCTGGAAGAGGTTTGCCAATTTATCAGAAAAAATCTAAAAAACTGAGTTTTATATCAATCTATTATTAAGTTGCAACGAAGATTATCAAGCAGTAAAAAAGGTTTCCGCCAAATTTAGGCGGAAACCTTTTTAAAACTCTTCTTCAGAATCTTTAATGCCATGAAGCCGTATCTTATATTGCAGATTTTGTCGTGATATACCCAGGTCACGGGAGCTTTTTGAGATATTATGATCATTGGCCTGCAATACATCGATGATCATTTGTTTCTCGATTTTGTTCAAGGTATTTTTTAGATTTTTGTCATCCATACTGGCCGATAAATATTTTTCATAAATTTTTTTATCGGCAATGTTTTTCCGTAAATAGGTCGGCAGTAAATCTGGTGTCAGAATAGTATCCTGATACTGGGCAATATAAATGGCATGGGTTACGGCGTGCTTTAACTCCCGGATATTTCCTGGCCAGTCATGGCTAAGTAGAATTTCCTGGGTTTCATCAGAAACCTTAAACAATTGTTTTCCCATAGCCGAACCCTCGGTGGAAAGGAAGGTCGGTACCAGATCCAGAATATCCTGTTTTCGATCTTTTAGCGGTGGCAAGTGTATCGAGAAGACGGCCAGCCGATAGTATAAATCTGACCGCAGCCGTTTTTCTTCAATCGCTTTTAAGGGATCCTGGTTTAAGGCGCTGAGCAAGCGGATATTGGCAGTTATTTCTTTATGTCCGCCGACCTTCCGATATTTACCAGTTTCCAGAACTCGCAGCAGCTTCGATTGCAGCCCCATGTGCATGGAATTTATTTCGTCCAGAAAAATGGTACCGCCTTCAGCGGTTTCCAAAAGCCCTACTGAATCCACCGCACCGGTAAAAGAACCTTTAACGGTGCCAAACAAGGTACTCTCCAGAAGGTTTTCAGGAATTGCACTACAATTGATAGCCACAAAAAGTTTATTGGCCTGGGGACTGGCATTGTGAATGCTTTGAGCAAAAACCTCTTTTCCGGTCCCCGTCGGCCCGGCAATCAGGATCGGCGCGGTGGTTTGCGCGGCGATTTCGGCATGGCGAACGCATTCAGTCATATTGGTGCTAGTTCCAATAATATCCTTAAAGGTAAATTGCGTACCATTGTTTTTCAGTTGTTGCGACTTTAAATCGTTCTGTAGTTTATTGATGGTATTAGCCATGTGAATATAGTCGGAAATATCGCGATAGATACAAATGGCAGCATCAACTTTCTTGGGATCATTTTTCGAAAAAACCGGGTAAGTACTGCTGATGACATCCGCAACCTTTCCGGAGGGGGAGGTATATTTGACATGGACATCCTGGACTTTTTTTCCGGTTTTCAAAACCAGGGATTCCATGGATTCATTTTCCAGATAATCATATATATCCGACATGTTCTTACCAATGACGTCTTCATGCTTCATATTTTCGATGATTTCACAGCCCTTGGAGTAGCAGATTATTTTTCCGCTGGCATTGACAACATGAATACAGACATCTTCGATTCGTTCAACATCCTGAATGGGGAAAGAATTTTCGCCAAAAGCCTCCAAAATGAATTCTTCTTTTACTTTCACTTGTATTCTCCGTTTCGGGTTTACTGAATAAACAGTATGATAACATGAAATCCAAAAAAATCATAGAGACAACCCTTAATAAGGGTTGTCTGTCTGATTGATAAAGGGGATAATAGAACAGTTTACTGATAATTTTTCTCGATTTTTTCAATCTCTGCCAGGATTGAAGCTTCCAGAGCCGGAACCTCATGAGTTTCCAAAATCGTATCAATTTTGGCATTGACCATTTCCAGAATATCGGACTGATCAGGGTTGACCATTCGGCGTTTAAAGAACTCCGGATACCAGACGCTTCGGAAATTGCTGAGGGTGTGCATTTCATTGAGATAGTGTCCGCCGTGACCGACACCTTTGATGACATCCATGGCCAGGGTTTCGTCATTGACTTCGACGCCGCTGGAATAGGCCGAAAGCTGATTGATCATTTCATTGGCTAATACCACCATAGCAGGTGCCACGGAGTTGCAATGATCGAGAACGCCGATATCATGAACGATGTTGGCCTTGCTTAAAATGGAAGAGAAAAGTTCCATCTGAACTTCAGCAACCGACTGGGGATCGACGGTTTTGGCATCGCTGCAGCCGGCTGTGCCGTAGAAGGGCAGGTTGTAATAATCCGCCAGTTCCGAAGCAGCTGCCACCGACTTGTGGAATTCAGGGGCACCATAAGAACCGATGGTGGTTTGCATGTCAAACACGGTTGGCATGGAACCGTAAATCAACGGGGCGCCTTCATTGACGGCCTGGGTAATGACCACGCCAGCTAAAATTTCGGCATTATTCTGGGTTAAAGCACCAGCAATGGTAATCGGAGAGGTACCGCCCATCATGCTGTAAGGCATGTAAACCACGGGGATTTTATTGGTGGCACTGATAAATAGTTTTTCAGTACTTTCAATGGGATGGGTCAGTGGCGGAATCGGCTCGCAGTAATTAAAGATAAAGGGTTTTTCAGCCAGTTCTTTGTGTCCGCCCGCAACGACGGCTGCGATGTCGATGATTTCCTGAAGGGATTCGATATCATTGGTGGAAAAATTGATGGTTTTGTCGAAGTTTTTCAGGGTTTCAATAAAGGTCACCTGAGATTGAACTAATGGATCCACATCGGCACACATGCCCACTGACAGAATAAAGCTGATGTTGGATAGATAGCTGCCCAGTTTACACATGTTTTTGATGTCTGACTTCAGATACGGGCGAGCCATATTGGTTTTGTGATCAAGGATTTCCAGCTGATCGGAATGGGTTCCGAAATAAACATTGTTTTTGCTGTTGATGACCATATTAGGTTTCCCATCCCGGGTGTATAAGGTCAATTCTTTGGGAATGGTGTTCAGGGCTTTATCAACAACCGCTTTAGGGAATTTAACCATGTCGCCATCAACGGTACAGCCATATTTTTTCAGTAATTCGATGGTTCGGGCGCCAACGACGCGCATGCCAAAGTTTTCCAGCAGATCCATGCTTTTTTCGTGAATGGTTTCGATTTTATTTTTATTTAATACATTGAATTCAATATTTCTTTGCGTGGTTTCCATAATGTCTCCTTAAGTCTTTATATGATAGCTTTAAATACGTTCGCGATAGCAAGCCGGGATGTAGTCGTTCAGCAGGTCAGCTTGTTCTTTGGTGATATCTGGCGGCGTATAGGAGGCCAGACGTTCTTTGACGGCGGCCTGAACATCGGTTAGAACTGGTTTACTGCCGTTTTCCTGCCATTGGTTGGGATCTTCTTTATTGAAGTATTTGGGAACAAAGAATTCTTCTTTGAACATCTTCGGAGTTCGTCCCTGGAGGAAGTTACCCCGGGGGCCGATTTTGGCAATAAGATCATGGCAGAGATAGCTTTCTTCGGTTTTGATTCCTTTTAACAGACGGCGATTCATCCGATAAGTATCTTCGTCCATCAGGAATTTTTCAAAACTCAAAATGTTAAAGCTGCCCATGATGCCACAGGAATGCAGAACCAGATCGGGTGCTGCTTCTAGGGTCGAGCGGATCATCATATCGGATTCGATCCCGGCCTGCATATCAAAATCTTTGGCGTCACTTAAGCCGCCGCCGGTACGACAGGGCAGCTTATATAAATCAGCCAGTCCCCGGGTGGCATAAGAAATCAAAGCAGTTTCCGGAGCACCGATGCTCAGCTGGACGGTGCGCAGGTTGGTGGAGGCAGAGGTCTGGCCATAAACAACCGGTAAGCCCGGTTTAACCAGCTGGGACATGACCATTCCGGCCAGGACTTCAGCATTGGTCATCGCAATCAGTCCAGCCACTGACGGTGGTCCGGTGAGGACTGGCATGGCGCAGGGACTGAACCAGACCGGCTGATTCATTTCAGCAGCGATCAGGAATTTTTCCAGCGGATCATGGTCAAAGCATAAGGGCGATAAGGAATTGACGTGGACAATATTATTGTAAACACCACTGCGACCTTCAAATTTTTCAATCAGTTCCAGACCCTTCTTAAAAGACTCCCGCATATTTGATTTTAATGGGAAGGTGTTGGCCTGTAAATGCAGTGCCGTTTTATTGGAATATTTCAAGATCATGGCGATCGGACTGAAGACCCGTTCATCAAGGGTCAGGCTTTTATCATCCAGAAAAATATTGAAATAGTTGCAATTGATGACGTCACTGGTATCGGATAGCTTAAACTGATCGACGGCATCATCATTAGTCATTTTATGTAAATGGCCTTGGTCCAGGCGGAAGATATTTCCGATGCCAGGCATTAAAATCAGGCTACCCCCGCCAAGGGTATGGTTTCCTTTAGAGTTTTCGATGGTGAAGGTTTCCGGAATGGTTGAAATCGCATCCATAATTAGTTTTTCATCGAGAAAGACGGTATCGCCATCAATCCGGGCACCGTGATTTTTAAAGATTTCCAGAATTTCCGGGTGCTCGAGTTTAATCCCAATTTCATTGAGAATTCTTAGCGATTCGGCGTGGATGATTTGGACATCTTCTTTTGATACATATTTTTCATATGGTTTCATTGTTTTAATCCCCTTAATGAGTTAATTGAGTTTTTTCTTTACAGATTCAGCATTTCGGACAAGGTTTAGATATCACCATAGTAATCACGATGAGAAACACAGGAGTACGCATAATCCAGCAAGGTTCCCCAACTGAATACTGGTAAATCAACAGCCCGTTGGATGGCCCGGGCAAAAGGCTGCATACCGGTACATTCTAACATAATTGCCTTAATATCCGGATGTTTTGCGATGAATTCTTTGGTAATGCGAATCATATCCTTTTCCGATTCATCATAATAACTTTCTGGAATTTCAGGTCGTTTTTCATGATCCCATAGGGTGTCAAACTGCGGACAGCCGTATTCATCCTGGGCACCAGCAATATGGAAATTACTGTTCAGGTCAATACCGACCTTTTCCAGATGGGTATCGGTCAGGAAACGTTTTTGGGCACAGATGATACCAACGGCGTTATCTGGTCCGATGGTTTGCTGAATAAAGGGAACCTGAAGCAGGCTGGACATAAATACCGGAATATCCACCGCGGCGGCCACGTCTTGTTGGAAATAGGCAAAATAGCCGCATTCGGCGGCAATCGCTTTACAACCCATTCGTTCCAGATTTTGAGCAGCCTGGACGATTGGTGCGCGACAAGGTGTTTTATCTTGTTCCCAAACCAGGGTGTAGTTGTCTACGCCATGAGCGATTTCATATTGGATTGGAAAACCCCAGGCACTGGCATTACGGACATCGCCAGGAAAACCGGGATAGGCATCATCCAATACCATAATTCCGATACCCATACCATAACATGTATGATTTTTCCGGGTGGTCATGTAGTTAATTCCTAAATCTCTTTGCATTTCTTCCTCCTGAATATTTAATAGAGTTTTGCTATTTGTTGTTTTATATCAAGCAAGTATTGTGCCAAGATTTGATCTTTTTTCTCGCGTCGAAAAAAATGATTTTCGTCATCCGTGGCTGATCAAAGATCAACAGCGCTATTTAAACGGGATGAGCAGCTATGGTTTTTTATTTCGTCATGTTAATGAAAAAAAAGAGGAGTCGACATTATAATAGAAGATAAAAAAAGCAGAGTTTAGTAAAGAAGATCAATCTGAAAGAATAAAGCACCAGTTTTGCGAGAAATGTAAAATACCGTGCAAAAAATAATGTCATGCAAAAATAGTAGACGGTTAACAAGAAGCCCTGTTTTACAGAGGTTTCTGTAATGGTTTGCAAAGTTCGATTTCAAATGGTGCATAATGTTTTGCAGCTCTTTAGGTCGAGATTAGAAAAGACATCTTAAAACAGGCTTAAAACCAAAGAAATTTAAATATTTTTACATTTTACGAATTGGCATAAAGCTTGCTATAAATACCTGCATATAGCAATGGCTAAATATCAATGGGAGGTATTGAGTAAAGAAGACGGGTTTTATGGCAAAAACTGTAATTTTCAGGAAATCATTATTCTTATGTGTTTACAGGTTTAGAAACAGAAAAATTTTAGAAGGAGAGAATTTATGTTAAAAAGATTACGTATTGTTCCAATTGCGATTCCAATCGTAATAATGGGAATTATTCTCATTATTGGATTTATCAGTCCCGATGAATTTACCACCATAATGACTGATTTCTTTATCGCGTTAATGGCAAATGCCGGGTGGATGGTTTCCATCGGAGTATTAATATTTGTCGCTTGTATGGTTTTGTTATTCATTCATCCTTTTGGTAGTATTAAATTTGGGGGACAAAATGCCAAACCCAAGTATAAAACCTGGATCTGGTGGGCTATTTCCCTTTGTGCCGGGATTGGTACCGGGATTGTTTTCTGGGGAGCCACCGAACCATTAATGCATGCCTTTGGGCCACCACCATCCACCGGCCTTGAAGCAGGAAGTCTGGATGCCATTATCTGGGGGATGAGTAAGTCTTTCCTCCATTGGTCATTTTCACCCTATTCCATCTATGCGGTAGCGGGGATTACCATTGGTTATGCTTATTATAATATGAATAAAAGTTATACTGCCAGTGCCGGTCTTGTTTATTTAAATGATGGAAAAGAACTGAATTCTAAAATCAATACAATTATTGATGGTATTATCTTATTTGCCATCTGTGGTGGAGTTGCCGGTTCGCTGGGTTATGGATTACTGCAGATCGGTAGTGGCCTGAATTTTGTCTTTGGGATTGAGCCAGGACCATTTGTCTGGACCATAATCGCCTGTGTGATTATTGCCTCCTATACAATTTCCAGTGCAACTGGTTTGGATCGTGGGATTTCCTGGCTTAGCGATAAAAATGCCTGGATTTTCATTGCCCTGATGATCTTTGTCTTAATCACCGGACCAACTGCCTATGTTTTCAATCTGTTTACCCAATCATTTGGATATTTTCTCAATACTTTTGTCGATTCGAGTCTATTCACCCAACCTGTTCTTGAAAGTGATTTATGGCCACAATGGTGGGATATGTACTGGATGGTTGACTGGTTATCCTTTGGACCAATTGTTGGTTTATTCCTGGTAAAACTATCCTATGGACGAACCATTCGCCAGTTCATTACGGTCAATATCATTCTGCCAGCGATGTTCGGGATTCTCTGGTTCAGCGTTTTTGGTGGACTGGCCTTAGACCTGCAACTACGAGGCGTAGCCGATATGTCAGGCTTCCTGGCTGATAATGGCGCCCAGGCGTTTATGATGTATATCTTCGAATTCCTGCCATTTACCGAATTAATTCGCATCATCATGCTGGTTACCATTGGTTTATCCTTCATTACCCTGGCGGATTCCATGACATCAACCATTGCAACCATGTCATTAAAACAATCCAAAGGTGTTAAAGAAGCACCCCTGCCAATTAAAGTATTCTGGGGTATCTTTATCGGTTTAATTTCTTTGGTATTTGTTATCAGCGGTGGGATCGACGGGATCAAGATTGTTAAAACCATTGCCGGGTTCCCAATTCTCTTTATTGAATTGGCGATGATCCTCGGTTTCCTGTATCATTTGTTCTCAGGCAAGCTGAAACGGGATGAAGTAGAATATGCCGATTTTATGGAGCAGGAGGCAGTTGCTGCCGCAGAAGAAGCCGCCGCAGAGCTGGCTGATCCTAAAATTCATAAAAAATGGTTTAATCTGGACAAAAACGATAAAGCATAAATATCAAAGTACGGGAAAGAAAGTGTGTGGTTTTAAACCGCCACTTTCTTTTTTGTCCGATAGATTATCCTCAAAGATTCTGTTCTCAGAGTGTAATAAATATCAAACATCCAATTAAAAATCTCAATTGATTACGATTATAAAACGTTTAAATAATCGGTTTCATATGCAAAAAATGATACCATGCAAAAAAACAGTACATATCGAGCAAATGCCCACAGAATGAGGTTTAATGAAGAAAAATGTCCGGATAAACAGAGCAATAAAAGCGCTTTGGGACAGAATTTTGCACCCCAGCTTTTACGACGAAATCTGTAAAAAGGATAAATGAGTGATTAAAGCAATTCCTACCCATAAAAACAAGTTGGCACGTTCTTTGCTTTAAATCAGCAGTGAGTAAATAAACTATCAATTATTCCAAATTGAGATGATTAAAAGGAGAAAAAATATGGCAGACATGAGTTATTTAAAAGACAAGCCCATTGCAGTACTAGGGGCTGGTGCAGTTGGTAAGGCAATCGCCGGAGACTGTGCATTGGGCGGAGCCAAGGTTAGAATTTGTGACTTTGAACCCTTTGCTGAAAAAACATTAAAAAATGTGGAAAAAGTCGGGATTAAATTCTTTGGTGAGCAAGTCAATCTTTATGGTTTTGAGCGAGAAGGATTTGCCAAAATGGAAAAGGTTACCACCGATGTGGCTGAAGCAGTTAAAGGCGCCGGTATCATTGTCATTGCTACCCCAACCTTTGGACACAAACCTTTTTTTGAAAAACTGATCCCTTGTCTGGAAGACGGACAAGTTATTCATATTTTCCCAGACAATTTTGGTACCTTAATTTTGCGCAAAATGATGCGCGAAGCTGGCTGTACCAAGAATGTTATCATTGGTGGCTGGTCAAGCTCAACCTATGGTAGCCGGGTTGAAATGCCAGGTGGTGTGATTACCCATAAAATTCGGGTTTATTATCGGGCGATTACCCTGCGTGGCGCTGCCATGCCAGCAACCGATACCGAAGCCTTTATCGAAAGCTCAAAATATCTGCCATCAATGGATGCTGTAACCGAAGGTGAAGGCGCTGTCGCCGGGGATACCGTTTTAGATACCGGCTTCTCTAATGTTAATCCGGTGCTGCACTGTCCGGGAGCAATCCTCGGGGTCTCCACCATGGAAAACTTTGGAACCATTTTTGGCGAAGATAAATTTAAATTCTCAATTTATTCTCATGCCTACTGTCCTTCCATTTCTCAGGTTCAATACACCTTCTATCAGGAAGAATGCACCCTGGCAGATACCATTGGTGTAGGCATTCAACCTTATGAAAAAGAGCACTTCTTCTCCCGGGAGAACGTTCTGGGCCAGGAATACATGGGCTTGGATTACCTGATTCCTTTTGACAAACAGGATCCGATCCAATACGGTACCGGACCATTTACCATGGAAAACCGCTACATCACCGAAGATATTCCCGTCGGCTGCTACGTCTATCAGCAATTAGGTGATGTCTATGGCGTTAAGACACCAGTTGTTGACTCAATGATCAGTCTGGCCTGTGCCATTCTGGGCCGAGACCTGACCGAAAATGGCTACACCTTGGAATACATTGGTATTGATAACATGACCAAAGAAGAATTAAATGACTACCTCAGAACTGGTAAACTCAAATAGTGACTCCAGTATCCCGCAGACACCCCTTAAAATAATATAAACCAAGACCCTCAACCTTTCGCACGCTTTAACAGCGTGCGATGGTGGATGGTCTTTTAAGAAGACTGGTCTGAAGATAAAATAAAAAAACACTAAGGAGCGAATGATGAAAAAAAGTATTATTAATTTTAGAGAAATGGCAGCAAAGAAAGAGAAAATTGTATACATTACCGGTTATGATTATTTGACAGCCAAATATGAAGAACGGGCCGGCGTGGATATGATCCTGGTCGGCGATTCTCTGGGAATGGTAACCTTAGGTTATGAAACCACCTTCCCGGTAACCATGGATGATATGATCGCCCATTCATCAGCTGTTAGACGGGGCGCCCCAAATACCTTTATCGTTGGTGATATGCCTTACATGTCCTATCAGATTTCCAACGAAGAAGCAGTCTTTAATGCCGGCCGATTTACCAAAGAATCGTTGGTGGATGCTATTAAACTTGAAGGTGGTACCGAATCGGTTTGCGAGCGGATCAAAGCGATCTCAGATGTCGGTATCCTGGTCATGGGACATATTGGTCTGACACCTCAGTTTGCCGCTCAAATGGGTGGTTATAAGGCCCAGGGCAAAAGTGCCGGGGCTGCCATGGAATTATTGCGACAGGCGCTGGCTATTGAAGCCGCTGGGGCATCCTTTATCCTGGTTGAAGGCGTTCCGGCAGTGGTCGGCAAAGCCATCACCGAACGCCTTAATATTCCGGTTCTGGGAATTGGCGCCGGTTCCTTTACCGATGGTCAGTTACTGATCTATGCTGATATGGTGGGATATTATGATGACTTTACACCGAAGTTTGTAAAAAAATACGCTAATGTGGGTGCTGAGTTATTAAAAGGATTTACTGCCTTCTGTGAGGAAGTACGCAATGGCGCTTTTCCAGATGATGGGGTGCATACCTACGTGATCGCTGAAGAAGAAGCCGCTGAACTGGAAAAACTGTTAGCAGAAATTAAATAAAAAAAACGGAAAAGGGTGAAAAGAAATGTTGAATATAGCAGATTTAGGACAATTTGTAATCGATGGAAATGAACCAGGGATCATTGAAAATGTCAATCTTCTGGTTGAAGCTAAAGCCGATCCCATTGCGATTATCAATGAAGGTTTATTAAGTGGGATGAATGTAGTTGGCGAAAAATTTAAAGCTGGGGATATGTTTGTTCCTGAAGTGCTGATGGCCGCCCGGGCGATGAATGCTGGAATGGATATTGTCAAACCGCTGATTGCTGATAAAGATATGCCCAGCCTGGGAACCATCGTCATTGGAACCGTTAAAGGGGATTTACATGACATTGGTAAAAACCTGGTGGTGATGATGCTGGAAAGCGCTGGCTTCAAGGTCATTGATCTGGGAATTGATGCAAAAGTAGAACAATTCGTAGCCGCTGTTAAAGAACATAACGCCGATATCGTCGGGATGTCAGCGATGCTGACAACCACCATGACCTATATGCAGGAAGTTATCAAAGCCTGTCAGGATGAAGGGTTAACGGTTCAATATCTGGTTGGTGGAGCGCCGTTATCGCCGGCATACAGCGAAAAATTAGGGGCAATTTATGCTGCTGACGCTTCTGGAGCAGTGGATACCGCTAAAGCATTAACAGCATAGTTAAGCAAAAATAGACGGAGACATTAAAGATTGTGACAGATAGAGCACTCCGGTTTAGGAGTGCTTTTTAAAAATATGGATTTAGAAAAAACGAGGCAAATATGTCAACTGGAATCATTGCGGCCGTTGCAGCCGCATTGGCCGCAGGTCTCATTCCGGTATTAACCAAGGCTTTAATGCTGGATGGATTGGATGCCACCACCATTTTATTTTATCGGTATGCCGTTGTTTTTATCGGCTTGGGACTAACCTTTATACTAAAAAAAGAAAAGATCAGAGTAACCTCAAGACAGGCTTTGGAACTCTTTGTCTTTTCGATATTTGGATATGGTGGTTCCACCTTTTTATTGGCCCAGTCCTTTAATTATATGCCGATGGGCCTGGCTACCATGCTGTATTTTTCGTATCCACTTTTTGTGGTGGTGATTATGGGCCTGGTTTTTAAAGAAAAGCCTAACCAGACAAAAATGATTGCGCTGGTCATTGCCATTACCGGAATCCTGTTCCTGATGAATTTCGATTTTGATCTTGTCAATTTGGGTAGTGTGTTGGCATTGGGATCGGGTCTGGCCTATGGAATGTATCTGGTCAGTCTCCAGAAAAGCAACCTTAAAAAACTTGAAAACCGGGTGATTATATTTTACCTGGGAGGAATCAGTGCTGCATTTTTCGGGATCCAGGGTTGGCTTTTTTCAGGTGATTCTAACTTTTTAGTATTGCCGGTAAAAGGAATCGTCTTCACTCTGGCATTGGGAGGGATTACCATCTTTGTTTTGCAGATGGTAACCTTCGCGATCAAAAAAATCGGATCAACCCAAACCTCACTGATTATTGCCTTTGAGGCGGTGGTGACCTTAGTAATGGGTATTTTATTATACGGTGAACCATGGAATGGCAATACGGTTGCTGGAGCAGGGTTGATGCTGGTGTCGGTGATTCTTGTCAGTCGAACAGCCGATTCCGAGCCTTTGTCGGTTCGGGATTGAAATAGCGACTTTGTTAAGAATTTCGGCCAGCATTATTAATTGCTGCGTAGTATTTAGACAATGAAAAACAAATTTAGAACTAAAAGAGGTAAGAAATGGGAAAAGATCTAATTATAAAGACATTAAGACACGAAATGGTTGACGAGGTACCTTGGGTTCCTTTCAGTGGAGTCCATGCAGGTTTTCTGAAAGGTTATACCGCCCGGGAAGTATTAACCGACGGTGATAAATTATTTGATTCACTAATGGAAGTTCATAAGCTTTATACCCCGGATGGGATGCCGGTGATCTTCGATCTTCAAATTGAAGCTGAGATTCTCGGTTGTGAGTTGTTATGGGCCGAAGATAATCCACCATCGGTGATGAGTCATCCCTATGCCGGTGAGTTGAAGGTACCTTGTAAATGCAAGATTCCCAAAATTACCGAAGGTCGCATACCGATGGTGGTGGATGTGATGAAACGGGTGAAAGCGGCGGTCGGGGAAGATACCGCCCTGTATGGTCTGATTTGCGGACCGGTCACCCTGGCCTCCCACATCCGCGGCAGCGAGTTCTTTATGGACATTGTGATGTATCCGGAGTTTGTCAAAGAACTGGTGGGATTCTGCGTGGAAGTCTGTAATGCCATGTCCTCCTACTACATCGATGCGGGCATGGATGTGATCGCCCTGGTGGATCCGCTGATCAGCCAGATTTCACCGAAATCAATTGAGGCACTATTTCTGGAACCCTTCCAGGCAGCCTTTGATTTTATCCGCAGCAAAGGGGCATTAAGCAGTTTCTTTGTTTGCGGCGATGCGACGGTTCAGATGGAGGTGATGTGCCGAACCAATCCCGACGGAATCTCCATTGATGAGAATGTCAATATTTACGAAGCCAAAAAAATCACGGATCAGTATAATATCACCATCGGTGGAAATATCCCCCTGACAACCACGTTGCTGTTCGGTAATCAGCAGGACAATATGAAATTTGTTGTTGAGATGTTAGATCAGATTGACCATCATAATCTGATTGTCAGCCCCGGTTGTGACATGCCTTACAATGTTCCCATCGATAATACCGTGGCCACCGTTCAGGCGATTAAGCAAACCGAAACAGTCCGAAAAATGATCGAAAACTATGAGGCCGTCGATGAAGATATCCCAGTGGAACTGCCGGATTATGACAAACTGGTGAAACCCCTGATTGAAATCTTTACCCTGGACTCAGCCACATGTGCGGCCTGTACCTACATGGTCAAGGGCATCTACCTGGCTGAAGAAGAGTTTGGCGATCAGATTGAGATTAAAGAATATAAATATACCAATAAAGTGGATATTGCCCGAACCAAAAAAATGGGGGTTCAACATTTGCCTTCCACTTATATAAATGGGAAACTGCAGTGGTCATCGATTATTCCCAGCAAGCAGGAATTAATTGAAGCAGTGAAACAATATCTATAATCAAAATTGCGATTGAATCGAAAGCAAACGCTGCTTTTCTGATGACTGTTGAGGAGAAAGAGAATGAAGCTGATCTTATTGACCGGATTTTTGGGTGCCGGAAAAACCACGCTGTTGAAAAAACTTTTACGTGAATATGAAGGTCGAAAAATCGGCGTTCTGATGAATGAATTTGGGGAGACTGGGATTGATGGACAATTGATCAAAACCGAAGATTTTGATCTGATTGAATTAAATAATGGTTCGGTTTTCTGTGCCTGTCTCAAAGAAAATTTCATCAAAGGCCTGGCGGAATTTTTAAATCATCCATTGGAAGTGGTGTTTGTGGAATCTTCTGGGGTGGCAGATCCTTCCAATATGGGGGTTATCCTCGAGACGGTGACAAAAATTTCGGGTAAAGCCTATGATTATGCCGGTTCCATCTGTATTGTGGATGGGGTTTATTTTCTCAAACAGTTTGAAGTGATCGCCGCACTGGAAAAACAGATCATCTATGCCAGCAAGGTCATTATCAATAAAGCCGATCTGCAAAATGCCGAAACCCTTCAGGCAATTGCGGAAAAAATTCAGAGTATCAATTCGGCGGCGGAGATCTATCCGACCTCTTTTTGCGAGGTGCCTTTGGCTGAGCTGGTGAAGACGATGAAAAGCGCAGAATTAGTAGCCAGGCCTTCGGAAAACACCTGGGAAAGTCGTCCCCATAGCTGTATTTTAAAAACAGAAGCCGTCCTCGACTTAGATATATTTGAGCAATTTATAAATGAAATCAAAGGTTCGACTCATCGGATCAAAGGTTTTGTTAAAACTGATCAGGGTATTTTTGAAGTGAGTTGCGTCAATAAGTTGGCGGTACTGAAGCCCTGGACGAAACCCGTTGAACAAACAGAAATTGTACTGATTTCAGCGGTGGGAATCCGGATGATCAGCGATTTGCTCAAACTCTGGAAAAAGTATTTGGGAGATACTCCGGTGAGTATTTAAAACCAAAATTTAAGCGAAGAGAGATTTGGATAAACAAAGACAAGGAGATACAGATGATTATTATTGGAGAAAAAATTAATGGCACCATTCCCGCTGTGAAGGAAGCCATTGAAAAAAGAGATGCGGCCTTTATCGCCGATCGGGCCGTAAAACAGACCGAGGCCGGAGCAGATTTTATCGACGTGTGTGCCAGCACGGCCCCGGAATACGAAATCGAAACCCTTAAATGGTTGATGGAAGTGGTGCAGGATGCCACCGATACACCCTTATGTATTGATAGTCCCAATCCCCGGGTGATTGAGGCGGTTATAAAATATGCCAACAAACCAGGGATGCTTAATTCCATCTCTGAAGAAGGCGAAAAATGTGAGGTACTGCTACCGTTAATGGAAGGCAATAGCTGGGAAGTGGTGGGACTGACCTGCGATAATAACGGAATTCCTACTGATTTGCAGACAAAGCTGGACATTACCAAAAGCATGGTTGAAAAAGCCGCTAAATATGGTATTAATCCGGATCGGATGCATATTGACCCCTGTGTAATGGCATTGTCAACCGACAATCAATCCTTATTAAATTTTGTTGCAGAAATTGCTGCCATCAAAGCGCTATACCCGACCATTCATGTGACCGGTGCCATCAGCAATATTTCTTTTGGCTTACCCGTCCGTGCACTGATCAATAAAAATGCCATGGCGTTTGCCATTCAGGCCGGTATGGATTCAGCTGTGATGGATCCCATGAATCGTGACATGATGGGAACCATTTTTGCTACTGAAGCTTTGTTGGGTCATGATAAACATTGCCGAAAATACAGTAAGGCCTACCGGGCTGGCAAAATCGGTGCGATGCCAAAGTAAGACAAGATAACAAATAAAGCACTCAATGGAATGAAAAATAAAATCACCCTGGATTACGAAAAATCATCGTTGCTAAGGGTGATTTTTTAGTTTCAGCGCCGTAGCAATGACTGTTTTCTCCTTGCCTTCCGCTTTCAACGGGGCTATAATTTAGGCATACGGAGGTCGAGAATGAAAAAAATAGGTATAATGCTTCTGGTTTTAGGTTTAGTGGTTTTCGAATTCACCGGCTGTGGAATAGAAGCGTCCTTCAATAATCAAGGGAATGATATCCCAAGTACTGCAAAGAAATTGCCGGAAATGGTCTTAAATGAGCCTTTTTTGGTAACCACAGTCAATGGCGATTATAGTCTCACCATTAACGGGGCAAGATCAACCCCAGAAAGAAATGCAAACTCAGCGTCTGATCCTAAACAGGTGGTGTTTCTGGATTTCAGCTACGAAAATATCAGTTATGAAAAAAGAAATAATATGGAGTTCTTTTTAGCCCAGGGAGACTTTGTCGTAACAGATGAGGAAGGTAATATTCTGGAGACATATAATATCAAAGATCCCAACCGGATGATTCAGGAAACACCCATTGGCGCCAGCTGCTCAGCCAGCATTGCCTATGGCCTGGAAACAGATAGTAAAAATCTCAACGTTACCTTTATCAGAGGAAAGGGAAGAGAGATTGCACAGATTAGGATTCCGATTGAATAAAAAGTGCAAATTTTTTAATGTGTTCCGATTTTTACAATAAAAGCCAAACAAAATAGAGTATAGTAATATCAGAAAGACAAAGCAGTCTGATTTTCCATTGGGGAATCAACTGTCTTGTCTTTTTATTTTTATCGGAAAACTAAGCTTGCGTGTGGGCGGCGGTTTTCCGGGCAGTGATGAGAAATACAAATAGGTGTTTCTCATCATATTTTAGGATCGTGCTAGCTGAATAAAAATGGGAGCAAAGATGCTCAGATATCCAGATGTGATATTTGAGCATCTTTTTATATAGTTAATAGAACACCATCAAGGCACTTTTTTCAATGAAGAAGTAAAGTGCGAAGAAACATTAGAAGGAGATTATTATGGAGAATCAAAAAAAATTAGGTTTAGGCTCTGCGGTATCGGTCTGTGTTGGTCTGATTGTCGCAACAAGCTGTTTGCTGTTACTGGGTCAGGGAATGGGTTTAGCAGGTTCTGGATTTATTAT
Organism: Firmicutes bacterium HGW-Firmicutes-4; assembly: GCA_002841405.1. Taxonomy (GTDB): domain Bacteria; phylum Bacillota; class Clostridia; order Eubacteriales; family Eubacteriaceae; genus Acetobacterium. The sequence goes on along the minus strand of PGZR01000001.1, from coordinate 57,763 downwards.
TTCGTTAGGCATTGTACTTTTTTTGAATGTGATGCTATCACTGACATTTGGCGAACTTCATGCGATTATGCCAGATGTGGAAGGTGGCCTTGGCCAGTATACGCTGGCGGGACTTGGTCCAGTGGCTTCGATTATTTCTAACTTGTCAGCCTATGTAATTACCATGATTCTGGCATCATCGGTAGAAATGGCGATGTGCGGGATGGTGATCAATCAGATCTTTTTGCCGATGATCCCAGCACCCATTATCAGTGTTTTGTTACTGGCTATTTTATTTTTTGTTAATTACAATGGTGTGGATATTTTTGCCAAGGTTCAGAATGTGGTGGTTGTATTACTAATTGGTTCATTGATTGCTCTGGGAATTATCAGTTTCTTTAATCTGGGGACCGGGACAGTGATTACAGCCGCTCAACAAACCCCACCGCCGGTGACCGGGATCAGTGGTTATGCTTCTCTGGCAGCTTTGGCATTTTGGTTGTTCATTGGAATTGAATTTGTTATCCCAATGGCCAAAGATTTGAAAAACCCAAAACGTGATGTGACTCTGTCAATGATTCTTGGCCTGATCTTACTGTTTGCTGTTCAAGCCATGCTTGGTGTCGGGATGACTCATTATGTGACTCTGGAAGCCCTGGCAAGTTCGCCGATGCCGCATATGTTATTTGCCGAAAACCTGTTGGGCGATATTGGTCTTTATTGGATGGGGATTGTGACCCTGTTGGCTGGTATCAGTACCGCCAATACGGTACTGGGCAGTGTGAGTAAAATTCTGTCGGGAATGGCGCAAGATGATATGATGCCGAAAATTTTTGTCAAAAAGAATAAAAACAATATCCCTGTAGCTGGTCTGGTACTGATTTTTGTTGGCGATCTGGCGATGATGGTGACCGGATTTACCGAGTCTTCAGGGTTGGCGACGATTCTGCTGGCGGCATCATGTTTCTGGTTGACCTCATATATTCTTGTCAATATTTCAGTGCTGGTACTGCGAAAAAAATATCCAGACATGCCTGGTCGCAATAAAAAGTTGACCCTCTTTGGGATACCGCAGATTCTATGTATCGTTGGTAACGTCTATATGATCTGGCATATTGCCGAAGGTGATGCCAGAATTCTGGTCTACAAAATATTCTTTGGATTGTTTGCCGTACTGATTGCCTACTCAGTGATCTGGGTAAAAGTGATTAAAAAAGTATCGTTGTTCGAAACAGCAGATGTTCATGAAATGAATTTAAGATCACAAACAGAAGCTGGAATGGGAATTAAAAATACGAATGTGATCATCGAACCCCGTTAGTCTAGAATGTTCCGAAAGCATCATATCAGTATTATATTTAATACAAATAGCCACCGATCAGAAATGAGAGGTGGCTATTTGTATTTGCGCAACGACTTTTTATTAAAGAGATTGATCGATGTAGCGATCGGGTGCAGAGGAATAATTGTAGACAAGAAGTTCAATATTATTTAAATAGGCAGTAAAACACTTAAGCAAAGGTATCGTTATGTCGATGAAATAAAGATAAGCTGTCTTTTGCAGATTTATACAGTCTATTGATTTACGGTGTTTCCAGTATTTAAAACCGGGTAAGAAAATTTGTGAATAAAATTGATCTGGCAGGGTGAACACCTCTGCTTATGGTCTTGACCAAGTCGCTAACAAAGAATGAAAAGGCAGAAAAAAGAAACGTTTAATTTCAGTCATGTTATCCCCCAAATCAGTCCATCGGAAACAGAGGAGAGAAAATGAAAAAATTTAAGAACCTGGCAGTCGTACTTTCATTGGTATTGGTATTAAATACCATCCTACCCCAGGCCGCGGTTTTCGCGCAAACGGCGAATAACAGTTTAGGAACAAATGGGTCTACCGTCAATGTTACCCTGGCCGATGTTGATCCAGCTTTCGGAACGGTCACCCTCACTGGCACTAGTCAAACCGGACCAGGAGCCTATCCCCAGGGATCTGTTCTAAAAGTTGATGCCGTAGCTAACCCCGGCTATGCGGTTTATCTGATTTCGGCATCAATGGGGGGACTGATCTATGAAACCCCGCTGACACCAACTACGTTTAACTTAACTGATGATACCGTCATTTCAGTGACCTTTTATGCGGTTACACCACCGCCGGTCAGCACCGTAGAGGTTCAGGTGGAAGACCTCAACCCCACTTTAGGTAATGTAACCTTCAGCGGAGCAAATGGACAAACCGGGAATGGCGCTTATCCCACCGGATCCACATTAAATATTAATGTGACACCCGTTAATGGTTTTAAGGTTACTAGTATTACAGCAGCCTTTGCTGATGGCACCAGTCAGGAAGTTGATAATCAACCAACCGCCGATTTTATTTTACATGATGACGTAATTATCTCCTTTTCTTTCGAAGGGGCTTATAATATTGTTGTGGAAAGCTCCGACCCAACCAGAGGAACTGTGTTTAATGAAAGTGGTTCATATAGCCTGCTGGATAGTATTTATTTATATGCCATGCCTAACCCCGGCTATGAATGTAATGGTTATTATTTTACTGACCCCAATAATTACAGCTCCTACACACCATATACCCAGCCGGTAAATGTGCCGGTAACGGAATCCGGTACCTATCAAATGATTTTTGAGCCGACAATGTGTAGTGTTGCGGTGGTCAGTGATGGCAACGGAACTGTAACCGGTGGGGGGAATGTCGCCAATGGATCAAAGGTAACGCTCACGGCCACCCCGGATTCCGGCTATAAGTTCAGCCAATGGACCGATCAAAACAATGCGGTGGTGGGAACCAGTGCAACTCTGAATATCCCGGTGACGGATAACATAACCTATACGGCCAGCTTTATTCCGGATACCGTGGTGATTCAGGTTTCAGGAACTCCGACCAGTGGCGGCACGGTGAGTGGCGATGGCACTTATGTCAGCGGAGCGACAGTGACCCTGACTGCGACCCCGACCGCCGGTTATACCTTTGTTAATTGGATTAATAGCGAATCCCAGGCGGTTGTCAGTAAGAAGGCCAGTTACGCATTTACTGCCAGCGATGCTACCGCCGGGATCTATGCAGCGGTGTTTCAGGCAACTCAGATTCCGGTGAAAATTTCAACCATTGCCTCACCGGCCGCTCTTCAGACCATTACCGTAACCCCGGTAAGCGGTAACTATGCCAGTGGAACGGTGTTAGCTTTGAGTGCCGGCAGTACCGATTCCGGGGTAACGTTCTCAGGCTGGTATGCAAACGGCATCTTATTATCTAAATCGCCGGCCTTTTCTTATACGGTCACTGAACCCGTATTGATTAATGCTGTTTTTGGTACCAATTGGGGTTCGGTGATTGTTCTGGGAAACCCGTTTTCATCAAGAAACGTGGATATTGAAGTTCAACCGATTGGAACCAACCTGAGTTTTAACGGTTCCTCGGATACCTATGATTTCATTAACTGGACCAACAGTGCCGGTAAGGTTGTGAGTACTGATCCTAATCTCACGGTGCAGGTGCAAAAAGGGTTGCAGACTTTTATTGCCAATGTAACCCCCAAAACATTCACCATCTCGGTGGCGGCAACCCCAACTCCGGGAGGAACCGCTCAGGTAACCTCGGCAACTTCCATTACCTATGGCAAAACCGCCACCGTTGTGGCTACACCAGCCAATGGCTACAGTTTTACCGGCTGGACCGATGGGGATACCGGTCAAAGCGTCAGTACAGATCAGACCTACGTTTTTGAGCCCAGCAAGAATACTCGCCTGATTGCCAATTTTTCCCAGCAAGGGTATACCCTGAGTCTGACAGCCAATCCGACAAATGGCGGAACCGTCAGTAGCGGGGGAACCAATCTGGTTTACGGTCAAGTGGTAAATATTCAGGCCTCCCCGGCGGACGGCTATGTTTTTAGCGGTTGGGTGGATGGATCAGGGAACACCGTATCCAACAAGCCTGATGCCAGCATCACGATTACTGGCAACCAGGCGTTAACGGCTAATTTTTCGGCGGTGCAGTATCCCATTACGGTTACGCCTTCTCCAGCAACAGGCGGAACCGTCGCTGGTGGCGGTACTTTTGAGGATGGCGCAAGTGTGACCTTAACGGCCATTCCCAATGCCAATTATAATTTTATTCGGTGGACCCAGGGGGATTCGGATTTAGCCGTGAGTACCAATCCCCAATATACCTTTACCGCCAGTGAAGCCAGCCAGGGGCAGTACACGGCGGTTTTTGCACCGGAAACTTATCTGGTGAATATTTCAATGGTCGCTCAGAAATCCATTGAAGATCAGGTATCAGTGAGTCCCGCAAAGGACATCTACAGCTATGGAACGGTTCTAAATATGGCGGCCAATACCACCAATACAGAAATTCTGTTTCTTGGCTGGTTTGAGGATGGCAAGCTGATCAGTAAAACCGCAGATTTTAATTATACCGTAACACAAGCGACCAATCTGGTGGCTGTCTTTGTTACGGATTACGGCGCGATTATCACCCAAGGCGATCCCGCGGCGGCGAAAAAGACAGATATTCTGATTGGCCCTAAAAATACGACCAAAACCATTTCGGCTGAAACCTCGCCCAATTACGATTTTACCAATTGGACCGATGCCGCTGGAATTGTCTATCCGGATGATACATTTGATGTTACCATCGGACCGGATCTGGTGGTAACCTATGTGGCCCACTATACCCCGAAAACATTTACGGTTGTAGCAGCCGGCCAAACCCCCGGCGGAACCGTGAGCCAGTCTCAGGCTTCAGTACTTTATGGGCAATCGCTAACCGTAACGGCAACCCCGGATATGGGATACACTTTTGTGAGTTGGACCGATGCCCTGGCAGATCCTCAGCCCGGAGCTGTTTTAAGCACCGATGCCAACTGGATTTTGCAACCGGATGCCAATATGTCACTTCAGGCAAATTTTGCTCCGATTGCCTATACCGTGGGTATTAATACCGCAGCAAGCGGCGGTGGAACCGCCGCCTGGACCAATTACCCGACCGATGGTCCTTTTTATGGGGATGTGATCACAGCCGTAGCCACCCCAGATGCTAACTATGTCTTTGATGGCTGGGTCAATGCTCTGGGAGACATCGTTTCGATGGACAGTACCTTTGATGTTACAGTGACGGGAAATGATACCCTGACCGCCCAATTCCACACCAGCCAGAATAGCATTGGCGCTGCGGCAAACCCAACGACGATGGGCACCGTCAACGGAGGCGGAACCTATGCCTATCGGACCCAGGCAACCCTCACGGCCATCCCTAATACCGGTTTTGAATTTGTCAACTGGACCAATAATCTGGATGATACAGTTATAACCACTTCGGAATTGGTGGTGAATGTGGCAAATGATGTCATTTACACGGCCAACTTTGATGTATTACAATGCCCGGTAACTCTGACCCCAGTGGATCCAGGCCGGTCTGTTTATGGCAGCGTGGCCATGGCTGTCTATGAAAATGGGGTATTGGCACCAGCTGGAACCATCCCAGAGTACGGCGATAAGGTGGTCTTAACCGCCACCGCCAATCAAACCATGCCGAATGTGATATTTAAAGATTATCTGGATAGCACGGGCACCCTGATCTCCTATGATGCAGTTTATACCATCGACGCCATCACCGAGTCGCTGGCAATTCAGTATGACTTTGTCCAGGAATACACGGTAACGGTTCCGGTTTCAGCCGAGTGGACGGATAATTATCAACGAAACCTGCTGCCCGGGGTGGTTCCCCAGGTAACCCAGTTTCCTAATTCAGGCGTTACCGGGAATTTCAAGGATTCCATTACCCTTAACTACGGAACGGTGGATCCCAATCTGGTTTTTGATGGTTGGTATACCGATGAGGAAACCCCTATTTTAGTCAGCAGTGCGCCGTCCTTCAACTATCAGCTACTGGATAGCACCCCGCTGGTGGCCAGGCTGCATTTAAAGGACATTGGAATTTTGGTGGAAAATGCCTACGTTGCTGATCAGACCATTCCCGGCGTAGATTTAAACGGCGGTGAGGTATCCGGCAGCGGTTATCGAAATGTTGGGGAATCCGTTAATATCAGCAGCACCGTGGATGCTAATTACAGTTTTGAAAATTGGACTCAGGGCAGTACCACCCTGAGTAAGAAAACCAGCTTTAACTACACGGTCGCGGGACAACCTGGAATCGATGCACCCCCGATTCAGGCCAATTATTCGCCGAATGCCTGTTACCTGACCTTGAATGTCAGTCCCAAAGGCGGCGGCCAGGCAGCCCCATCGGGATATTATCCCTATGGAACGCTGGTGACCATCTCCCAGGGCAATCAGGCCGGGTATGCTTTCTCCCATTTTGAAGACAGCAACGGCAATACCTTGAAAAGTGTGACCTCCAATACCAAGGCAGGCACACTGACTCTCTATATGACCGGAAATACAACCGTTGTGGCGGTTTATAAAGAAAGTAGTGGCAGTGAAGCCCAAAGAATCGTGAAAATCGCCGCCGCCGCTGCTACGGCTGCCGCCATTGCCGCCGGTATCGCTGCGGCCATCTATTTTGGCGGTGATGAGCTGTTGGCTGACGGTGCTTTGGATTTAGCAGAGGTAGCATTAGAAGATCTGGGTGAAGTGGCTGGTGGCGTCGTTGATCATAATCCGCCGGATCCGGACCCAGATCCCGATAATCCCGATGATAAAACGGATATCCTGATTACCGCCGCCGCTTCGCCGGTAGACGCAGGAACGGCAATTGGCGGCGAAACATATCGCGTTGGTGAAATGGCGGTCTTAAAAGCCACCGCCAACCCGGGCTGGGTTTTTGAAAACTGGAGCAGTGAGGGTGCCGTGGTAATTGATGATCCGGAGGCAAAGAGTATTTCATTTCTGGTTGATGAAGCCGACGAAGGTTCCGTTTTAACCGCTCACTTCAAACAGGAATTCACGATTACCACCAGTGCCACCCCGGAAATTGGGGGAACAATTACCCCCACAGAAAAAGTTGTCAGTGGTAAAACGGCCATCGTGACGGCCACTCCTAATGAAGGTTATCTCTTTAACGGCTGGTATGAAAATGGGGTTCAGGTTTCTACAGAAGAATCCTATACTCTTGAAGCGGTGGCGGCTGATCACAATCTTACCGCCCAATTTGAAGCAGGATTTGAGGTAACTCTGATTGCTGATCCGGTGGCGATGGATACGCTGGTGACTTTTACCGGCAATGGATTATCCAAAGCCGGAGAACATACCATCACCGCTGCCCTATTGGGTGCCGAAGCTGAAAATTATGTCTTTAATGGCTGGTATGTCAATCTGACTGACCCGGCACCAGTGTCAGCCGATGAAACCTATACCTTCAACATAACCGCAGACACCAGTTACATTGCCAGTTATAGTGAACAGTACACCATTACCACCAGTGCCACGCCAGCAGAAGGCGGGACGGTTACCCCAACCGAGCAGGTGATCGCCGGCGGAACGGCCACCGTGACAGCCACCGCCAATGAGGGTTATCTCTTTGACGGCTGGTATGAAAATGGCGTCCAGGTATCAACCGAAGAAACCTATACCCTGGAAGCAGTGGCCGCTGATCATAGTCTCACTGCTCAGTTTGAAGCGGGATTCAATGTCACCCTGACGGCAGATCCGGTGGCGATGGATACCCTGGTGACCTTTACTGGAAACGGATTATCCCAAACCGGGGAACATACGATTACCGCCACCTTAATCGATACCGAAACCGAAAATTATGTCTTTAATGGTTGGTATGTGAATCTGGCTGACCTGGAACCGGTGTCAACCGAAGAAAGCTACACCTTTAACCTAACCGCAGACACCAGTTATATTGCCAGTTATAGTGAACAATATACCATCACCACCAGTGCCACCCCGGAAGAGGGGGGAACGGTTAGCCCGTCTCAACAGGTCACGGTTGGCAATGATGCGACTGTCACAGCAACGCCAAATGAAGGCTATGTTTTTGATGGCTGGTATGAAGGTGAAGCCCAGGTTTCCGAGGACGAAAGCTATACCCTGACGGCGGTTGCAGCCGATCATAGTCTCACTGCCCAATTTGAATTAGGTGCCAATGTAGCCCTGACGGCTGATCCGACCACAATGGAGTCGCTAGTGACCTTGACCGGAAATGGATTATCCCAAATGGGTGAACATACCATCACCGCAACCCTGGATGATGCGGAGACAGATAATTATATCTTTAAAGGCTGGTTTAGCGCATTGACGGATGACGTGCCGGCTTCTACTTCAGAAACCTATACCTTTGACTTGACCGCAGATGTCAGCTATATTGCCAGTTATCAGGAAAATGCCTTTACCGTGACGGCAAAATCAGCTGACGAAACCCAGGGAACGGTTACCCAAACCGGAACCAGTCCCTATAAGCTGTCGGATTCGGTAACCGTGAGTGCAGTTATAGAAAAGGGCTACTCCTTTGCCAACTGGACCGATGAAAACAGTGCCGTGGTCACCAAAACTGCCGATTATACTTTTGATGTCACTGAAAATACAACATTAACTGCCAATTTTGAAGCCGAACCGGCGGTCACCATTCAAGTCCAATGCGATTATGTGGAGGGCGGTACAGTGACTTCAGACGATAAAGATATACCAGAAACTGGACTGGTCATTACAAATGGCGAGTCGGTCACCTTAAAAGCCGAAGAAAAGAAAGGCTATGAGTTTGAAGGCTGGTATGAAAACGGCAAAGAAGTCGAGAAGAAGGATGCCTATACCTTTACCGCTGCAAAAGACCGGACCCTGGTCGCCGCTTTTTCTCACAAAGGAATCATGGCACTGGCTTTTCCGGACCCCCTTGAAGGCGGACGGGTTTATAAGGTTTACCAGACTTCTGAAACAAAGGATGAATTTTATCTCAACGCCGTGCCATTTACCGGCTATGAATTTGTGGGCTGGTATGATATTGCCGGAATAAAAGTCTGTGATACCCCGGAATATGATTTTGTGGCCTATTATTCGCGAGTGCTTTTTGCCAAATTCAAGCTTGAACAAGTTGCCGTGAATGTTGGTATCACTCCAGATGGCGGCGGCACGGTATCCGGAACGGGAACCTATGATTATGGAACGGCAGTCACCTTAACGGCCACCCCGGAAGAAGGGTATATTTTTAATGGCTTTATGGATGCCACTGGAAACCGGTTGAGTTCCGATGCTGTTTATGTCTTTACCCTGCGGGCGGAGGCAGACCTGACTGCCAGTTTCTCCCCCCAAACCTATACCATGACCACCACCGTTAATGATCCGGCCCTGGGGACGGTTGCTAATAGCGATTCGGATGAGGTCTATCCGGCAGGCGCCGTGGTTTCACTTAAGGCTTCACCCGCCAGCGGTTCACAATTTGTGGGGTGGTTTGAAAACGGCCAATGCGTGAGTCAGACACCCAACTATAGCTTCACAGCAACCGCCGACCGCAATCTGGAAGCCGATTTCAGTAACGAAGAATTTGTCCTGACTTTAATGGCTGACCCGGTTACCGGTGGAACCTTATCTGGTGAGGGCGGCTACAATCCATCCTCTGAGGCCGATCAGGCCAGTATTGCAGCGGTTGCCTTGCCAGGCTATTCCTTTACTGCCTGGATGGATGCTGACACCGGAGAACAGGTCTCAACCTTAAGTAGTGATGCCATTACGCTGACAAAAGACACTAACCTAACTGCGGTCTTTACACCCAATGTATATCAGGTCGAGTTGACTGTTGGCGACGGTGGTAACGCCGCCGGGAACGGCTATTACAATTTTGGAGACACCGTGAATTTATCGGCTACTGCCAAAGACGGCTATAGCTTTGCCGGTTGGATGATAACCGATGCCCAGGGAACGCAGTCTTGTATTTCATCAGACGGGGATTATACCTTCACCTTAAATGAAGACTGGATTAATCTGGCGCCCATCACAATTTCCGCCACCTTTAAAAATACTAAAGGGGCCCTGATTATTCCGCTGGCCGAAGAGTACCTTCGTGGCAATATCGCCAGAGGCTACCATCTGGATGCCACCGCTGGGAATCAGACTACAGTAGAAGCCATCCCCGGTTATGGCTATGAATTTACGAACTGGACCGATGTTAAAGGGAATGTCGTCAGTCCGGAGGCGGTCTACACCTTTACCGTTACCGGAGACACCGTTCTGATCGCTCATTTCAAATCAAATGCAACGGTAAAACTTTCGGTCACTGAACAATCGGTGTTACAAGGTAAAGCGCTCCTGGTTGGTGATCTGATTGCCGGCGAAAAGACCGTCGAATCGGGTCAATATGTAATGGCTTATGCAGTGGCCTACCCGGGTTACAAATTCCTCCATTGGGTCAACCAGAACGGTTTAAAACTTTCAAATGCCAGAAGTTACCCATTCAGAATTTATGAAGATACGACCTTAACGGCAGTGTTTGAAAAAACAACCCATGATATCAGCGCCAATGTGGATCCCCACGGAGCCGGTTATATCACCGGGCAGCAAACCTATGCTTACGGGGATACGGCAACCTTAACTGCCATCCCCACGGAGCTTGGTTATATCTTTGGCTACTGGTCCGATGAAAACGGCCGGATAAAAGGGGCGATCTCGCCGGTCTTTAAAACGACGGTTAATGGCAGTAAAACCTATACGGCCCATTTTGTCCAGGGTAAATACAGCATCACCGCAAAAGCGGTACCTGAACAGGGAGGAACGGTTTCTGGAGGCGGATCATTCGGCCAGGAAGAGGCCGTCACGTTAATGGCCGTTGCCAATACCGGGTATCAATTTGACGGTTGGTTTGTGGGCGGAACGAGCGTCAGCACCGCTGCCAGCTGGGCCTTTGATGCCACCGAATCGATCGATGCGGAAGCTCATTTTTCGACGATTCCGCTGTCTGACAGTGATGGTCCAAGTCGTCCTCACCCTGGTCTTCCCCATCGAGGTAGAAATAAGTAAAATTTCTCATTAACAGATTAAGCATCCATGACGAAAAAGGTCATGGATGCTTTTATTAATTTGCTTTTTAAGGGTTGTGTATTTGATTGCATCACTTCAGTTAGTCTAGTATAATGATTTGTAAGTAAAACTGAAAGGGCGGTTATGATGGATTTAAAAAATAGACGAATAAAAAAAATGATCAAGAATTTTGTCATGATCTTTATGCCTGGATTTTTTATAATAACGGTTTTTTCTGGGATCTTTATTAATATTAATATCGAAAACGGCAAAAATATTATCAAAATTAGACAGTTGAATAACAGCGAGATCGTCGGTGTCAATGTCAACTCAATCTTTGAAGATATTAATTCAGATGGAAATATTATTTTAAATTCCAGTGAAATAAAGGCTTACGTTGGCAATTCAGCGGAGCCCAATAATCAAAATGAACTCAAACGAATTTTTTCCAATATGATGACCAGCAAAAAAATCTATGATTCGATCCAGTTTGTCGGTGTTGATGGCGACGAAAAGGTTCGCGTGAATGATGGTGATAATGTTACGATGGCCGTAGCCGACAGTGAATTAGAATCCAAAGACGATCAGAGCTATTTTGTGGAAGGGATGAAGCTTAATTCCGGTGAAATTTATATTTCAGCGATGGATTTGAGTATCAAAGGCGGCGAAGTCGAAACGCCGGTCAAACCGTTGATGCGCCTGGTGTTACCGGTGTTTAATGATAAAAATGAACGTCAGGGAATTCTGGTTTTAAATTATCTGGCCCAAAATATGTTGGAGCAGATAGAAAGTGATTCTAAAAGCAATATGGATATGAAAATCCTGCTGTTAAATGATGAAGGCTATTATTTGTTGAGTGAGAACAGTAACAAAGACTTTTCATTTATGTACGGTGATCAGATGGGGGGGGCATTCAGTCAGGAAAATCCGGAAATCTGGCAGGCTATCTTAAATAATGGCAGCGGCTATTTTGATGATGGAAAAGATCTTTACTTTTATACCCCCCTTTATCCACTGCAAGGTTATCGTAATCTGCATTGGGTACTGGTTGGTGCGGCGCCATTAGAGGTTCTCGGTGTTTTTACCAACGAGGACAACCGGACCATCGTGCTCATCGCCGTTCTGTTGATTCTGATTTTAGGTATCATCAGCTTAGTTGTTTCGAGGTTGTTGTTGATCAAGAAAGAAGCCAGTTCGCGAGAAAAGATAACCGACGGCATTTTCAAGAACTCCAAAGAAGGCATCATGATTATGGATGCTGAAATGCGGATTGTCTATATTAATAAGGCCTTTTCGACGATCACCGGCTATCTCGAAGATGAAGTCATGGGCCGAAAACCGATTGATTTCAAGTCAGGGGAACAGCTCAGAGAGGTCTATCGCAATATCTGGGAAAACGTCAATGAAGAAGGCAATTGGCAGGGCGAAATTGTCGATGCTAGAAAAGATGGGACCACCTATCCCAAATATATTACCATTTCAAAGATATTTGACAGCAAAAGCGATACCTTAAGCAATTATCTGGAGGTTTTTGAAGATTTAACCAATATCAGGATTACTGAAGAGGCGATCAATAAAATTAAGCATTACGATGAGGTTACTGGATTGCCAACCCAGGTGCTTTTTGAACTTAAAACCCGGGAATTCATCAAACAATATGATAACCTGACAATCATTATCCTTCAGGTTACCAACTTTAATGCCCTGTATGATTATTTAGGAAAAAAATCTGGAAATATCTTAATCCGGGAAGTATCTGAGCGGATTCAGACATTTTTAAAAGCGGAAGATCTTCTGGGGATTCTCCACAAAGACCAATTCATCATCGCCCGGATCAACAGCAATGACAAACTGGAAATGGGACATTTAATCAATAAAATGATGACCTATCTCAAAGAGCCAGTTGAAATTGAAAATGAGAAGGTTTATTTAAATGTGTCGATTGGCATCGCTGTTTTCCAGGAGGACAGCGCTGATCTGGAAAAACTCATTGAATACGCAAATATTGCTAAAAACTATGCCCTTCAAACCGGCGATAACACCTATGTTTTTTATGAGAAAGAAATCAAGGAAAACTATCTTAATAATCTGAAGCTGGAAACGGAATTACGTAGTGCGCTTGAAAAGAATGAACTCAGTTTAGTTTATCAGCCCCAGGTGCAGGTCGAAACGGGAGCAATTATTGCCAGTGAGGCACTGCTGCGATGGAATAATGAAAATTTGGGACCGATAAGCCCGGGGCAATTTATCCCAGTGGCAGAAAGAACCGATTTAATCATCCCGATCGGGAATTGGGTTTTGGAAGAAGCCATAAAACAAAACAAAAAGTGGTGCGATATATCGAACAAAAAAATTGTGGTAGCGGTAAATTTGTCACCCATCCAATTTAAAAGATCAGATCTGCCACAAATTATTAAAGAGCTTCTGGAAAAATACCAAATGCCGGCCGAATTATTGGAAATCGAGATTACGGAAGGTATTCTGGTGGAAAATATGCAAGGAACCAGCTCGCAGCTGGAGAAGATCAAAGCCCAGGGGGTGAAGGTGGCCATCGATGATTTCGGAACCGGATATTCATCATTAAAATACCTGCAGAATTTCAACTTTGACAAACTGAAAATTGATCGGGAATTTATTAAAGATTATCCGCAGAACGATACCGGAAACATTGCCAAAACGATTCTCAATCTGGCCGCTCAAATGGATATAAATGTGATTGCCGAGGGCGTTGAAACGCAGGAACAATTTTTGTTTTTAAAAGAAAACCACTGTCAGGAAATACAGGGGTATTATTTCCATAAACCATTGTTGGTAAAGGACTTTGAAATGTTGTTAATGGAAAAGATCAGGGACAGAGTGGATTAAAGAAAAATAATACTTCATATGGTATGATTATATCTTAAGTCAGATTCACAAAACAGGAATCTGCCTAAATAAAAAATGCTGTGATTGAGGCAATTGTTTCGATGATCCCTTGTGCTATGGCATAGAGGGGAAGAAACGGTGAAAGGATTCAAATTGAAGCAATTAAAAAATATATTATCGCCCCAGGATTTAAAAAATCTGTCGGAAGCCGAGCTCCAAAATCTGACGGGGGAGCTACGCCATAGAATTTTAGAAACAGTATCAAAAAATGGTGGACACCTGGCTTCGAATCTCGGTATCGTCGAAACGACGCTGGCCATCCACCGGGTTTTTAACAACCCCGATGATCAAATTGTTTTTGATGTCGGTCACCAATGCTATGCTCATAAATTATTAACTGGGCGACAGCAGGAATTTGACACCCTCCGTCAGTGGAACGGAATCTCCGGTTTCACCAATCGCAAAGAGAGTGAAAAAGATGCTTTTGGAGCCGGTCACAGCGGCACCTCGATTTCAGCGGCGCTGGGTCTGGCCATGGCCAATCAGTTGGATAATAAGGATAATTATGTGATTGCCGTAGTCGGTGATGGATCATTCACCAATGGGATGATTTACGAAGCCTTGAATAATTGCAATAAAAAAAACCTGCGACTGATTATTATCCTGAATGATAATGAAATGTCGATTTCGGAAAATGTTGGCGGCTTGTCAAATTATTTATCAAAAATCAGAAACAGTCAGAATTATTTTAATTTAAAGCATCAGACCCAGTCACTTTTACACAGAATACCCTTAGTCGGGGAGGGTCTGATTGAAGGAACCCGAAAATTTAAAAAGCATCTTAAAAAACGGGTAGTAGCCGAGAACTTTTTCGAACATCTGGGTCTGGACTATCTGGGGCCGGTCGATGGCTGTGATCTCAAAAAACTCGAATCAGTGCTTGGTGAAGCAAAAAGTAAAACCAGCTGCTGCCTGGTTCATGTCCACACGGTTAAAGGAAAGGGTTATCTCGATGCCGAGGAACATCCGGAAATGTATCACTCGTCGGGTCCTTTTGACCAGGCCAAAGGGATTGAAAAAAAAGAATCAGAGAACAACTTTTCAGCCGCATTTGGAAAAATTATGGTAGAAGCGGCCAACACCAACGCTTCCATTTGTGCCATTACCGCGGCCATGACCGGTGGCACCGGCCTGGATAAATTTAGCCAAACTCATCCTGAGCGTTTTTATGATGTGGGGATTGCCGAAGAACATGCCGTTACCTTTGCGGCCGGCCTTTCGGCCAATGGCAAGACTCCGGTCTGTGCCATTTATTCAACCTTTGTTCAACGCGTCTATGATCAACTGATCCATGATGCCGCGATTCAAAAGTTGCCACTGATTATGGCTCTTGATCGTTGTGGTCTGGTGCCGGGAGACGGGATTACCCATCAGGGCATTTACGACTGTTCCTATCTGTCTTCTATCCCGGGAATGGAAATTTTCAGTCCGGAAACCTATGACGAAATGAGACAGAGTTTTAAGCAGAGCTTTGAGAATAAAAATCTGGCTGTTATCCGCTACCCAAAAGGAGCCCAACAGCAATACGACCGCAGCGGTTTTATTCATGATGGTGATCTCAGCTATCAAGATTTTTCAGAAGCCGGTAAAGATTCTGAGCAACCGGAAATTGTGATCCTAACCTATGGCCGGATTACCAAAAACGCTTATGAGGCAATTCAATTATTAAAAGCAAACAACCCAATCCGGTTAATCAAACTGGTCAAGGTTTACCCGCTACAGCTGGAAAAAATTCGGTCACTAATAGGACAGCCTAAGCTTTTTTATGTTCTGGAAGAAGGAATCAGAAGCGGCGGAATTGGCGAAAAACTGGCCGCCGCAATCGCCCAGGATGACCACCTTAAGCCCGGTAAGATCCGCATTCACGCCATTGAAAACCCCCTGATGGAACAGGGCGATCTCCCAGCGTTGTATGACTACTGCGGATTTTTGCCAGCGCAAATTGCTGACGAAATTATTGGAATATTGGGAAATAAATAAAAAACGGCGTAAGCCGTTTTTTATATTTCGGCAATAATATTTCCCATTTCCTCAATGTAATAGCCGTCGATGCCTTCAAACTCCAACCGGAATTCTTCAGAACGGAGAATTTCAAGAATTGCCTGAACCGGTGCCGTGTGGTAATCTTCTTTTTTAATGACCAGTTCATAACGTTCTTTTTGCAGCGGAATAAAATCAATGTCTTTAATCTGACTGGCCACTTTTTCCTGTCCCACGGCTACATCTGCTCCGCCTCGGCTAACGGTGCTGGCCACGGCAAAGTGAGATTGACTCTCCCGCAGATAGCCGTTAATTGAGGGGCCGTGGATGCCCAGGAGACGCAGGTGCTCATCTAAAAGGATTCGGGAACCGGAACCCTTTTCCCGGTTGATAATAGTCAGATCTGGCTGAGCCAGATCTGACCAGGTGTGGATGTTTTTAGGGTTGCCTTTTGGCACATAAAAACCCTGAATTCGGGAGGTCAGATGGATAATAATGGTGGGAATTCCCGGAAGCAGTCGTCGCACATAGGGAACATTGTAGTTCCCGGTATCGCCATCCCAGAGATGAGCTGTGGCAACCTGAACATGTCCCTGATATAGGGCGACCAGGCTGTTATAGCTACCAATATAAGAGCGCAGGGTGCGGGTTCCTGGAGCCAGCTTTTCAATATAACTGGATAAAACATCCAGCATCAAATCCTGACCGCAGATAATGAAATCATTTCCGGAAACCGTCGGATTCGTATTGTTTAAAGGTGGTTGGGAAGGCGTGACAACGGATTCGATCAGGGGCTTTTGAATACTCTTGGAGCGGGCAATATACTCCTCGACATCGCTGAGCGTGAAGCGAACCTTTCGGCCAACCTTATAGGAATTCAATTCGCCTCGTTTGATCAATTCATAAACAGTATTCTTAGCGATTTTCAGGATATCAGCGACATCCTGAGCGGTTAAAGCGGTGTTATTTTCCATATTCATCTCCATGTCGTTAATAATTAAGTGAATTATAACACGTTTCATCACGTTTGACAATTATAAATTGCTTTGGATTAGTTGACAAACGTGATGAAAGCGAGTATAATAAGGAAAAATAACCACAAATTCGTTACGTAACGATGTTATACGTAACGTAACGTAACGAATTTTATTAAGGAGAAAGAGATGGATTTTTTAAAAAGAGGAATTATCCTGCTTGCATTGTTGTCAATCGTTTTTGCCCTGGCTGGCTGTCAATCAGCAGCCAAAGAGGAAGTGAAGTCTGAACCGGTGGCATTGACCATTTCCGCGGCAGCCAGCTTGAAAGATGCCATGACCGAAATCCAGACCCTGTATTTAAAAGAAGAGCCCGACACAACCTTGACCCTGAATTTTGGATCATCGGGATCCCTGGCCCAGCAGATTCAGCAAGGTGCTGATGTTGATGTGTTTATGCCAGCCTCATCAAAGGATATGACGACCTTAAAAGATGCTGGATTATTAAACGATGATACCCTCAAAAACATCCTGGGCAATGAAGTGGTTCTGATTGTACCTAAAGATTCCCAATTAACCATTACCGACTTTGCCCAGGTGGTTGACCCATCGATCACTAAACTGGGCTTGGGTGAACCAAGCAGTGTACCAGTTGGTCAATATGCCGTTGATGTGTTTAAGTATTATAACGTGATGGATCAGATCACGGAAAAAATCGTTTATGGTAAAGATGTTAAAGAAGTACTAACCTGGGTGGAAACTGGCAATGTGGATGCCGGTGTGGTATACTCAACCGATGCGAAAGTCTCGACGGGCGTCAAGGTTATTGCAACCGCTCCGGCCGCATCTCATAAAGCGATTGTCTATCCGGCGGCTGTCATCAAAGCCAGCAAAAACCCGGATCCGGCGGCCGCCTTTGTCGACTTTTTAAGCAGTGATGCTGCCAAAGCCGTTTTTGTCAAATATGGGTTCACCACCCTGTAAAATAATACTCCGAGCATTAAATCAATAAACAAAATAACGAAGGAAGGGAGTGATTCAATGAATTTCGATTTATCGCCGGCGTGGATTTCAATCAAGGTTACCTTGACAGCCACGGTCATTGTCTTTTTTCTGGGTCTCATTATGGCCTGGCTGATGACAAAATATAATGGCCGCTGGAAGGGTTTAATCGATGGCATATTAACACTCCCGCTGGTTTTACCGCCAACTGTCGCCGGGTTTGGGATTCTGCTGCTGATCGGTAAGAATGGACCAATCGGAAATTTTCTGGAAATATTTGGGGTCAACATCATCTTTTCCTGGTATGCTGCCGTGATTGCCGCCATTGTGGTGTCCTTTCCGCTGATGTATAAAACGACCATGGGGGCCTTTGAACAAATCGACCCCAATATTCTCAGTGCTGCCAGAACCCTGGGGGCCTCAGAAGTCAAAGTATTCTGGCGGGTGGCCGTACCGGTGGCCCGACCGGGGATCGCCGCCGCCACAGCCCTGACCTTTGCCCGTTGTCTCGGCGAATTTGGCGCGACCCTGATGGTGGCCGGCAGCATTCCCGGAAAAACCGAAACCATCCCGATTGCCATCTATTTTGCCACCCAGGGTGGTGAGATGCAAGTAGCCCTGATTTGGGTGCTGATCATTTTTGCCATTTCGTTAACGGTGCTGGTTATCAACAATTACTGGGAAAGCCGCAAAAAGAACCAGCAACGGGGGTTTGGAGGGTAATCGATGGAGTTTATTATTGATATCAAAAAGAAACTATATGATTTTCAACTGGATGTAAAACTCCAGTCAAAGGAAGATACTATTGGAATATTAGGCGCTTCCGGTTCAGGAAAAAGTATGCTGTTGCGGTGTATCGCCGGATTGGTTAAGCCCGACGAAGGCCAAATTATTATTAATGGGAAAACATTTTTTGACTCAGAAAAAAAGATTAACCTGACAATGCGGGAAAGAAAAGTGGGTTTCCTATTTCAGAACTATGCCCTTTTCCCCAATATGACGATTGAGGAAAATATTGCTTTCGGACTCGACAAGCTGTCGAAGACAGAAAAAAACAACCGGGTCAGCGCCTTGATGGAAAAATACCATCTGGGTGATATTGGCAAACGTTACCCCACCCAAATATCCGGGGGACAGCAGCAACGGGTGGCTCTGGCCCGAGCGGTGGCGGTTGAACCGGATATGCTTTTATTGGATGAGCCGTTCTCAGCCCTGGATGTGCATCTCCGCAATCACATGATGCGAGAAATGTCAGAATTATTGAAAGACTTCCAGGGATTGACTCTCTTTGTCACCCATAATCGCGAGGAAGCTTACCGCTTGGCTGACTATATCGCGGTGTTTAATACGGGTAAGGTGGAAATCTATGGGCAGAAAGATGCTATCTTCAAATGGCCAGCATCGTTGGAGACCGCCAAAATAACTGGCTGCAAAAATATTGTGGCAGCAACTCGGCTGGCTGAAAACCGCCTGCACGTCCCGCAGTGGCATATTTCACTGACCACGGTCATGAAAATCGAACACGATAACGGTTATTTGGGGATCAGAGCCAATCAGGTTAAACTGGTGGACGAACCGAATAGCCAGCAAGAAAACTGTTTTAAGGTCTGGATCGCTGATGAAAGCGATGGTCCTTTTCGAACATCACTTTATTTAAAAATAGGTGCCCGACCGGAATCAATACAGGATTTTCATATTCAGTGCGAAATCAGCAGGGAAGAACGCAACCACTTAAAGAATCTCAGTGAACCATTTATCATTTATATCAATCCGGAATTTGCGTTCTTTGTTGATCAATAAATTTAACCACCATTGTCTCATAATAAAAAACAGGAAATCTACGATAGGAAATCAGCATCGTTGATTTCCTGTTTTTGTTTTCTAAAAAACAATCACTTTAATCATGGGTTTAAGGCATCGGTGGGTATATAAATAAAAAGATAAAATAATTAACCTGAAAGGTTGGAAAATAGCGATGATGATGGAAAAGCTGGCGATCTTATTAATGGAAAATCAGGGGCGCTATGAAAAAGGTTTACGGCAGCCCCAGATACCGCCGATAAAATCAGTACGGGTTGTTAGTCAATCAAACATGAATATTAAAGCAAAAAAGAAGGTGGTCGTAGCGGTGGAGATCATCATAAATAGCGGATTTAATGAAATTCTAAATGCTTATGATCGATTCTTTGAAAATCAGAGCGATCCGGAAGGGGTTCATCAGGTCCGGGTTCGCATCCGTAAGTTTCGGGCGATCCTGGCTTTTTTCAAACCACTATTCAAAGCTGAAAGTTATCAGCTACAACAGGATACGCTGCGGAAAATGGGGCAGCAATTTGGTGAAGTCCGGCAACTGGATGTTCTGCTTTCCGGAATTGCTGAAATCGAAAAAAACGCAAGCCTGGAGAGCAGTGATTTCGGGAAGTTCAAAGATCATCTTCAAGGGAAACGTGAAATGGCCTTTGAACAGTTATGGACAAGTCTTAAAACCGATGTCTTTGCGCTGGATTTGCTGGACATTTGGGTTTGGAAACTCAATGATCCCTGGGAAGCGGGGGCACCGGATTTACAATTATCAATCAAGGAATATACGGACAAGCATATTGAAAATTGGCTAAAAAAAATCAGGCGGAGCATGAAAAGTCTGGATGTAAAAGATCAACAGGCTGTTCACCGGGTTCGCATCAAGAGCAAAAAACTCCGCTACGTCATCGAACAGCTGTCAACCATTCTTGACCGGAAGACCCGCAAATCGATGGATGCGTTTGAAAAAATGCAGGATGATCTGGGCTATTACCATGATGTCTTTGCCAACCAGCAATTGCTGGAACAGCTTGTCGCCGCCAGCGCTGACTGCGAACTCCACTACCAGGCCGGCATTATCATCGGTTGGCAGATGATGGCAGGCAATCGCAAGATCAGGAAGTTTATTAAATAAACTTTACAGTCAGCTTGTCAGGTGTAAAGATAAGTGCTATACTTTTAATCATCAAAACCCGGTTAAAAGTAGGAGGCATAAAAAATGAAAGAGATCTTGTTAAAAATAGAAAAACTGAAAAAAGAAAAAGATGCGGTTATTTTAGCCCATTACTATGTCAATGATGAAATTCAGGAGATTGCCGATTATGTCGGTGATTCTTATTATCTCAGCAAAATTGCTGTTGAGCTGCCCCAAAAAGTGATCGTCTTTTGTGGGGTTACCTTTATGGGTGAAAGTGCCAAAATTCTCAGTCCCGAAAAAACCGTGATCATGCCGGAAGCCCTTGCCGATTGTCCGATGGCTCATATGGCGGCCATTGATAAGATTGCCGAGGTCCGGGAAAATTACGATGATCTGGCGGTGGTTTGCTATATCAATTCAACCGCCGAAATCAAAAAAGTTGTGGATGTCTGTGTGACCTCGTCTAATGCGCTAAAAATCGTCAGGGCTTTGCCCCAACAGAATATTTATTTTGTACCGGATCAAAACCTGGGTCAATACATCGCCAGCCAAGTTCCGGAAAAGCATTTTATTTTTAATGATGGCTATTGTCATGTCCACGACGAAATCATGATCGACGAACTGGAAGATGCCAAAGCCGCTCATCCCGAGGCCAAGGTGCTGGTGCATCCCGAATGTACGATGACCGTGATTGGCGCCGCGGATTATGTGGGGAGTACGGCGGGGATTATTGATTATGCCACCGCCAGCGACGCCGACGAATTTATTATTGGTACCGAAATTGGTATTCTCTATCAACTCAAGAAAAACAATCCCGATAAAAAGTTCTATACCATCAATAAAAACCAGATCTGCCCTAACATGAAAAAGATCACCCTTGCTAAGGTGGCCTATGCCCTGGAGAACGGCATCAATCAGATGGAAGTTGATGATGAAACCCGGACCAAGGCAGTTTTAGCGCTGGAAAAAATGCTGCTACTGGCCAAATGAAGGAGCACTTGAAATGAACGGCAAAACCGATATTATTGTGGTTGGCACCGGTGCTTCTGGTTTGTTTTATGCCCTGAACATACCCCAAACCAAAGAAATTCTGATGATCACCAAAACAACCGTGGATGAAAGTGATTCTTACCTGGCCCAGGGCGGGATCTGCGTCTTAAGGGATGAGGATGATTATGATAGTTTTTTTGAGGATACCTTAAAAGCAGGACACTATGAAAATGATCGGGCATCGGTGGATGTGATGATCCGCAGCTCGCCGGAAATCATCACCGATCTGATCGATCTCGGTGTGGAGTTTGAAAAGAAGAATGGCGAACTGGCCTATACCAGAGAAGGGGCCCATTCCCGGGCCCGGATTCTTTATCACGAAGATCTCACTGGCAAAGAAATTACCAGCAAATTATTGGCCCAAGTTAAGCAGCGACCCAATATTACCATCATCGAAAATATGGTCATGGTCGATCTGATCTGTCAGGATAACTGCTGCACCGGGGTTGTGGCCAGTGACGGGGCGGGTGTCATTCACTTGTACTACTCCGATTACGTGGTTCTGGCCACCGGGGGATTGGGTGGGCTGTTTCACAGCTCCACTAATTTAGCCCATCTCACCGGAGACGCCATTGCCATCGCTTTAAAGCATCAGATCGAGCTGGAGAACATCAGCTATATTCAAATTCATCCAACAACCCTCTATTCCCAAAAGCCCGGGCGCCGTTTTCTGATTTCCGAATCGGTTCGGGGTGAAGGAGCAGTGCTCTATAACCGTAAAATGCAGCGGTTTGTGGATGAACTGTTACCTCGTGATTTGCTGACCAAGGCTATTCACAAGCAAATGGAGCAGGATGAAAGTGATTTTGTCTGGTTGTCGATGCAGGATATGGGCAGTGATGTGATCACCCATCGTTTTCCCAATATCTTTAAACATTGTCTGGAAGAAGGCTATGATATTACCCGGGAATGTATCCCGGTGACCCCCGCCCAGCATTATTTTATGGGCGGCATTAAAGTCGATCTGGATAGCCGCACTTCCATGGCACATCTCTATGCCATCGGTGAAATCAGCTGCAATCGCGTTCACGGAGCCAACCGACTGGCCAGCAACTCGCTGCTTGAAAGCCTGGTCTTTGCCAAAAGAGCAGCTAAAGATACCCACGTGCATTATGAAATTAACGAGGTTTATCAACCTACGCTGAACCTGGATAACTACCTGGATCTGGAGCAGTTGAGAGCCGACTATAAAACAATTATCCTGGACGAAATAGAAAGGAGCAAAGTCATTGAACGAATTGATAAAGCTTAATATGGACCCTCTTATTTTACAGGCGCTGCAGGAGGATATTACCAGTGAGGATATCACCACCAATGCGGTCATCAAAGCGGGGGTCAAAGCCCAGGTAAATCTGATTGCCAAAGAGGCGGGCATTATTGCCGGTCTGGCGGTTTACCAGCGAACCTTTGAACTCCTGGATGGCAGTGCCACAGTAGAAAAATATGTCAGCGATGGCGATACCGTTAAACCAGGTGATCTTTTGGCGGTTGTGACAGCCGATGCCCGAACCCTGCTTTCCGGCGAGCGAACTGCCTTGAATTATCTGCAGCGGATGAGCGGTATCGCCACCCATACCCGGAAGTTGGTGGGTTATTTAACTGGCACCCAAACCAGATTGCTGGACACCCGAAAAACCACACCAAATATGCGGATTTTCGAAAAATATGCCGTTACGGTCGGCGGTGGTTATAACCACCGCTATAATTTATCCGATGGCATTCTGATCAAAGATAATCATATCAATGCTGCCGGTGGGTTAAAAGAAGCCATTGCTGCGACAAAAAAATATGCTCCTTTTGTTCGCAAGATTGAAGTTGAAGTTGAAAATCTGGAGATGCTCAGTGAAGCTCTGGAAGCTGGGGCAGACATCATCATGCTGGATAATATGGATGTGGAGACCATGAAGACCGCCATTAAAATTGTCAAGGCCAGAGCAATAACCGAATGTTCCGGGAATGTGACCGAAGCGCGGTTAAAAGAGCTTGGTGAGATCGGAGTGGATTTTATCTCCTGCGGGGCCCTGACCCATTCCTCGCCGATTCTTGATTTATCGATGAAAGACCTACGGATTTTATAAGAATTGCACCAAACATATTATACGAGGAGTGTAAATCATGAAAAAACAGCAACGACAGGAAGATATTGTCAAGACACTCCGGTCTTCCCGAGAACCGGTTTCAGGAACCACCTTATCCGAAATTTTCCAGGTCAGCCGGCAAAGTATAGTCCAGGATATTGCCCTCCTGAAGGCTGCTAATTACAATATCATTTCGACGAATAAAGGCTATATCATCGTCGATCCGGCACCTAAGGAGAAAATATTCAAAGTGTATCACAGTCACGAAGAAATCGGTGATGAACTTTACACCATCGTTGACGCCGGGGGGGTGGTAAAGGATGTTTTTATTATTCATGACATCTACGGAAAGATTCAGGTCGATTTATTTCTGGCCACCCGGGAAGACGTGGATGCCTTTGTGGCTGGACTGAAAGAAAAAAAGACCAGCCCATTGATGAAACTCACCAACAAGTATCATTATCATACCGTCGAAGCCGAAGCGGATAGCATTCTTCGTGCTGTCGAAAAAAGTTTGCATGAAAAAGGATATTTAATCACTGGAGAGTGATTTTTAAACCCAGGATGTGGGTATGAAAAGAATAGCATATAAAATGAAGGAAGACATCATGAAGTTTTCCTTTTTTATTGCATACAAACGTCCATAACTCTGAAATGAGGGATGGTTTGGTTGTGCAAATCAACGAAGGGTGGAAAAACTGTGAGTAAAATAGCATGTCGGCTCTGTCCCCATCATTGCAAACTGGATGAGGCGGAGGTTGGATTTTGCCGGGCTCGGATTAACCGGTCAGATGTCATTGAAGATTTGAATTATGGAGTAGTTACGGCCATTGCCCTCGATCCCATTGAAAAAAAACCGTTGCGGCATTTTTATCCGGGCTCGCGGATTTTGTCGGTGGGCAGTTTCGGCTGCAATTTAAGATGTTCATTTTGTCAGAACTACGAAATTTCGATGGCCGGCAGGGAAGAAGCCCATGGTCGCCGAATGACTCCCCAAAGCCTGGTGGCCAATGCCCTCAGACTGGTGGGTGAGGGGAATATTGGTCTGGCCTATACCTATAACGAGCCCCTGGTCGGTTATGAATTTGTCCGGGATTGCGCCCAGGAGGCCAAAAAGAACGGCTTAAAAAATGTACTGGTGACTAATGGCTGTTTTTGTGAAGAACCGTTGCGGGAAATTCTCCCCGATATCGATGCCCTGAACATCGATTTAAAAGCATTCAATGAAAAATTTTATAAAAAAATCAACGGCGATCTGGAAACGGTCAAACAGGCCATCAGAATTGCCAGTGAAACCTGTCATGTGGAAGTGACCACCCTGATTGTTCCTGGCGAGAATGACAGTGAAGCGGAAATCCGGACCTTGTCTCAGTGGCTGGGTTCGGTGGGGCGAACAATCCCCCTCCACCTGTCCCGCTTTTTTCCCCGATATGAAATGATGGATCGAGATGCCACCGATGTTGCGCAGGTTTATCATTTGGCAGATATTGCCAGAGAATCGCTGGACTTTGTCTATGCTGGAAATTGTTGAGGCAGACCAATGGGAAATAAACGTTCAAAAAAAGCAAATCGCTTATCAAAGCAGCTTAAAGAAATAGAACACCTGATTAGCCCTGTTGCGGTGCCAGTAACTGAAGAAGAAAGCGACTTCCATTCTGAAAAAGAAAGCTATACCTTTTTTCTGGATCCGGTAATCGCCACCTCACCTCAGGTGGAGGACACTGAAATCATCCGATATGCACAAGAAGGCTATGGCGGATGGACCATCGTGTCTGATCTCGAACCGGAATTGCGTCTGGATCTGATGCCGGTTGGTTATCAGCATCCCGTCGGAAATCAGCCCGAACAGCTGCTCCATTTTTTTGCCATAACCGATATCCACATCACCGACGGGGAGTTTCCGGCCCACGGAATTTATTCAAAATGCGGCGGCGGCATTGTGTCAGTGTATTCAGAGATGATGCATTATACCACCCACGTATTAGATGGGGCCATTCATTCAGTTAATGCCATTCATCACCAAAATCCCCTCGATTTCGGTTTATCGATGGGTGATAACACCAACAATGCCATGTATAACGAACTCCGCTGGTCGATCGATATTTTTGATGGCAAAGAAATAAATCTGGATTTTGGCATCAATGCCAATCCCCGGATTGGCCCCCGGAAAGATTTTTATGACGAATTTATGGCGGTGGGACTGAATCAGCAGATCCCCTGGTATCAGATTATTGGTAACCATGATCATATCTGGCCGGATAAACCGCAGAAAGCAGTTTCTGAAGATCCCGACCGGCGGTTTCTGTCCCGGGTGGAATGGATGAAGGAATTTTTCAATACCGAAACCCATCCCATCGGTCATGGATTCACCGATGAACATCTGGAAACTGGTTTTGCCTGTTACAGCTTTGAGCCCAAAGAAGGGGTTTCTATCAAGGTCATTGTGCTTGATAATACCCAACGGGATGACGAGCCCAACGTTCAGGGTTATGCCCATGGCTCCTTGGATCGGTCGCGTTTTGACTGGCTGGTGGCAGAATTGGAGGCCGGTCAACAAGCCGGTCAGATAATGATTATCGCCGCTCATATCCCCATTGGGGTGGAATACCAGGAACCCTTAACCAGACCTTTTATGTCCTGGAGTACGATTTCCCCGGTGTCGGAAATGGAACTAATTGAAAAACTGCAGTCTTATCCCAATCTGATCCTTTGGGTCGCCGGGCATCGTCACCGCAATACCATTACCCCGATAATATCCCCGGATCCGGATCAGCCAGAACGTGGGTTTTGGGTGGTTGAAACGGCATCGCTCCGCGATTATCCTCAGAATTTTCGAGTCTTTGAAATCTTGAAAAACGCAGACCGGACCATTTCAATTATCACTAAAAATATCAACCCCACTGTCAAACAAGGATCCTTCGCCAGCATTGCCCGGTCCTATGCGGTGGCCGCCCAGCAAATTTTCAATGGCCGCACCGAACACTTACCCAGTGGTTCTTATAATGGTGAACTGCGGGTAAGTATAACCTCATCGATGTCGGAAAAATAGGAAAGGCAGCAGCGCCGGATATTCCATAAGTAACCAGCTATGCAAATCATCTGATGTCTGTCAGGAAAGCCGCATCGTGGCTATAACATAGAATATTATGGTAGAATTGGTGATTCATTTGGAGGTAAAATTCATGGAAATAAAGACTCTGATGGCAAAATTGAAAAACGGAGATGCGCTAACCCGGGAAATGCGGCATGAAATTGTCGATTCATACCTATTAATGGATGTAGCTCTGGATTCAATTCTCAACGGGCTGATGATCATTGATACCGAGTTGCGCGTGAAAAAGTTTAACCATAAGATTTCCGAGCTATTTCAAATGAGCGAAGAAGATATTTTAAAGCTGGATATGAGTGATGTATTAACAGACATTGATGTGGTTGACAATATTCTGATAAACAAACGAAAATTCTCTTATTCCGATATTACCCTTTTTGTCGGACCCCGAAAAATCGACTGTTTTCTGGATATTACCCCGGTCGCATCCAACGAGAAAGTTATGGGAGCGGTACTGGTTATTCGGGAGTCTAAACAGGTTCGTAAAGAGATCAACAAACTGGCTGGCTTTCGGGCCAACTATACCTTTGACAAGATTATTACTAAGAATAAGACCATGCTGGAGCTGATTAATACGGCTAAGCGAATTTCCAAAACGAATTGTTCGGTTCTAATCGAAGGCGAAAGCGGGACCGGCAAGGAACTGTTTGCCCAATCCATTCACAACGAAAGCCAGCGGCGCAACGGTCCCTTTATTGCGATTAATTGTGCAGCCATTCCCAAGGAGCTGGTTGAGAGTGAGTTCTTTGGCTATGAAACCGGTTCATTTACCGGTGCCGTCAAAGGGGGAATGCCCGGAAAATTTGAACTGGCTAATGGCGGAACCCTGTTTCTCGACGAAATCGGAGAAATTCCAATGGAGATGCAACCGAAATTATTAAGAGTATTGGATGAAAATAAAGTGATGCGAATTGGCGGAAATTATGAAAGAAAGCTTGATGTCCGAATTATTGCAGCAACCAACCGAAATCTTCTTAATGAAATGTCCAAGGATGCCTTCAGGCAGGATCTGTATTTCAGGCTTAATGTTATAAACCTGAGATTGGTTCCACTTAAAAGAAGACGAGAAGACATAATGGTATTAGGTCAATACTTTCTGCAACAATTAAATCAGGAAAATAGTGGTGCTAATAAATATTTTACTGAAAAATTTGCCGAAAAGCTTCAGGAATACAAGTGGGAAGGAAATGTGAGGGAACTCAAAAATATCGTCCAGCGAGGGTACTATATGTCAATGGGTGATCAGATTGATGATATCGAAGCGCTGGTAAAAGAAAAAGATGAGCAAACCATTTTTAATGAGAGTGAAGGCGAGACGCTGAGAGACCTCGAAAAAAACAGTATTGAGCATGCGTTATTGCTTAATAAAGGGAATGCCGTCAAGGCTGCCGAAGAGCTCAGCATCAGCAAGGCAACCATTTATCGAAAAATTAAAGCCTATGATATACATGTCCGTAGCATTTGAAATTTCATTGCCTTAAAATCTGGCACAATAATTGCTATATTTAAACTTAAATTTAATTTCAAAAGAACTAGAATGGAGGTTGAGATTATTTAGATTTGGTTATTGGATTTAGGTGAAAGATCAGATTGAAAGGAGAATATAATGAAAGCCGCAGTATGGTATGGAAAAAAAGATGTCAGAGTTATGGATGTTTCTGAGCCCAAGTTACCGGGAGAAAATTTTGTAAAAATTAAAGTTGAGTGGTGTGGAATTTGTGGTTCCGATTTACATGAGTATCTTGCAGGACCAATCTTTATACCAACTACGACACCTCATCCGTTAACTGGCGGGACAGCCCCGATTACGCTTGGTCATGAATTTTCAGGTACGATTGTTGAAGCAGGCTCTAAAGTAGAAGGATTTAAGGTAGGGGATAGAGTTGCTCCAGATGCTTGTTGGGTCTGTCACGAGTGCAATCCCTGTAAATTGGGAATGTACAATGTGTGCGAAAAACTGGCATTTACTGGCTTAATGACGGACGGCGCTTTTGCAGAATATGTTGTCGTTCCAGACTATACCTTATATAAGATGCCAGATAATATGTCTTTTGAAGCAGGTGCTTTAATTGAACCACTTTCAGTAGGTATTCATGCAGTACGCTCAGGTCCGCTTATTGAAGGAGAAAGTGTGGTAATTTTTGGAGCAGGAACGATTGGATTGTGCACACTTCTGGCCGCCAGAGCCGCTGGTGCTGGAAAAATCTATGTAGTGGAAGTGGCAAAAGCCAGAAAAGAATTTGCAGCAAAAATGGGTGCTCACGAAGTTCTCGATCCGACTGAAATTGACATAAAAGCACGGATTTTGGAACTGACAGATGGTATTGGGCCAGATGTTGTTTTTGAATGTATCGGAAGTGACAAGGTAACCCCAATAGCTATTGAAGTTGCGCGAACTGGTGGGAAAATAATTCTCAGCGGGATCTATGAAAAAGAAACAAGCCTCCAGATGAATACGATTGTATTCACTGATAAGACTGTTATCGGCTCGTTAGCTTATGCCGGGGATTTTAAAACAGCAATTGATTTAGTATCCGACGGACGAATTGATATTTCACCGCTGGTTACAGGAAGAATAAATATTGACGATATTATTGAAAAAGGATTTGAAGAGCTCGTTAATCGAAAAGATGAGAATGTTAAAATTATTGTAAAACCATATTGATAAAAAGTTTATTATGGTGAAAAGGAGAAAAATCCAATGAACCCAGTATTTACGAATTTGTTGCAAGTTGGTATTGTTGTGAAAGATCTGGATGCTACAGTTAGGACATACGCGGACAAATATGGAATTGGACCTTGGAAAATATATGAGTTTAATAAAGATACTGTTGCGGACATGAGTGTTGGCGGTAAACGCATCGATTATGCAATGCGTCTCGCACTTGCAGATGTTGGAAGCGTACAATGGGAATTGATTGAACCATTGGATGAAATAAGTGATTATGCACGATTTTTGAGAGAACATGGAGAAGGGATTCATCATGTGGCGATGGATACAGAATCATATCAAAGTGCGCTGGGATTTTGCGACAAAAATGATTTAAAACCCCTTCAATACGGTTACTGGGGAAATAACTTCCATTATGATTACAGGGAAACCCGTGATGATTTGAAATGTATTGTTGAGCTATATGGGCCTGAAGAAAGTTTTGAATGGCCAGAACCTGTTTCAGTTTATCCGGAATAAATTGTAAAGAGAGTCAAATATGTTTGCCGTATTGATCAGATATAATTATTCCAAAAGCCAATGATTCGTTTACTTGTTTAAGTATGTTTTTTTCTCGAAATGAGATTAATTTCTCATTTCGAGAAATTTTGTGAGACAAAAATGAGAAGCTATCGAGGGAATAAAACCGGTAATGCAAAAAATGTGTTAAAATAATAGCTGTCAATATTAATTGTTGGCACAAAAACTGCTTATTTAAAATACAACGAATCAAAATTTGATTCGTTGTATTTTAAATAAGTCATGGAGGTGAGAATTTTGGCAAAGGTAAATCTAAGCTTACAGGTATTACCGGTGGTTCGGGACAGTGAAATTTATTTTGTGGTGGATCAGGTGATTGAGATGATTAGTCAAACCGGCCTGGAATATGTGGTGGGTCCTTTTGAGACATCGATTGAAGGTGAACTGGATGAACTCCTGGATATTGTTAAGCGAGCTCAGTCAATCTGCATTGCGCATGGGGCCGAGCGGGTGGTTTCAATCGTAAAAATTGATTACAAGGAAGAAGGCGTCACAATCAATGAGAAAGTATCAAAATATCGGTGACAAGCTTATCCCGATTATCTTTATCCTAGCCATTCTCGTCCTATGGGAACTGGTGGTTAACCTGGGGGTGGTGGAACGGTACATTTTGCCATCACCCACGGATATCGTCAATGCCCTGATAGTGAACTGGGCGGATATCATGATGCACACCTGGGTAACCTTTTTTGAAGGGATGACAGGTCTGTTGGTGGCCGTTTTTTTATCGCTGATTATGGCGGTTGTGATGGATCAGTTTCCGGTGGTTAAAAAAGCCATTTATCCAGTGTTGGTAATCTCCCAAACAGTGCCAATTATCGTTATTGCCCCGCTACTGGCGATGTGGTTTGGTTTTGGAATCGCCCCCAAAATATTTGTAGTGGTGCTAGTCTGTTTTTTCCCGATTACCGTAAACCTGATCGAAGGACTCCAAAGTGTAGATGGAGAACTAATTAATCTGGTTCGGTCAATGGGCGCGACAAAAAGTCAGATTTTTGCTAAAATCAAGTTTCCCAGTGCCCTCCCTTATTTTTTTTCGGGCCTGAAAATTGCCGCCACCTATAGCATTATGGGGGCAGTAATCGGAGAATGGCTGGGTGGGAAAGCCGGGCTTGGGGTTTATATGTTAAGAGCCAGGCATGCTTTTGCTCTGGATTTGGTTTTTGCATCGATATTGGTGATTGTAATCTTATCGATCATCTTGTTTTACGGCATTGCCGGCATCCAAAGGGCCCTGATGCCCTGGGAGAAATTAAAGGAGGAATTGGAATGAAAAAGAAAGCTGTAATTATTTTAGTCGGTTTATTGATGATCGGATTAACCGGGTGTACTACAAAACAAAATGAAAAAATAACGGTCGTTCTCGATTGGGTTCCAAATACCAATCATACCGGTTTATATGCGGCCCAGGAACTGGGCTATTTTGAAGAAGAAGGACTGGACGTAGAGATTATTCAACCAAGCGAAGGCGGCTCTGCCGATCTGATTGCTGCTGGACAGGGGGAATTTGGCGTCAGCTACCAGGAACAGGTTACCTATGCTAGAACCGCGGCTAATCCCTTACCAATCAAAGCCATTGCCGCTATTATCCAGCATAACACCTCTGGATTTGCCTCACCGGCGGACCGTAATATTGTCAGCCCTAAAGATTTTGAAGGAAAAAAATACGGCGGTTGGGGTTCACCTATGGAGGTAGCAACCCTTAAGGGACTGATGGAAGGTGCCAAAGCTGATTTTAGCAAGTTGGAAATCGTCGACGTCGGAGCCATGGACTATTTTACCGCAGTTAAAGACCATGTCGATTTCACCTGGATCTTTTACGGTTGGGATGGCGTCTCGGCCGAACTTAAAAATGAGCCGATAAATTTTATAAAACTTCAGGATGTCGATAAGAACCTGGATTACTATACCCCGGTGATTATTGCCAATGAAGACTATCTGGCCAAGAATCCGGAAACGGCTGAAAAATTCTTGCGAGCCGTTACCAAAGGCTATCAATATGCGATCGAAAATCCCGAAGCGGCCGCCGATCTAATATTGGTCGACAACCCCGAAATTGACCGCGAGCTGGCGGTGGCTTCACAAAAATATCTGGCGGGAGAATATCAGAGTGATGCCGAAAAATGGGGCATCATGAGTCTGGATATCTGGGAAAACTATGGGAAATGGATGTATGACCAGGGCTTGCTGGAGAACCAGCTTAATGCCGATGAGGCCTTTACCAATGAATACCTGCCACAGTAAATGCGTGCTCCAGGTTGCCGGGGTAACCCAGGAATATAACCATAAGAACATTATTGAAGACATTCATATTCATTTGAATCAGGGCGAGTTTGTTTCCATTCTTGGCCCCAGTGGCTGTGGGAAAAGCACCCTTTTCAATGTCATTGCCGGACTGCTGACCCCAGAAGCAGGCAAGGTCGTTGTCAATGATAAAGACGTCACCGGGAAAACAGGGGTGGTCAGTTATATGTATCAGAAGGATCTGCTGCTACCCTGGCGCAACGTCATTGATAATGGTATCTTACCCCTGGAAATCCGGGGAATTCCTAAAAAAGAAGCCCGCGAAAAGGTCAAAGCGATGCTACCAGTTTTTCAGCTGGAAGACGATGGTGAAAAGTATCCCGTCCAATTGTCCGGTGGGATGAAACAGCGGGTTTCGCTGTTGCGAACGACCATGTTTTCAAAAGAAATCATGCTGCTTGACGAACCATTCGGCGGATTGGATGCCATTACCCGGCTGAAGATGCAGGAGTATCTGCTGGAGATATTAAAAAAAATAAAGGGTTCAGTGTTATTTATTACCCATGATATCGACGAGGCCATTTTCTTATCTGACCGGATTTATATCATTAACGGATCGCCGGCCCATATTGTCGAAGAAATGATCGTACCGGTTAAACATGCCAGTCCCCAGGAAATGATGACCTCCGAGGCATTGCGGCAGCTGCGCAGCGATATTTTAAAGCGCTTGTGAATCCGGCGGCGAGTAATGTTCGCCCCGACAACCCGAATCAGTCTGATTGAATAACACAAGTAGAATAGAATCTTGTCGCGGCGGTAATCAACCGCCTACCCACAGCAGTCTCATTTTTGAGACTGCTTTTCTCATATTGAGACTCTAATTCTCATAATGAGAATTAATCACAGAACTATTTGTTGAGAACGGCCCTGGCAGCTGTTCAAAATTGGACATTAACACCGTTTAAGTAAACGTTTAAATTTATGGCAGTTTCATAGATTCTGGCATGAATATTGCTACTAATATACAATACACATCAATAAACGAAAACAAGGAGGTTTGCTATGGCATTAAAGGCAGCATTTATTTTTATTGCCCCCAATGCAGATCCGGCCATTCACCGGTCTGTGGTTGAAACCGAACAAGTTACCCTCATCTCAGTAGGCGTTTCGTCCTACGAAACCGCGGTTGAAACAGCCCTGAAGCTAGTGGACGAAGGGGTGGTCGCCTTCGAGCTCTGTGGTGGGTTTGGAAACCGGGGGACGGCAATGATCAGTGAAGCCGTTAAAGGAAAAGCAGCGGTCGGCGTGGTTCGATTCGATATTCACCCCGGTCTGGAGAATAAAAGCGGAGACGAAATTTTTTAGAAAAACAGTAAGTACTGGTTATTACTAACAGGTGGAAAAGGTCAGGAGGTGAGCCTTATCAAAAAGTTTATCATTGAATTTGGAATGGGGATGGATTTTCATGGGCAGGACGTTAATAAAGCGGCTGGAAAAGCGATCAAAGATGCCATTTCTAGAAGCTGTTTGATTGGCCTGAATGAGATCCATGGGTTAACAGAAGAAAATCTCGAAGAAAAAATGATGATTGAGGCAATTATCGGCGTGTCCAGGCCGGAGGATTTAGACACAGAGGAGCTGAAAAAACTGTTCCCGGTGGGCAAGGTAAGTATTAAAGCAGAGAAAGGAGGATTAACAACCGCCGGTCTTTTCTTTCCCGGTTTTGGCGATACCGATAATACCATTGAAGCAGCCATTGTATGCGTAACCGTTAGTGTATAAATCACGCTATGCGTGGAGAATTCCATGCAAATAAAGCAGATACGAAGGAGGAAATATTTTGAAAATTTCAAACGAAACGATCATTGAAATGTATGAAAAAATGGTGAAAATCAGGAAGTTCGAAAATAGGGCCCTGAATCTTTTTGCTGAAGGTCAGTTTGGCGGATTCGTTCATCTTTATATTGGTGAAGAGGCAGTTGCAACTGGCGTCTGTGAAGGTTTACGGGAAGATGACTTCATCACCAGTACCCATCGTGGTCATGGACATATTATTGCTAAGGGCGGCGATTTAAAATACATGATGGCCGAACTCTATGGAAAAGATACCGGATATTGCAAAGGCAAGGGCGGATCGATGCATATTGCTGATGCAACCAAGGGTATCCTCGGTGCTAATGGGATAGTCGGGGCCGGCCATAATATTGCTACCGGTGCCGCACTGGGAATTCAATACAAGGGTACCGATCAGGTGTGTGCCTGTTTCTTTGGTGATGCCTCCACCAACCAGAGTACCTTCCATGAAGGGTTGAATCTGGCCAGTACCTGGAAATTGCCGGTGGTCTTTGTTTGCGAAAATAATGGTTACGGAATCTCCGTGAGCCAGGCCCGGCATCAGAACATCACCGACATCTCCCAGCGGGCAGTGTCTTACAATATTCCCGGTATTACCGTCGATGGAAATGATGTCTTTGCCGTTTATGAAGCCGTTTCAGAAGCGGTTGCCAGAGCCCGGAAAGGTCAGGGACCAACCTTAATTGAATGCAAAACCTATCGCTGGCGTGGGCATTTCGAAGGCGATCCAACCGTCTATCGGCCAGAAGGTGAATTGGAACAATGGAAGAAAAAAGATCCAATTCCCAGATTAGAAAAATATATGCTCGAAAATCAGGTCATGACACAGGACGAAATAGACAAACTCAATGCGAAAATTGATGCTCTCGTTGAAGAAGCCGTTGATTTTGCGCAGGCCAGTAAATTCCCAGATGTATCATCCGCTGTTGAAGATGTTTACACCGATATAGTAGAGGAGGGACGATCAAGATGAGAGAGCTCACTTATGGTCAAGGAATCAAAGAAGGTATGCGGATAAAAATGTTGGAAAACCCCGACGTATTCATTTTCGGAGAAGATGTTGGTCTCTTTGGTGGATGCTTTGGAGTAACAGCTGGATTATTTGAAGAATTCGGAGAAAAAAGAGTCCGTGATACGCCGATCTCAGAAGGGGCCATCATCGGTGCCGCTGTCGGTGCTGCAGCCGTTGGTTTACGGCCGATTCCAGAGTTGATGTTTGTAGACTTTGCGACAGTTGGGATGGATCAGTTGGTCAATCAGGCTGCTAAAATGCGCTACATGTTCGGTGGGAAACTAAAACTACCGATGGTGGTGCGTTTGCCTTCAGGCGGCGGCGTAGCTGCCGCAGCCCAGCATTCCCAATCACTGGAAGCATGGTTTACACATGTTCCTGGTCTTAAGGTTGTGTATCCATCAAACGCGCAGGATGCGATTGGTTTAATGCTGACGGCCATCGATGATGATAATCCGGTTATCTATCTTGAAAATAAAACCCTGTATGCGGTTGCCGGTCAGGTTGAAGATGAGGTCAAACCGATTCCTTTAGGAAAAGCCAATATCAAACGGGAAGGCAGTGATGTCACCATTATCACCTACGGTAAACAGGTTTATGATTCCCTCAAAGCAGCTGAAATACTGGAAAAAGATGGGATTGATGTGGAAGTTATCGATTTGCGATCGCTCTATCCACTGGATACGGAAGCCATCTTTGAATCGGTTAAGAAAACCCATAAGGTTGTGATTGTCTCTGAAGAAGCAAAACGGGGCAGCTATGCCGGAGAACTGGCCGCCATCATTGCTGATGAATGTTTCTACGAGTGTGACGCCCCGATCAAACGGGTTTGCGCCCTCAATACCCCAATTCCATTTTCCGGTAATCTGGAAGCATACGTGTTGCCAAATGCCGACGATGTGGTTCAGGCGATAAAATCTTTATTTTAACCTAAATTAATTGACCCGGCCGAAAGTGCCATGGTTTTGGAAATAATGGAGTGACAAGCGATGATATTATTTCCAGAACCTTTTTATACTAAAGACAGAAAAAGGTGGTGGACTTATGAATTCAATCGGTATAATTGCCAATCCTGCTTCAGGAAAGGACATCAGACGACTGGTTTCTCACGCAACGGTTATTGATAATAACGAGAAGATTAATATTGTAGAGCGAATCATTTTGGGCGCCCAGCAGAATGGGGTAAAAAAAATATATATGATGCCAGATCCCTACAATATGGGATATCGGGTGGAGGATAAGCTTAAAACCTCCGGCGAGCTGAGATGTGAGATTGAAGTGTTTGATTTTTACAAGGAAGACACCGTTGAAGATACCTATAAGGCGGTGCAATTGATGAATGAAAAAAAGGCAGGTTGCATTGTTACCCTGGGTGGAGATGGCACCAATCGGGCGGTGGCTAAAGACATTAAAGAGATTCCAATGATTTCCATCTCCACTGGTACCAACAATGTCTATCCGGACATGATCGAAGGGACTATTGCCGGCATTGCCGCGTCAGTGGTGGCTTCCCATAAATTTGACAAAGAAGTCTATTCAAATAGAGATAAGATTATAGAGATATACTCAGAGGGGCAGCTTAAGGACATTGCCCTCATCGATGCGGTGATTTCCCGGGATGTCTTTGTGGGATCCCGAGCCATCTGGAAAGTTGAGGATATCGAGAAAATATTTGTGGCCCGCAGTCATCCGGCTTCGATTGGTTTTTCGTCTGTAGTAGGGGGAAAAACAATCATCACCGAGGCTGACGACTTTGGCGCCTATGTTAGCATTGATATCAATGCGCCCAAAATTCGGATCCCCATGGCGGCTGGGATCGTTCTGCCGATTGGCACCAGTGAGCCGGTGATTTTGAATTTTGATGAAAAATATGAGATGACCACCCATTGCCGGGGAACCATTGCTCTGGACGGTGAACGGGAAATCGAATTCCATCAGGATCAGACCTTTACCTTTAAAATCAGCCGGAACGGGCCATGGCATGTGGATGTTAAAAAAGCCATCGAAGTGGGACAAAAAAACGGATTTTTCAAGGTTTCTGAATAAAAGGAGGATTGCATTATGGCTAAGTTTTTAGTGATGCCCAAGCTTGGGCTGACGATGACCGAAGGGAACATTGCCAATTGGCGAAAAGCAGAGGGCGACGGCGTTGAGATGGGTGAAATTATTTTTGATGTGGAAACAGATAAAATAACCAAAGAATTTGAATCACCGGGAGAAGGAATTATCAGAAAGATATTGGTTTTAGAGGGCACCGTGGAGGTGCTAAAACCAATTGCTATTATCGGAAAGGCTGACGAAGATATTTCAGCTCTGCTGGCAGAATCCGAAAAGACCGCAGCCAGCCCAGTGGTCACTGCGGAACAGCCAGCTGCCGAACTGCCAAAGACCGAGCAGGCTTCGCCCCAACCGGCAGCCGGCGGCCGTGTCAAAGCTTCCGCCCGAACAAAAAAAATAGCCGCTGATTTAAACATCGATATTTCTCAGGTGCCCGGTACCGGTCCTCAGGGCGCCATTACCGAACAAGATGTTACCGCATTTGCCGAAAAAGCAAAAACTGCCCCGCCGAAAATATCTCCAACGGCTGGGGTTATTGCCGCCGGTTTGGGCATTGATCCGTCTCAGATTCACAAGGACGGGCGGATTATGAAGGCCGATGTACTGGACTTTAAACAAAACGCCGACTTCCTGAAATTTGCCGACCCTCAGGACTTCACCAGGCCGATGTCAGCGATGCGTAAAATTATTGCCAGTCGGATGTCCGCCAGTCAGGAAACCTCCGCCACGGTTAATTACAACCAACGGGTTGATACCACCGCGATGAAACAGCTCCGAGAAGAATTAAAAAGCACTGCCAAAATAACCTATACCGATATTCTGGTGAAGGTATTAGCTAAAGCCTTGTTGGAATTCCCCTTGCTGAACAGCTCGATTGTGGGCACCGACATTGTGACCCGAAATTATGTAAATATTGGGGTGGCTGTGGCTCTAACTGATGGACTGATTGTCCCGGTACTGAAATATGCCAACAAAAAAGAGCTGGGCGCGATTTCGACTGAAATTAAGGCTTTGGCAGAAAAGGCCAGAAACAATGAACTGGGAACCGATGAAATTACCGGGGGAACCTTTACCATTACCAATATCGGTATGTTTGGGATGGAATCCTTTACGCCGATCATCAATCAGCCCGAGGTTGCCATATTGGGAGTTAATTCCATCATGGACACCCCCATGGTAGTTGATGGACAGGTAGTTATTAAACCAATGATGAACCTCAGCTTGACGGCTGATCATCGGGTGGTGGACGGTTCAGTAGCGGCTCAGTTTGTGGCCAGATTAAAAGAGCTGATTGAAAAACCCGGATTGTTGTTATTGTAATGGAGGCAAAATGATGAAGATTGTAATATTAGGAGGAGGGCCGGGAGGATATGTAGCGGCCATCCGGGCGGCTCAGTTAGGCGCTGAGGTGACCCTGGTTGAAAACAAATACT
Source organism: Firmicutes bacterium HGW-Firmicutes-4 (assembly GCA_002841405.1). GTDB lineage: Bacteria > Bacillota > Clostridia > Eubacteriales > Eubacteriaceae > Acetobacterium. The sequence continues at coordinate 18,951 of PGZR01000001.1, read as the reverse complement.
TAGGTGGGACCTGTCTCAATGTCGGATGTATTCCCACAAAGGTGCTGCTACATACCACCGAACTGATTGATGCCCTTGAAAATGATGCCAAAGAGCTGGGCATCTCAATTTCAGGTTATGAAGCTAACTGGACAAAACTACAGGCCCGGAAAACCAAAATTGTCAAAAAATTGGTTGCCGGTGTCAATGGCTTATTAAAGAATAACAGCGTTACTAAAATAATGGGAACTGGTGTTTTTCTTAACGATCATCAAATTAAGGTCATCACCGAAAATAAAGATCAAACAATGGTTGTCGATTTTGATTTTGCCATCATTGCCAGCGGTTCAAAACCGGTGATTCCGCCGATCCCAGGGTCTGATCATCAGGATGTGATCACCAGCGACGCGGCCTTGTCATTGGAAGCTGTTCCAGCTAGCATGTGTATCATTGGCGGCGGCGTCATTGGTTGTGAATTTGCCAGTGTCTATAATGCCTTTGGATGCAAGGTTACGATCATTGAAATGTTACCGGAAATTGTGGCCAATATGGACCAGGATATCGTTAAACCTTTGAAAGCGAAATTGCTTAAAGAGGGAGTCGAAATTTTTATCAGAACAAAGGTCGAATCAATTCAGGAAGGACCCGAAGGGTTAGCGGTTACAACCAGTTCAGAAGCAGGGGAAAAAATTATTACATCTCAAAAAGTGTTGCTCTCAGTGGGTCGAAAACCTGTGCTTGATACATTGGAACTGGATAAGGTCGGCGTTGAAACTGCAAGAGGGGCCATTAAAGTCAATCAAAAAATGCAGACCAATAAACGTAATATTTTTGCGGTGGGCGATTGCAATGGCGGTGTGATGCTTGCCCATGTGGCATCGGCCGAAGGAATTGTGGCGGTTGAAACCATTATGGGAATAAAATCGCAAATTGATTTTAAAACTATTCCCTATTGCGTCTATACCAAACCAGAACTGGCCAGCGTCGGGTTGACCGAGGCTCAGGCCAGAGATCAGGGCTATGAAGTGAAAGTCGGGAATTTTCCGATGGCTGTCAATGGCAAAGCGATGATCATGGGCGAAACCACCGGGGTGGTCAAATACGTTACCGATGCTGCTACCGGCGAAATTTTAGGTCTGCACATGGCCGGTCCCCGGGCCACCGACCTGATTGTCGAAGGGGCCTTGGCGATTCGCCTGGAAGCAACGGTGGCCGAGCTGATGTCCACCATCCATGCCCACCCCACCGTCGGCGAAGCCCTAATGGAAGCCGCCCACGCCGTCAAAGGCGAAGCGATCCATTTAATGAGATAAGTAGAAATAACTGTAAAAAGAGGCTGATGCACGCTGAAACCGGCGCAATCAGGCTCTTTTCGCATTTCTTTTCTATCTTAAGGTTAATAACCGATACAAGAGGTATATACTTAAGTATAAAGATTTTACCTATTATTGTAATAGGCTAAAATCACGAAAGGATTTGTGAATCAATGAACGCTTATTTAAGATTATTAATTGAGGCCACGGTGCTGATTGGCTGTACCTTGTTTTTATTATGGATATTTTTGATAAAATCGGGGAAATCACCGCGACTTAACATGCGCGATGCATCGCTGTCAAGTGAGGAATTGGAAGGACATGCCAAAAGAATTGCCATCGAGCATGCCGTATCAATCAAGAAAAGATCGGTCAAATCGCCCATTGTCAGGATGAATGAAAACTATCGATTCATTTTAAATGTATATCGGGACCTGAGTGAAGATCTTCAAAAAAAGGCGGCTGTACCACCGGCTTCAGAGTGGCTGCTGGACAACTTCTATATCATTGAAAAACAGGTTAAAGGAATGCGACGGGACATAAAGAAAGCCGCTTACAACCGCTTGCCAATTCTTAAGTCCGGCCCACTCAAGGGACAGATCCGTATTTTTGCAGTGGCCGTGGAGCTTGTCGCCCATACCGATGGTCAGATCGACGAAAAGATCCTAACCGACTACTTAAAGGCCTATCAGTCTCATGCCGTGCTTTTTGATCGGGAAATTGTTGCGCTGCCAATGATGATTACCCTGGCTCTGATTGAAAACATCCGGGTTCTCTGTGAAGAAATAAAAAACACCCAGAACCAGTGGCATAAGGCGGATAAGATATTTACCAAATGGCTGGAAAACGAAGACGACGATACTAAGAAAACAATCAAACTGTTTGAAGACAGTCTCCAAAGTCTGGACGAAGCCAACCCATCCTTTGTTGATCATTTATTCTATCGGCTCCGACGTTCCGGTCGCAGTTATGTGGAAGTCCTTCGCACCATGGACGAAAACTTAAATAAGCTTGGCGCCACGACCGAGGAAATCACCCAAAAAGAACATGGAACCCAATCTGTTAATACCATTTCGATGGGAAATACCATTACCAGTATTCATTTTTTCGCTTCCCTGGATTGGTCCGAACTCTTTGAATCGGTAAGTATGATCGAACAGATTTTAAAACAGGATCCTGACGGAACCTATCCACTGATGGATATTGCCACCCGCAGCTACTACCGAACCAAAGTCGAAGAACTGGCCCTGGGCTTTGGGGTATCAGAAATTTATCTGGCTAAAGAGGTGGTTCAGTTTGCTGAAGCAGCCTATACCGGCCGAGATCAAACCCAGTTGGAAAATCCTGCTGTCCAGAAAACCTGGCATGTCGGCTATTACCTGATTGGCAAGGGTCTCAGAAGTCTGGAAAGCAAAGAAAAAAAAATCAACAGCTTTAGACCAAAAGCAGACAGCATGGGGATAAAAAATCCGGGCGTCCTTTATTTGGGTTCCATGGGTGTGATCACCCTGCTTTTTTATTGGTGGCTATCCGTTACTCTAATTTTACGGCGCCCTCACATCTGTTACTATTTTCGGTTCTGGCTATTGTAGCCGTACTGATCCCGGCATCGGAAATTGCTGTGGAAGCGGTCAACTGGATTGTTTGCAATGCCCTGAAGCCAGCTTTTTTTCCACGACTTCAATTAAGAGAGGGAATTCCCGAAAGCATGAGCACCATTGTTGCGGTGCCAACCCTGCTTTCTGATCAGAAACGGGTGACGGAATTGCTGGCTGGTCTGGAAAGTCATTATCTTTCCAACCGCGAAGAGAATCTTTACTTTGCCCTGGTTGGAGCATTCAGCGATGCCGACAAATCAGCCATGAAGGCTGATCCCGGGATTATCGAAACCGCTCTGGCCGGCATCAGCGAGCTTAATCAGAAATATGCCCCGGTGGGTACCGATAAGTTTTATTTTTTCCATCGCGACAGTCAATACAATGAAAAGAATGACAAATGGTTTGGATGGGAACGAAAAAGAGGGGCGTTGATGGAATTCAATGACCTGATTCTCGGCACCGGCGATACCAGTTTTGCCTATGTGTCAGCTAAAAAACCACCCTTTGACCATATCAAATATGTGATCACCCTGGACAGCGATACGATTCTGCCGATGGGGATGGCAAAAAAAATGATTGCCACCATGGCGCACCCGCTGAACCGACCGGTTATCGACAGCGAACGGGGAGTGGTAGTGGAAGGCTATGGCTTGATGCAGCCTAGAATTGAAGTAGAAAATGAAAGTTCCAACAAGTCGCTTTTTTCCCGGATCTTCACTGGTCAGGAAGGCATTGATCCTTATGCCACTGCCATTTCTGATGTCTATCAGGATCTTTTTGGCGAAGGAATTTTTGTCGGCAAGGGCATATATGATTTAGCGGTCTTTCAGACCATCATGCGCGATGCCATCCCTGATAACACCATTCTCAGTCATGATCTACTGGAGGGCTCGTATGTGCGAACTGGTCTGGTCACCGATCTAAAGCTGGTAGATTCCTATCCGTCAAAATATAATTCGTTTTCAGCCCGGCTGCATCGTTGGGTCCGGGGGGACTGGCAATTAGTGCCGATTCTGTTTCGGAAAATTTTTGACCGTCGTCATGATAAAATCTTCAATCCTCTTTCGCGACTGTCCAAATGGAAAATGTTTGATAATTTAAGAAGAAGTCTGGTACCGCCGGCTCTGATGTTATTAGTCTTCTTGAGTTTTTCAATTCTTCCCGGAAGTGTTTTTTTCTGGTTAGGTTTTTTCCTGCTGCCGCAGGTATTTCCATTGGTGATGGGGATCGTCGGTTTTCTTGTTACGGCCCGGATTGGTAACGACCGGATCAAGCGGTACATGCCGGTGATGTTTGGCCTCAAAGCAGTACTGATGCAGTTTTTGCTGGTGCTGATCTTTTTGCCTTATCAGGCCTGGCTGATGAGCCATGCGATCATGGTAACTCTGACCCGGGTTTTTGTTACCCGGAAAAACCTGCTGGAATGGGTAACTGCGGATGATACTGAAAAATTCCAGAAAAATTCACTGGTCAGTTATGTTTTTACCATGAAGGCTGCGCTACTTCAGGCACCGATACCAGTCATCCTGGCCCTGCTTTTTAAACCGGAAGCACTGTTGCTCGGCCTGTTTTTCTTTGCCTTGTGGGTCAGTAGTCCCGTTATTGCCTGGTTTATCAGCAGGGATCACCAGGAAAAGGAGCTTTTACTATCTGATAGTGAGCTTCTTGAACTCGGTCGAATCACCCGCAAAACCTGGCGTTATTTTGAGGACTTTTCAAATGCTAAAAGTCATTACCTGATTCCCGACAATTATCAGGCCGACCCACCTCGAGGAATTGCTCAGCGGACATCGCCCACCAATATCGGGCTGGGTCTGCTGGCACCACTGACCGCCAGAGACTTTGGCTATATTAGCACCGGGCGGATGCTGGCGCTCATTGATAAAACCGTTAGCACCATTGAAGCCCTGGAAAAATGGCAGGGTCATCTGCTTAACTGGTACGATACCCTGACCCTAAAACCGCTGCGACCGGCCTATATTTCAACAGTCGACAGCGGGAATTTTCTCTGCTACCTGGTCACCCTGAAACAAGGACTTACAGACTACCTTCACAGCCCGCTGATTGATCCCCGGTTTTCAAGTGGAATCCGGGACACCCTCCATTGTGTCGGAAAAACCGATTATGCTGTCTATGGGAAAATCCCTTCGCGAGACAGCTTGGAAACAACGGCGGATTCAATGGCTTGGCATCAAACACTGGAGAACCTGATGAAGTCAGATGCGTTGACAGATATCGATGAAGGGGTCTGGAAAACAAAAATTATCGAGATGATTACTCTGTTTAGAGCCGAAATGGTAAACTTCCTGCCGGGCGTTTATTTGCTTAATAAAAGCCCAGACGGCTTGATGGATATGTCAGCGGCCAAAAAAGAAGCTGCCAGTGATGCGGTATTCACAGATATTAACAGCCTCAAAAACCGCTTAGTGGATAATGCGGATTTGATTGATTTACCAAAGCTGCATCAGGAAACCGCCACCATTGCCGACCGACTGGCATTGGCGGTCAAAAAATGGGATCAGGATGATTACGGTGAGCTACTGGCATGGCTGGCTGAAACCAGCGAAACTCTAAACACAGCCGCTACTGCGACCCGAAATTTTGTCGACCAGTACAACCGACTGCTCAAACGGATTGATACCCTTATCGCTGCGATGGAATTTCTGCCCCTCTATGACAAGAAGAAGGAGCTCTTCAGTATCGGCTTTAATCTGGAAGACAATAAGCTCACCAATTCATTTTATGACCTGCTGGCCTCAGAGGCCCGTCAAACCAGCTATATCTGTATTGCTAAGGGTAAGATCCCGGCGTCCCATTGGTTTAAACTGGGCCGCGGACTGACGACGGTAGATCATTACAAAGGTCTGATTTCCTGGACTGGCACCATGTTTGAATATTTAATGCCACTTTTGATTATGAAAAGCTATCAGAACACCTTGCTGGATGAAACCTATTCTTTTGTTATTAAGAGTCAGATGAAATACGGAAATCAGCGGGAAATGCCCTGGGGCACATCGGAATCCGGTTATAATGCCATGGATAAACACCACGATTACAAATACAAGGCCATTGGGGTGCCCTGGTTGGGGCTTAAACGGGGCTTAATTGAAGATGCCGTGACCGCGCCCTATGCCACCTTCCTGGCACTGATGATTGATCCGGAAGCAGCGATTAAGAATATTAAACGGCTTAAAGCCGATGGTCTGGAAGGACCCTACGGTTTTTATGAAGCCGCCGATTATACCCCGGAGCGGCTGGGTTTTGAGACAAAGCGGGCGGTGGTAAAAAGTTTTATGGCTCACCATCAGGGCATGAGTTTAATGGCACTGAATAATTGTATCAATGACAATATCATGCAGACCCGTTTCCATAATGACCCGGAAATCCATGCAGCCCGATTGCTGCTTCAGGAAAAAGTATCTTCCGACCTGATCTTTACCAAGGGAACCAAGGAAAAACTGGTGCCCTACAAAGGCAAGATAACCAGAGAAAGAAGTGCCATACGACGTTATCTAAAGCCCAATGCCAATCTTCCCAAAGCTCATATCCTTTCCAATGGCAATTATTCGGTAATGATTACCGATCGGGGAACCGGTTACAGTAAAAGTAAAATGTCAGCCGTAACCCGCTGGCGTGAAGATAGCACCCTGGATCAATACGGAATGTTTTTCTATGTGAAAAATTTAAGCAGCAAAGCCATCTGGTCGGCTGCCTATGCCCCGCTGAATAACAAACCAGATAAATATGAGGTGGTTTTTACCACCGACAAAGCCACCTTCACGCGCACCGATGGCGACATTGAGACAAAAACCGAGGTGGTTGTAGCATCTGGTGACAACGTCGAAATTAGACGGATCAGCCTGAAAAATAACGGCAAAAAATCCTGCATCCTGGAATTAACCAGCTATTTTGAACTGGTTATGGCATCCCAGGCTGGGGATATTGCTCATCCGGCTTTTGGCAATCTTTTCGTTGAAACGGAAATAGAACATAGTAGAAAATGCCTGATTGCCAACCGGCGGCCCCGATCAGACAGCGATAAAAACATGTGGCTGGCCAATGCGGTTGTCACCAAAGGCAATATCGAGGGCGAAATTCAGTACGAAACCGATCGGATGCAGTTGATCGGCCGGGGTAATAATCCCAAAAATCCGGTCGTCATCACTCAGGATAAACCGCTGTCTGGCACCAGCGGACCAGTGCTCGATCCAGTCATGAGTACCCGTATCAAGGTGATCATCGAGGCCGGTAAAACCGCCCAGTTTTCCTTTGTCACCGCCTTCTGCGAAAGCAAAGAATCGATGCTTCATTTGATCGATAAATATAAAACCCCCAGTGCGGTGGAAGGTGCTTTCAAACTGGCCTTAACCAGGAGCCAGGTAGAATCCCGATACCTCAATCTGGATGCAGACGAGTCTGAGCTTTATCAGGATATGATCTCTCATCTTGTTTTTATGAGCCCTGTTAAGATGATGAGTCAGGAAATAATCCGCGAAAACACTCAGGGTCAGTCGGCCTTATGGAAATATGGCATCTCCGGTGACAACCCAATTGTGCTAATGGATCTAAGTAAAGTCGATCAGGTCAAGCTATTGGTCGAGGTTTTAAAAGCCCACGAATACTGGCGACTGATTGGGCTAAACGTGGATCTGGTGATCTTAAGTGAAGAGGAATATTCTTATTCACTGCCCCTGTATGCCCTAATTTCTGATATTGTATTGTCTAAACAAACCCATGACATTTTAAATACCAGTGAAGATGTCTTTATTCTGGAAAAAAATAAAATCGCAGTGCTAGACATACCGCTGCTCTATGCCGTTGCCCGAGTAATCTTAAAAGGCGGCAAGGGAACTCTCCGAGAACAGCTGGAAGGGGTGCGAGAAACACCGACAACCAGATTGAGTCCTGAAAAAATAGTGATGTTGAGCAAGCCCATAAATTATCCGGTGTCACCTAATGATGAACCGGAACGCTTGTACAACAATGGCATTGGCGGATTTAAAAAAGACGGTAGTGAGTATATCATCCATCTGGAAGATGGTGAAAATACCCCAGCACCATGGGTAAATGTGATAGCCAATCAGAACTTTGGCTTTATGGTTTCGGAATCAGGCTCCGGCTATAGTTGGTATCAAAACAGCCGGGAAAATAAACTGACGCCGTGGTCAAATGATGTGGTCTCAGATCCGCCCGGAGAAGTGATTTATCTGGGTGATGGGGATACCGGAGAAACCTGGACCATTACCCCACTACCAATCCGGGAAGAGGAAGATTATACGATTAAGCATGGTTTTGGCTATACCAATTTTGAACATGCCAGTCATGGCATCAAACAACGCATGATTCAGTTTGTGCCGACAACCGATGCCGTAAAAATCAGTCTGATTAATTTAAAAAATGAATCAAATCAGGAACGACACGTAACCCTGACCTACTATATCCGGCCGGTACTTGGGGTTAGTGATCAGGCCACGGCCATGCACATCAATGCTGATCAGGATGAATCCGGAGCGCTGTTAATCAGAAACCCCTATAATGAAGGGTTTCCGGGAGAAATCCTATTCATCGATGCATCAATCCCGCAGCGGTCCGTTACCAGTGATCGCAAAGCCTTTTTCGGAAATGGCGATATGTCCTGTCCGGAAAGCCTGGCCGATATAAGTCTTGACGGGGCATTAGGTGCTGGCTTTGATCCCTGCGGGGCGATTCAGGTCAAGGTTACCCTGGGGCGAATGAGCGGAAAGATATCGCATTCCTTTTAGGCGCTGCCAATAATTATGATGAGGTCAATGTGCTAACCCAGAAGTATCGTGAGCTGCGAAATGTTCAGGATGCCTTAAATGAAGTCATCGGTTTCTGGAAAAGTAAGCTGGGAGTGATTCAGGTGGAAACAGCAACGGATTCTATTAATCTGATGGTCAATGGATGGCTGCAATACCAGGTTATTTCCTGCCGGCTATGGGGAAGATCAGGATTTTATCAGGCCGGTGGCGCATTTGGGTTCCGCGATCAGCTCCAGGATGCCTTATCGATTACCAACATATGGCCAGAAATCGCCCGGACGCAAATCCTGCTCCATGCCAGTCACCAGTATCAGCAAGGTGATGTTCAGCATTGGTGGCACGAACCAATGGGTTTGGGAACTCGGACTCATTTTTCCGATGATCGATTATGGTTGCCCTATGTCACTGCCGAATATATTCGCATCACGGGAGACCGGCAAATTCTGGAAGAACAAGTAAACTTTATCGAAGAGCCGGAATTAAGCGAATTTGAAGATGAAAAATGCGGCCGCCCCTGGAAAATTGAGACCTCGGCTTCCTTATATGAGCATTGTCTGCGGGCACTTGAAATTTCTCTGAAATTTGGAAAACATGGACTGCCGCTGATGGGTTCCGGGGATTGGAATGATGGGATGAACACCGTCGGTAATAAAGGTCGGGGCGAAAGCGTCTGGTTAGGTTGGTTCCTGATTGCCAATCTGGACCTATTTATTCCCATTTGTAAAGAAAAAGGTGACCTGGAACGGGCCATAAAGTATCAAAGCGTCAAAGCGGAGATCATGGCGGCCATCGAAAAAACGGCCTGGGACGGCAGTTGGTATCGCCGGGCTTATTTCGACAACGGCGATGTTTTGGGGTCGGCTGGGAACAGCGAGTGCAAAATCGACTCCATTGCTCAAAGCTGGTCGGTAATTTCCGGAGCCGGGGAAAGCGAACGTTCACGTATGGCGATGAATTCACTGGAAGACTATCTGGTCAGTCGTGAAGACGGTCTGATCAAATTGCTGACGCCACCTTTTGACAAGTCCGAGCTGGAGCCGGGATACATTAAGGGTTATATCCCAGGCGTCCGGGAAAATGGCGGACAATATACCCATGCCGCGGCCTGGGCCATCATTGCCTTTGCTAAAATGGGGGATGGCGATAAAGCCTGGGAACTGTTTGAACTGATTAACCCGATTAACCATACCACCAACATGCGCGACTACACCCGCTATAAGGTGGAACCCTATGTGTTTGCTGCCGATGTTTATTCCACTTATCCTCATACCGGCAGAGGTGGCTGGACCTGGTATACCGGGGCGGCCGGCTGGATGTACCGGGCGGGGTTGGAATATATTTTGGGCTTCCAGAAAAATGGCGAGACCATTGTCATTGATCCATGCATTCCCGGCAAAATGAAAGAATATCAGATCAACTATAACTATCAAGAAACAAACTATCAGATCAATATAAAAAACCCCGATGGAGCCAATAAAGGCGTCAAAACCATTTCGGTAGATGGGATCATCTCAACCAGAAATGTTATCAATCTGGTAAATGACAAAGTAAATCATCAGGTTGAAGTCTTAATGGGATTATAAAGCACCGGCGTTACTGAACAAACTTAAAGCCAGGTATGAAAAATCATACCTGGCTTTGTTGTTCAAAGTTAATTGAGAATTAATGCTAGTGGACTAATGGCTCTGACCATGAACTTCATGGTCCTTAAGTGCGGTTACATGATTTTCATCATCGAGAATCAGGACCCGGGGCTTAAAATCCAGAGCTTCCTGCCGTTCCATCATGGCATAGGCGATGATGATCACCTGATCGCCGGTGTGAACCAACCGGGCCGCGGCGCCATTGACACAGATAATACCGCTGCCGCGCTCACCCACAATGGTATAGGTTTCAAAGCGCTGGCCGTTATTCACATCCACCACCTGAACCTTTTCACCGGGAAGAATATCGGCCTGTTTAGCTTCAGTGACGGTTGCCCGATGGAGCTTTGACTTAAATAGGGTGATATACATAATTTACCTCTTAATCTAAAATGATATTATCAATCAGTCGGGTGCTTCCAAAGCGAACTGCCACCGCCACCAGAGCCGGCGAGGTGATGTTTTCAATGTCGGCCAGGGTTTTAAAATCAAGAATATCAACGTAATCAATAACCGCCAGTGGCATGTTGCTGATGTGGCTGATAATCTGATCTTTTAGGATTTTAACCCGGCCTTCACCGGCTCGGTAAAGCGCTTTGGCGGCAGTCAGTGACTGGCTGAGAACCAGGGCCTGGTTTCGTTGCTCCGGATTTAGAAACACATTTCGGGAGCTCAGGGCCAAACCATCGGCTTCCCTGACAATCGGGCAGACTACAAGCTGAACCGGCAGATGTAAATCCCGGATCATTTTTTTAATTACCACCACCTGTTGGGCATCTTTCTGGCCAAAATAGGCTCTGGTTGGCTGGATCAGGTTGAATAAAATGTTGACTACGGTGGTCACTCCTTTAAAATGAGTAGGCCGGGACTGACCGCAGAGTTTCCTGGTGCTCTCGCCTTCCACTTCAACAAAAGTAGAGGCACCCGCCGGATAGATATCGCCCGGATCTGGAAAAAACAGGAGATCGGTTCCGGCAGCTTCAGCAAGTAGTGAATCCTGGTCAAAATCCCGGGGGTAGGCGTCCAGATCCTCGCCCGGGGCAAACTGGGTGGGATTGACAAAAATACTCACGACTGTCACATCATTATGACTTTGGGCTTCATTGATCAGCGAAAGATGACCGTCGTGAAGATAGCCCATGGTGGGGACAAAGCCGATGGTTTTATCCTTGCCGATTTCCTCAAGACAGGTCTTAAGTTCCGTTATTGTTTTGGCAATCTTCATGGTCTTATTGTTGCAAGGCGGCGATAACTGCATCATCAATGGTGAAGGTATGTTTTTCTTCCGGGAACTTCGCAGTCTTCACCTCGGTGACATAGGCGGTGACAGAATCCTTAATGGTTTCATTCAGAGCCGCATAACGCTTGGAGAACTTGGGCGATTGACCTGAATACATGCCCAGCAGGTCATGAATGACCAGAACCTGACCGTCGCAGTAGCGACCGGCACCGATACCGATGGTGGGTATGGAGATTTTTTCAGTAATCAGGGTTGCCAGTTTTTCAGGAATCCCTTCCAGGACAATAGCAAAGACGCCCGCCGCTTCCAGCGCCAGGGCATCATCAATGACTTTCTGGGCCTGAGCAGTATCTTTACCCTGAACCTTAAATCCGCCGAACATGTTAACGGATTGGGGCGTCAGACCGATATGGCCCATGACCGGGATTTGCGCCTTGACAATGGCTTTGACATTGGCAACCTGGTCCACGCCGCCTTCAAGCTTGACAGCGTGGGCTTTGCCTTCCTGAATCAACCGGCCGGCATTGCGAACGGCGTCTTCTACCGAAATGTGATAGGATAAAAATGGCATGTCGCCGACGACCAGGGCGTTGTCGGCACCCCGGGCAACGGCGCGGCAGTGGTATACCATGTCGTCCATGGTCACTTCCAGAGTGGATTCATAACCCTGGACTACCATACCCAGAGAATCGCCCACCAGAATCGTATCGATGCCGGCATCGTTGACGATTTTGGCCATTGAATAATCGTAGGCCGTTAGCATGGTGATTTTTTCTTTGTTTGCTTTGGCTTGTAAAAAAGAGCTGACAGTAAATTTGTTTTTCATTAGTTTCTTCCTTTATTTTTATTATTTTAGTTTGTTTTCTAAATGTTCATAGGTTTCGGCATCAATTCGTTTGTCTTTGATCATCTCAATGGTGGCTAAGCCCATGGTCTGGTAGAGCGACAGAAATTCCGGGGTTTGTTTTTTTATCGCTTCGATGTGTTTGCCGATAGTGTTTTCATCCCCCCGGACCAGCGGGCCGGTGAGAGCGTTAACGGTTCCGGATCTTTCGATGTTGCCCAGGGTGGCGGTGATCAGCGGCATAAAGGCTCTGGTGATTTCATCGGCGGCAATTCCGGTGGTCTTTAGCAGTTCAAAACCCGAATCTATCAGGGTCACCAGATAGTTGGAAAGGATGCAGGCAGCGGTATGGTAGAGAACCTTATCGTCTTTATCAATGACGGAATAGGGATTACCGGTGATCGCAAGGATTTTTTGCGCAGTAGCCCGACCTTTTTCATTGCCTTCCAGGGTAAAAACCGTTTGCATTAAATTTTGAGACGCAGTGAAGGGATCAGAAAAACTCATGATTGGGTGAAGTGAACATAAACCGCACCCTGATGCTAACAGCGGATCAAAAAGATCGGTGGACAGGGCGCCGCTGGTATGGACAAGCGTATGATGCCCGGTTAAGCAGGCGGTTTGGAGGAGTTGGTTGATAACCTCAGAAATTTGATCATCCCCGGTGGTGACAAAAATCACTTCACTTGCGGTAACAAGGCTGGGAAGGTCGAAGAAAACAGCGGAGTCAGTTGCTTTTGCCGCGTATTGGGACGAGGTTTCGCTGCGGCTTAGGTAACCTGTTAGGGAAAGACTATTATGTTTGAAAAAAATGCCCAGGGCGGTGCCGACTTTGCCGGCGCCAATAAATCCGATTTTCATGCATTTCACCTGTTAAGTAGTATTTGGTTATGACCGCAAAGAGCAGTGAAACACATGTCACGCAAACCTGTGGCTGATTAAATTTGCGCAAAGAAAAAAGGTCCTCTGCACTGAAAATAAACAACTGCAAAAAGACCTATCATTACATTATAAAAATGCAAAACGGCATGGTTTTATTCAGTCTCTATCACCAGGGATTAGAGCAGGTTTTTAATTGATTATTATTTAATGCATTAAATAATAAAGCATTAAAGTTTGTTTGAGCGTTAATCATGTGCAGCTCTTGACGATGCCACCATGTGGGTATGATACAACATGCTGAATAATAATGCAAGCGTTTATTAAAAAGATTAAGGCCAGCCTGACGACAACCTGCGAAATAAGCGGTCCTAAAACCACTTGTTTTTTTTGAAATAGATCAGCGTGCCGACTGCAACCACAATACATAAAATAATCACAAACGGATAACCGTACTCCCAATGAAACTCGGGCATCATGATGTTCATGCCATACCAGCCGACGATCAGCGTCAGCGGCAGGAAAATAGAAGTAATTACGGTAAAAATTTTCATAACGTTATTCAGGTTAATGTCCAGTTGGGCCTGGTAGGCTTCCCGGACCTGGGTGCCATAATCCCGGAGGTTCAGCACATTGGTAAAGAGCCGGTTGATCCGATTGGTGAGAATTTTAAAATACCGGAGTTCCCTTTTATCGATCAGATTATTTTCATTTTCTTCAATGGCCTCAGAAATCTCGAAAAGCTGTTCATAATACTGTTTTAGACTGAGCAGACGCTTGCGGAAGGTGATCAGGTAATCCGCCAGATCATTTTTGATCGATACAATAAATTCTTCTTCCAGACTGGATATTTCCTCTTCAATAGCAACTAATACCTCCCGGTCATTGATGGTGAGTTTATCAAAAAACAGATGGAAAAATTTTCCCAGACTGTGAACCTTAATACCTTCGGTTTGGGTGTTGATGACAATACCATTGATAAAGCCACTGCGATCCGAGACAAAAACCAGTAAATCGGCCCGGAAATAGATACAGATCCGCTGCGGTTTGAGATCCTGGGAGATGGCTTCGGGAAGAATGATGGTAATAAAATCAAAGCCATCATAGCTGTCGAATTTTGATGAGCGACTGTTCAGACATTCATCAACCAGTCGGTCGCTAATTCCCAGCTTGGCACTGGCTTCAGCCAGCGCCGGAAAGTCAAGGATGCAAAGATGAATTTGATCACTGTTCGGATCAATTTGTTCAAAGGAATCCGTTGTGAAGGCTTCATTTTCAAGACGATAACTGCTTATCATTATCTTTGCTTTGCTTTGTTGCGGACAACATAGTGCGAATTCTGATTTTTGCTGGTTCGGCGTGCTTCAATTTCAAATTGATTGAGGGATAAAATCAGCGGTCGCAGTTTAGAGTGACCGTAGTTCCGGGTATCAAAATCCGGATAGCGGTTGTTGAGCCGGGAGCCGACCTCGCCCAGGTTCGCCCAGCCGTCTTCATCGGAGCTTTCCGTGATAATGGTTTTGAGTGATTGAATCAATTCTTTCTTGCTGGCCATGCCCTCTTTCTGATTACCTTGTTTTCCGTTCTGGACGCTTTCAGATTGCTCCGCAGCAGCTTCCGGATCACTGGCCAGGACTTCCAGATATTTGGGAGTCGGGTAGCCAGACGGGTGAAGTCGCTGTCACTGGAGACGATGCAGAATCCGTCGACGTTATTGGAATAAAGAATATCCATGGCATCAATAATCAGCGCTGCATCGGTGGCGTTTTTTCCGGTGGTATAACTGTATTGCTGGATGGGGGTAATGGAATAGTTCAATAAGACCGTTTTCCAGGACCCCAGCTGGGGTTTGGTCCAGTCACCGTAGATGCGCTTAAACGTCGGCATGCCAAGGTTGGAGATTTCATCAAAAATATACTTGATATACTTATCTGATACATTATCTGCATCAATCAAGACGGCAATTTTCATATCATTTTTCACGGTTCTACCTTCTATTTCTATAGCGATTAGTTGTTTTCGTTCTTATTATTACTAACAGTATAATGGAAATCCCCCTATTTTACAACCGACAGCCGCCATAAAAAAAACTGATCATAATGATCAGTCTAGATGTTGCAGATAAAGCACTAACGTAGTACCGACAATTGTTACATCATGTTGTACCCATCGGAGCGGACAAGGCATCGCCTGTCCGATTCTGCGCGAAGGCAACGCGCCAATCACAAGCTTGCTTGTAGTTGGCGCGGCGAACAACAGATTAACAATTGGTCGGTACGGTCAATTAGCAACTAACTTAAGGTTGGTCGTAAAGGTGTTCTTCTTCGCGGTCATTGGTCAGGTTCAGTTTATCGAGGATAAAGAAGATCAGGCTTAAAATCATCCCGACCACGGCAGCCAGAACCATGCCTTTGAGTTGGATACTGCCAAAGGTCACGGCGATGCCGGACAAGCCGACCACAAAGACCACTGAGGTTAGGGCCAGATTACGGGATTTGCCATAATCAACCTGGGCATCAACCAGAATACGGATACCGGCAGCACCGATCATCCCATATAAAAGGAAGGAAATCCCGCCGATGACCGGACCGGGAATGGTGGAGATCAGCATCGATAATTTACCCACAAACGAGCAAACAATGGAAATAATTGCTGCTCCGGCAATAACCTGAACTGAGTAGACCTTGGTTACCGCCATTACGCCAATATTCTCACCATAGGTGGTCGTTGGTACGGACCCGATTAAACCCGATAACATGGTGGAAAAATTATCGGCAAACAAAGAGCGGTGTAAACCCGGATCTTTTAAAAGATCCCGTCCGACGACTTTACTGGTGACAATCTGGTGACCAATATGCTCAGAAGCAATAACCAGCAAAACTGGCAAAATAATAATAATCGCTTCTAAATTAAATTGCGGGAACTGGAAATTCGGCAATGAAAACCAGGGCGCTTCAGCCACGGCCTCAAAGGTAGCCGGTCCAACTACGCCAGTAAACAAGGCGGTGATGTAACCAGCCACAATGGCGATCAGAATCGGAATAACGGCCATAAATTTTTTAAACATAACCGAGCCAAAAACCGCAAAGCCCAGAGTTACCAGAAAAACAATGACATTTTCCGGAATGATGGCGGTGACCACCTGTTCATACAGGCCAGAAGCTTCGTCGAGGACATAACTGGTGCTGCTGATAATGCCGGCGGTGCTGGCGGCTGTGCCGGCCAACTCCAGGCCAATCAGCGCGACGACCGGGCCCATCGCGGCCGGAGGGAGCACCACGTTGATCCACTCAATCCCAAACTTATAAATAATCCCGGCCAGGATACAGCCGCATAAACCGACGACCACAAAACCGCCGAGCGCATAGGAATACCCCCAGGTGGCAATAACAATGCCGGCCGGCGCCAAAAAGGCAAAACTGGAACCCAAATAAGCCGGGGCCTTGCCCTTGGTGATGACCATAAATAATAACGTGCCCACACCATTCATAAAAAGTACGATGGCCGGGTTGATTCCAAAGAGGAAAGGCACTAAAACCGATGCACCAAACATTGCAAACATATGCTGCAAGCTTAATGGCACGAGCATCTTCAATGGCACCTTTTCCTCCACTTGTATAATTCTTCGACTGTCCAAAACATATCCTCCGTTCTTTTCTTTTTCCTTTGAAATTATAACACAGGAATGGTGAGCCGCAAAGACTTTATACAATTAAATGCATAATAATAAAAAAATAGGAAGAAGGCCGTTTGTGATTATTTACCAGCCCTCCGACCTGTGTTACAATGCAGATAAACCCATAAAACTTAAGGAGTGCGTGAATGAGAATTTCAGTTGATACCAAAATATATGCCGTCATCGGTGACCCTATTGCCCAAAGCTTATCACCCCAATTACACAACGGATTATTTAAAGAAACCGGAGTGGATGCACTCTACCTGCCGATTGCGGTCAAGTCTGAGGACTTGGAGAAGCTGGTAGCTGGCTTCAGACTGATGAATTTTGGCGGTTTCAATATCACTAAACCCCATAAAATGGAAATCATGAAATATCTCGATCGGTTGGATCCGCTGGCGGTCAAAATTGGAGCAGTTAATACGGTGGTTTATCGTGATGGCGAAATGGTCGGCTACAACACCGACGGATTTGGCTTTATTAAATCGCTTGAATCAAAAATTGGGAAAGTCCCCAAAGAGCGGTTGACCATTTTGATATTAGGGTGTGGGGGCGCGGTTAAATCCGTGGCTATGGCATTGGCCGATTGGGGCATCAAGAAAGTCATCATCGCTAATCGCACCGAAGCAAAAGCCGAAGAGCTGGCACACCAGATTAACGAAAGCTGGCCGGGGCAGGCACAAGCCATTGGAATGGCTCCTGATGCTCTGAAAAAAGCAATGGATGAGGCAACAGTGGTGGTTAATGGAACCAGTCTGGGAATGGCCGATACCGCCTCACAATCACCTCTGCCCAAAGCGCTGCTAAAAAAAGAGGCGCTGGTTTATGATATGATCTACAGTCCATCGGTGACCCAATTGATGAAAGATGCCAGGGCAATCGGTGCTCAGATTGAAAACGGGTTGGAAATGCTTTTGTACCAGGGACTGCTGGCCTTTGAATTATGGACCGGAATTTTCCCGGATCCGGTGGTTGGGAAAAAATTACTGGAGGAAGGAATAAAATAAAATGAAAAGTGAAAAGAATTGCATTGCTCTGATTGGTTTTATGGCAACCGGAAAATCTACCATCGGTCCCTTGCTGGCCCGGGAACTGGAATATGATTTTATTGACACGGATGCCATGGTGGAAGCAGACATGGGCATGACGATAGCCGAGATTTTTGCCCAGTTGGGGGAAGATGCCTTCCGGGATGCCGAACATGAAGCTTTAAAAAAGGCGTTGAACATGGAAAAAATCGTCCTTTCCACCGGCGGCGGGATTATTCTATTTAAAAGGAACCGGAAATTATTGGCGGAGCAGGCTTTTGTGGTCAGTTTGTCAGCTCAGCCAGAAACCATCTATGGACGAGTCAAAGATGATGACACCAGACCCTTACTCAAGTGTAACGATCCCCTGCAGCGCATCAAACAAATATTGGCCGAACGCCAGGTATATTACGATGTCTGTGATTTTAAGATTTCTACAGAAACCTGGACCGCCGAAGAATGTTGTCAAAAGATTAAGAAAGCCTTCTATCAAAATAATGGCTAACGAATAATGGCGAAATCCGGACAAAATAATACACCGATCAGTTGATCGGTGTTGCAAGTTATTATTTCATAGCTTTCAAATCGCAAATATAGCAATCAGTCAGCCGTTGGACCGCATCGGGGTTTTTAACAGGCCAGGTGGTTTCCAGTGCCTCGCAATGCCCCGTAGAGGTTTCTTCATCAAAGACAAAATCAATACAGCCGTTGCATTTTTTATCTTTTGTTTTTTTAATCAACTCAAGAACAGACTCATTTACAAATTCTCGGAACTCCTTATATGCGATTGTTTTATGGTTTTCAAACATGCTCATCACTTCACCTTGCTTTCTGGAAATATGATTATCGGAAGGGCGATTAGATTCTTAGTTAATAACCAATCCGCTATTAACTTATAGTACCCCATAAATTTAAAAAAACAAGATAATATTTTGTCGTGTTTTCATTTTTAGAAAATAATTTAAAAT
>PGZR01000084.1 GCA_002841405.1 Firmicutes bacterium HGW-Firmicutes-4 | reverse complement strand
TGCCATATACCATGGTATAACCGATTGCGATGAGCGCATAGATACTCCCTACGTTAAGCCCGTTGATCAGCTGTTGCAGAAATAAATTCACGATGTATCCTCCTTTATAGAATAACATAAAATGGATATAGAAGAGATTACCCTCTCCTATATCCCTTGTGTTTTTTTTGAATTATTGTAGTTTTTAAAATACTATTTATTAACAACTGTGGAATCGAATTTTAATTGACCACCATCAATTTTAATAATAGTAACTTCTTTGTCCTTTGGATTTCCTTCTTCATCAAACTTTAAGGTTCCGGTAACACCTGGGTGATCGGTCGCTTTTAATGCTGTAATGATGTCTGCTGATTCAGTAGATCCAGCTGCTGTAATCGCTTCAACCATAGCATAAACGGCATCATAACCTAAAGCTGCAAAAGAGTTTGGTACTTTATCATACTCTGCTTTATAGGCAGTGATAAAGTTTTGAACTGTTTCAGATGGTGAATCGGCTGCATAATGATTCGTGAAGTAATTTCCTTGAGCAGCATCAGCATATTCTTCCTGAACGCCATCCCAACCATCAGCTCCAACAAATTTTGCGGTAATGCCCATTTCTTTTGCTTTTTGAAGAATTGGACCAACAGTTTGAACATAATCTGGGACAAACACGACATCTGGATTCATTTCTTTGATCTTTGTTAATTGAGCACTGAAATCTTTATCCGCTGTCCCGTAGGATTCGCTGCCGGCGATTGCGCCACCTTTGGCAGTAAATGCCGCTTTAAATGCTTCAGATACGCCTTCAGAGTATGGATTACCAGTGCCGATTAATAAAGCAGCTGTTTTTGCGCCTAAGGTAGTAGCTGCAAAGTTGGCAGCAGCTTGACCCTGATAGTCATCCAAGAAACATGCTCTAAATACATTTGGAGCATCTTGGGTTACTTCAACTGCTGTTGCTGTTGGCGACAACACTGGCATATTATCGGAAACCATGATGTCTTTCATTGCTAAGGTTTCACCACTTAAGGTCCCACCGATCACTGCAACAACACCATCTTGGTCTCTTAATCGATTATACGCGTTGATTGCTTCGGTTTGATCTGCCTTTGAGTCATAGGCAACCAATTCGATATTTTTCCCATCAATACCACCTGCTGCATTAATTTCAGCTACGGCTAATTGTGCACCTTCTTCTGCTGAGCTTCCATAAATGGCTGCATCGCCAGTCATTGGCCCAATAAAGCCAAGTTTGACAACATCTGCATCTGCACTTCCACCGGATGTTGAGCAGCCAGCAAATGCAAAAATAGAAGCGGTGAACATCACTACAAGCAAAACACTTACAATTCTTTTTTTCATTTTTTTCCTCCTTTTTCTTTTCAATGATTATTTATAGTGATTATCATAAACCATTCTTAAGAAAAACACAAGAAATAATTGTTCTGATACTATGCTTCTTTATTATTTTGGTTGCCAAAAACACAGAGATTTAGCAGCATACAACCGCAGCAATTGGGATTTCTTGCTGTACAGCATTTTCGGCCATGCCAGATCAGCCAATGATGGGCATGGGACCATTTATCTTTTGGGATACTTTTCATTAACTCTTTTTCGACTTCCAGAACAGTTTTTCCCCCGGCTAATCCAATTCGTCGGGAAACCCGAAAAACATGAGTATCTACAGCGATTGCCGGGATATTAAAGGCGTTGCTCATTACCACATTGGCTGTTTTTCGTCCAACCCCCGGAAGCGTGATCAATTCATTCATTTGCTCTGGCACCATGCCGTTATATTCCGTCAGCAACCGGTGACAAGTTAAAATGATATTCTTAGCCTTCGTTTTAGAAAGGCCGCAGGTTTTTATTTTTGCCAGCAAACCTGCTTCACCTAACAATAAAATTGATTCCGGTGTATTATTGTTTTTAAACAAATCCCTGGTGACAATATTTACCCTGACATCCGTACATTGCGCTGACAGGATGGTAGCAATCAGCAGTTCAAAAGGAGTATTAAAATCTAAACCACACTGTTCATGCCCATAAAGACCTTCCAGTGTGGTTAGAATTTGTTCAATCTTTTTTTTTGTCACGAGTTTTCTTTAAGGATCAGTGCCATAAAAACAAGATCCTCATCACCTGTATTGACGACACTATGACTGTCCTGATTTGGGGTAACCATCACGTCCCCGGGACCAATTTCGGATTGCTTGCCATTATCAATAACAATCCCTTTTCCCTGTATGAAATAAAATATTTCTCGTTCCCCGACATGCTGATGTTCCCCGATAGAATCGCCTGGCTTCACAATGATCTGAGCAAAGAGTCGGCAATTTTCGCCAAGTACCTCCTGATCGGTAATATGGGTGATCTCTATATTACCCTTACCACCACGCATATTCTGTTTTATTTCCTGTTTATTTAATTTACTTTCTATGATCATAATAATCCTCCGTTAGGTAGTAATTGGATCCGTGGGTGTTGTCGGTTCTGTCGGTGTTGTCGGTTCCGTCGGATCCGTTGGTTCGGTCGGGTCAGTCGGGTCAGTCGGGTCAGTCGGTTCCGTCGGCGTCGTTGGCTCCGTTGGGGTCGTTGGATCGGTTGGAGTCACTGGCTCGGTTGGCGTTGTCGGAGCTGTTGGTTTGGTTGGCGTTGTTGGGGTAGTATCCGTTTTGGTCTCCTCTTCTTTATCAGTGGTAGTCGTACCTGAATCTATGGATGAAGCTCCCGAAATTTCACCATCATTGGAAGTTCTTTCCATTTCTGTTATGGTCAGTAAGTCCTGATCTATAACCATGCTCAGGTAATTTCCATAGATACCAGCAGCCCTGGAACTTCCGCCATAAAGTACATCATTTTCCGGAGTTCCCAGCCATACTGAAGTCGTAAGATTTCCTGTAATTCCAGTGAACCATAAATCCTTATTGTCATGTGTTGTTCCCGTTTTTCCCGCTGTTGTATAAATCTGACCGGCAGCTGATCCGGTACCATAACTAACAACACCTTCCAATATGCTCATCATATTCGTCGCTGTCGTATCTGCCATCACTTTTTTTGACGTCGTACTGGTATCACTCTTTGTATATAGTACCTCGCCATTGACCTGTTCCATCTTTGTTATAAAATAAGGTTTGTTATAAACACCGCCATTATTGAATACATTGAAGGCAGCTGCCATTTCAAGAGGCTTGATCCCGTAGGTCATTCCACCCAAGGCAGTCGCAAGATTGTAGTCTGTATCTTCAAAGGTCGAAATGCCCATTGTTTGCATAAATGCCACCGCCGCTTCGGGACCGACCTTATCATATACCTTTACTGCGGGTATATTATAAGAGTTGACCAGTGCTGTTCGGACAGTGACAGTCCCATGATAGCCACCATCATAATTTCTCGGAGCATATCCACCAAAATCCGTATAGGCATCCAAAATAGTCGTTGAAGGTGTAATTAAACCTTTATCCATAGCTGCTGCATAGTAGAGCGGTTTGATGTTAGACCCGGGCTGTCTTGGTGTATTGGCCATATCTATTTGCGTGTTTCCACCATAATAAGCTTTTACAGCGCCATCCAGATCTACTGTTACGATGGCCCCGGTTTCATTGGGCATATCTCCGTCCAGTGAACTGTTCAAGCTCTCAATTGCATCTCCTTGCATGGCCGTGTTGATGGTCGTATAAATTCGGTAACCACCATTGGCAATATTCTCTTTGATATAATCAATAGCCTGATCTTCGGTAATGCCACGTTCCTGCATAACCGCCGATGCTTTTAATCGTGCGTATTCATCCAAAGCCCGGCCGACATAAGCTTCATAATTGTCAACAATCTGGTCATCATTACTAATGGTCGCCGGGTCCCGGATAACTAGTTCCAGGGCATAGGCTGCGTCTGCTTCTTCCTGGGTGATATATTTTTCTTTGACCATTCGGTTTAAAACTTCCAATTGTCGTTTTTTTGCTGCTTCAAAATCTGTATTGGGAGCATATGCACTAGGTGCTTGAGGCAAACCTGCCAGCATCGCAGCTTCTGCCAGATTAACCTGAGAGACCGGTTTATTAAAATAGGTCTGCGCCGCTTCTTCAATCCCGTATGCGCCGGAACCGAAATAATATTCATTAAAATACATTTCCAGAATTTGTTCTTTGGTATATTTTTCCTCTAGCTGCAACGCTATCGATATTTCTTTCAGCTTCCGCACTAGGGACTGATTAAAATTCTGCTCGGTTGCAATATCGGGCAGAAACAGCACCCGCGATAGCTGTTGGGTAATCGTACTGGCACCTTCACCGATGCCATTACTGGCTATATTAGAGAAAAATGCCCGGACAATCCCTAGTAAGTCAATCCCGAAATGATCGTAAAACCGCGAATCCTCTACCGATATCAAAGCCTGTTGTAATTGTAATGGAATCTGATCAATGGTTACATTGGTTCGATTCTTTGTGTACAATTCTGCAATCAAGGCATTGTCTGCCGCATATATCTCTGTTTTATCCTTAGCTTGATACTGATAATCTGAAATATCCATGCGATTTGCAGCATAAATCGAGTACATAACCCCAACTCCCAGAATTCCCAGAACTAAAAGAACTATGAGTACCTTTACGCCAATATGTTTTTTCTTCTTACGTCTTTTTATTCCTTTTTTTTGCTTTTCACTCATTCCATCACCTTTTCTATTCATTATCTTTCAGACGCTTTCGAAGGTCTGTCAATTCGCTGTTATACTCAGCCTGGACATACAAATGATTTCTTTGGGGAATCGATAATTCCAGACTTCGTGCATGCAACGCCTGATGAGACATTCCAAAACAATTAAGTGCCAAATCATCTCTATGGTATAAGGGATCCCCAATTATCGGATTTCCCAGATACTTTAGGTGAACCCTGATCTGGTGGGTTCGTCCGGTTTCCAGAATCAGCTCCACTAATGAAGCCTTTTTATACTCTTCCAGTACCCGATAGCGGGTGACCGATGGTTTTCCCAAATCCATCACTATCCGATGAATACTATCTTCATAGGGTTGTCCGATGGGCGCATTGATGATCCCTTCAGCACTGGGAAGCTTTCCATGAACAAAGGCATGATAAATCTTCGTGACCTTACCTGAATTCATTTCATTTTGCACATAATGATGAACATACTTGTTTTTTGCTATGGCTACTATACCGGTTGTATCCCGGTCGAGTCGATTGATAAAACGGATTTTGGCCGAAATATCTCTCTCCTGCCAGTAATAGCTGATGTAATTTGCTAAGGTATCCAATTGATGGCTTTTGGTAGGATGCGTCACACAAAATGGTGGCTTATTGATCACCAGTAGTTCATCGTCTTCGTAAACCACACTTAATTTGCCCGACACTGGCGTTCCATCAATATCTTCCCTCGGCATTTTAATCTCTATTATGTCACCTGGTTTGATTTGCTGTCCAAGGAAACATTCTTTATGATTTAAACTGATTCTCCCTATCCGTTTAATTTCTCTGATTAATCGGCTGGAGTAACAGTAACGGTTAGCCAGTTCATCCCGAACCAACTTTTCATGATTTTCTAATATATGATATGTATAAACGAGACTGATAATTCTACCCCCGATTCCAAAACTGCGTGATTTATGCCTGTCTTATAATTTGCCAAATTGATCTGCAATTGATTATTATATGCAAATCGTCCAACGATAAAAACATGCATACTATTATACCCTAATTTGCAGTAAGACGTTAGGATTTTTTTTATTTAATATAATTAGAGAATTTTTTCCTGTTTGAAGCTCAGAAAAGTCTCCCAGCCAATAATAATATGGTCTAACACCAAGATACCAATGAGTTCTCCAGCATCAACCAGACGTTTGGTAATACTTTTGTCTTCCGCACTGGGTTCGGTATCCCCAGAGGGATGGTTGTGTACCAGAATAATCGATGCCGCGTGCTGTTTTATCGCTTTGACGAAGACTTCTCGGGGATGAACCAAAGATGAATTAAGCGTTCCACGGGTGATTTCCTCAACCTTGATTACCTTATTTTTAGTATCCAGCAGAATAATCTTAAAGCACTCTTGCTTCAGGTACTGCATGTCATCCATAAGCATCCCAACCACATCCTGGGGCGAGGTAATTCTTATCTCTGGTAGATCCTTATGTTTCATCCGACGGCCCAATTCAACAGCAGCTTTTATCTGACATGCTTTTACGATGCCAACTCCAGATAGATTTGGGTTTCGTTTCAATTCTAAAACATCCATTTGATGAAAGCAAGATAAATCATTGTCCAGGTATTCAATGATTTTTCGGCCAATCTCTACAGATGTGGCATTCCGGGTTCCGGTGCGAATAATAATGGCAAGCAATTCGGCATTGCTTAAGCTCCCTGCCCCATAACGGATCATTTTCTCCTGGGGCCGTTCATCCTCAGGGAGTTCTTTGATCGATGCGTGATAGTCTGACTTTTCGTTCACCATAAGCCTCCTCATATCAGCAATATCATCATTTTACCAGAATCCAGATTTATTTTATACATCTTTCCTAAAATTCTCATTAAAATTTCGATCAAATATTGAATTGTCATAAATTCTTAAGAAAAAAAAGGCTCCCCATTTTTCAATGAAGAGCCCTTTAAAACATCTCATTTATTTAATTTTATTTGGTCGCATTTCAATCGCATTTTTCTTACACTTATCGAAACAGATTCCGCAGCCAATACACATGTCATGATCAATCACATAGGGTGGCTTTTTAATTTCTCCCGTAATTGCATTAACTGGACAATTTTTAGCGCACAAACCGCAGGCAATACAGTTTTCGTCGATGATGTATGCTGTTGCTTTGCCGTATTCGACATCACCAGAAATACAGTTCATTGGACACTTATCCACACACTCATAACACTGACGACACTTGTCATAATCAATTTTTGCACAATTGTTTTCCACCGTGATTGCATCAAAGCGACAGGCTTTTTTACATGCGCCACAGGCAATACACGCAGTTGTACAAGACAATCTGGCAATTTTTCCTTTATCCAGATTATGACATTTGACGATGACTTCCTGAGCAGCTGGCACTAGATTCATGATGGCTTTGGGACAGGCGTCAACACATTTTCCACAGGATGTACATTTGTCAGGATCGATTTTTGGTAATCCATCTTCTCCCATCACAATGGCATCGAATGGGCACACTGCTTTACAGGTTCCTAAACCCATGCAACCATAACGGCAACCTTTTGCTCCGCCTGACGCGATCATGGCTTCCCGACAATCCATTTCACCATAATATTCTGCACGGTTTGGTGCCGTTTCACAGGTTCCTTGACAAATTACAGTGGCAACTTTTTTAACTGCACTTCCTGCTTCCATGCCCATAATTTCCGCAATGGCAGTGGTGCAGTCAGCACCACCAACCGGACAGGCATCTATAGCTGCTGTCCCTTTTACAATACCTGATGCCAATGCATCACAACCTGGTAAGCCACAGCCACCACAGTTCGCACCAGGAAGCGCCGCTCTTACCATAGGTACCCGGGGATCTTCGTATACTTCAAAAACCTTGGCCGCAATAGCAAGGCCAATCCCAAATAGTAAACCAAATACACCGAGGATACCGACAGGAACTAAAATCGCATTTAACATTTCTGTATCCTCCTAACCTAATTTCATTCCAGAAAATCCCAAAAACGCAATCGCCATCAACCCAGCAGTCAATAACGCAATAGGGAATCCTTCAAGGGCTTTTGGTACTGCTGATGTTTCAAGTCGCTCACGGATACCCGCAAAAAGCACGATGGCAAGCGTGAAACCTAACGCCGCCCCAACACCGTGAAAAATTGTTTCAACAAAATTATATTCAAACTGAATATTTAGAAGCGCAACCCCTAAAACTGCACAGTTAGTTGTGATCAGAGGCAGGTATACACCTAGTGCCTGATACAGCGATGGGCTGGCTTTTTTAATGATCATTTCGACCAGCTGAACCAGCGTTGCAATTACCAAAATAAAAGCAATTGTCTGCAGATAACCGAGACCCAATGGGTCTAAAATCGAATACTGAACTACATATGTAATTGCGGAAGCCAGTGCCATAACAAAGGTTACAGCAACTCCCATTCCGACAGCGGTTTCAACTTGTTTGGAAACCCCTAAAAACGGACAAATACCTAAAAATCGTGACAGTACAAAGTTGTTGACAAAAATTGCACTGATCATTATAAAAATTAAAGTCATTGATATCTCCCCCTATGCCTTTTTCGTTTTCCAGTTAATGAGACCAATCAAAAGACCTAGAGTTAAAAATGCCCCAGGAGGCAAGATCATCAATAATACCGGTTCATATGCAGCCCCGAATAAAGAAAATCCAAAAATACTTCCTGCCCCTAGAATTTCACGAATTGATCCTAGAATAGTTAACGCCAGGGTAAAACCAAGCCCCATCCCCAATCCATCCGCAAATGAATCAGCAATCCCATTTCCAAATGCAAACGCTTCAGCTCGACCCAGAATAATGCAGTTTACAACGATTAAGGGAATAAATAATCCCAGCGATGCATCTAAAGCCGGCAAATAAGCTTTCATCAACATTCCGACAATAGTAACAAACGAAGCGATAATAACAACAAAGGCTGGGATTCTAATATTGTCTGGAATCACCTTTCTGAGTGCTGAAATTACGACATTTGAACAAATGAGTACTGCGCAAGTAGCCAAGCCCATGCCCATACCATTAACAGCTGATGTTGTTACCGCAAGAGTAGGACACATCCCCAGCAAAAGCACGAAGATCGGATTTTCTTTAATGATACCCTTTTTTAGATTTTGTATAAAATTCATCTAAATACTCCCCCTATTCCGACAAAGTCTGGTAAACTAGAATCGATGTATTCACACCATCAGTAACAGCTTTGGAAGTAATAGTCGATCCAGTTATTGCTTGAATTTCATTACTGCCTTCTTTAGCTGTCCCTTTAACAACAATCAACTCTTCTGTCGCCGACTTTCCGGTAAATTGATCATTCCATTCACCGGTGGCAAGCGCACCCAAACCTGGTGTTTCATTATGTTTAATGATTGTGATTCCTGTAATGACTCCATCCGTCGAGATTCCAGTTAACACTTGTACTTCTCCACCAAAACCACCACTTGGACCTGTCTTGACGGTGTACCCTGTAATTTCACTGCCATTCTTTCCAATATAAATTTCCAGCAGTTCTTCTGGTTTTGCCATCCCAATTCCTGCAGCAATTTTTTCCACATCTGCAACTGATACTTCTTCGAAATCGGTCGCTTCCGGCAAAACTTCCTGACGCGCTACGGTGTTCGCTTGAATATTCATTTCCTCAATCGTACCAGCCGTAACATAATTGGTTAATGCCAGACAGCAAGCTGCTACCCCTGAAATAAGAAGTAATATAAAACCTAATTTAAAAACAACTTTCCAATCAATCTGAACTTTTACTTTTGTTTCCATTATGCTTTAGCCTCCTTCTTGGTTTTAGTTACACCGTAGATTCGCTCTTTGGTGAAGCGTTCAATAAGAGGTGTTGCAACATTCATCAGTAGAATTGAATAAGAAACGCCTTCGGGATATCCGCCATAAATACGAATGATCATGGTAATTAACCCACACCCCAATGCATAAATAATCTGACCTTTTGCTGTAACCGGTGATGAAGCATAATCCGTCGCCATAAAGAAGGCGCCCAACATCACACCACCTGAAACAATATGCACGATTGGGTCCTGACCAACCAGAAGGGCAAAGATTCCAACCGTTAATATATAAATGGTTGGAATTCGCCAACTAATAATACCTTTAAAAATTAGATATAATCCTCCAATTAGCAAAGCAATCGCCGAAATCTCTCCGATACATCCGTACACGCCGTTTAAGCCGAAAAATAAGTCCATTGCTGAAGGCATGCTTGCCGCTTCACCAGCCTTCAATAAGGCCAGCGGCGTTGCGGTTGTTACCGTATCTGACACTGGTAAATACGCAGTTGCTGTCATATGACCTGGCCAGGAAGCCAATAAGAAAGCTCGTGCTGCCAATGCAGGGTTGATAAAATTCTGTCCTAAACCACCAAAACATTGTTTTACAATGGCGATGGCAAAAACAGAACCCACAACAGCGATCCACCAGGGTGCGTTAATCGGCAAGTTGAATGCTAAAAGCACACCAGTTACAACCGCACTCCAGTCATTGACGGTAATCGGTTTTTTGAGCAATTTTTGGATAACCGCTTCTGTAACCACTGACGAGATAATACAAATAGCTACTAGTGCCAATGCCCATATCCCAAAAACAAATCCTGCGACAGCCAATGCAGGTAACAAAGCAATAATAACATTTTGCATAATATTGGCTGTGGAATGTTTTGCCCGGATATGGGGGGATGATGACACTGTAAGATTTAATTCATTCATCAATATTCCTCCTAATTTCCTTTTCTACGTTGTGCGATAATCTCACGTTTAGCTACACGAATGGATGATACCAGGGTTCGTTTCGCAGGACAGATATAAGAACAGCTTCCGCATTCAATACAATCCATGGCATGGTTTGATTCACATTTATCCCAGTTATTCCGTTGCGAATATTCAGCAATATAAAGCGGTTGTAAATGAATTGGACAAACTCCTACACATTTACCGCAGTGAATACAGTTTGATGGTGTCGCAATTTTTGCTGATTCTTTGGTTAAACAGAGAATTCCTGACGTTCCCTTCATCACTGGGATTCCGGTTTCAAACTGAGTTACGCCCATCATCGGACCGCCGGAGATTACTTTTCCTGGTTCAACTGAAAAACCGCCACACTGGTCAATTACCGACTGAAAAGGTACCCCTACTCGAACTTCAATAGTTTGCGGATTTTTGATGGCATCACCAGTACACGTTAGATAACGTTTATACAAAGGCATTCCAGTTGTCATGGACTCCGCAATTTGAGCTGCAGTTCCAACATTCATTACCACAACACCGGCATCTGCAGGCAGTGCCCCCGATGGAACTTCGCGACCTGTGATTGCTGCAATTAATTGTTTCTCAGCACCCTGCGGATATTTAGTGTGCAGAGAATAAACTTCCAATCTGCTATCGTTTCCAATTGCTTTTACAAGCGCTTCGATGGCATCGTTTTTATTATCTTCTACGCCAATAAAACCCTTTTCAACGCCAACTGCTTTCATGGCCGCTTTTAATCCCATGACAACCTTTTCAGATTGATTCAGCATTAAGTGATGATCAGCTGTTAAGTAGGGCTCGCATTCAGCACCATTTAAAACAACACAATCAACTTTTTTGTCCGGTGGAATCGCCAGTTTTACGTGAGTTGGGAAGGTTGCCCCGCCAAGACCAACAATACCTGAATTCAAAACCATTTTTTTTATGGCTTCTGCATCCATTTCTTCTAAAGTACCATATGGTTTGATACTTGGGTCGATGGTATCTAAACCATCCGATTCAATAACAACCGACATGATCCGGTCACCCGATGCATGTGGACGTTCCTCAACCGCAACAACGGTTCCAGAGACACTGGCATGTACCGGTACGGAAACAAAACCATTTGGTTCCCCGACTCTCTGGCCAAGAAATACCTGATCGCCTTTTTTTACGATCGGTGTACAAGGTGCCCCAATGTGCAGCGACATTGGTATGATCACTATTTCCGGCTTTTCGCCAAAGCCCAGAGGAACTTCAGCAGTACTTTCCTTTCTATAGGGTGGGTGGATTCCCCCCTTACTGTATACTTGTATATATAGGCAGTATCATAACATATAAATTATTTTTTTTCCATACGTATTGATAAATTTGTTTAAAATAATACTGTACCCACCGGGCTCATAAAAAAAATGGTAATTTATAGTTCTAAAAGTATAATATTTAGACTATAATTACCATTTTAAAGTGACCATTTATATGTTGAAAATCATAAATGCATTATATAGCATTTGTTACTATATTAACAAATAAGTTTTTCAATTGAGTATTCTATCGGAAAGGGTATTATTTTGTCATTTTACCTAAGCTAGGAAGGTTTTGTACCCCTTATAACACATGTACAGATCAATTTTGGATGCCAATTCGAAGGGTGAGTGCATACTCAGCAGCGCCGGACCACAATCCAGTACATCCATCCCATATTCAGCCAGAATATGGGCAATGGTGCCGCCGCCGCCAAGATCCACCCGGCCCAGTTCCCCCATCTGCCAGATTACTCCGGCAGCTTCCAGGGTTTTTCGCATTTTTCCCATAAACTCGGCATGAGCGTCATTGGATCCAGATTTTCCGCGAGCTCCGCCGTACTTTGATAAGACCATTCCTTTGCCAATATACGGAGCATTTCCTTTATCATGGGTACCGGTAAAGTTAGGATCAACCCCAGCAGTAACGTCAGCAGAGAGCATTTCAGAATTCATAAAACATCGACGCATGGCCATTTCTGGTTTTTTTACATCTATCAGATCAATCAGCTCGGCTACTGTATTCTCAAAAAAACGAGAATGCATGCCCGAGTTGCCAACACTGCCGATTTCTTCCTTATCAGCCAGAATCACACAAAGGGTGCGGTTTGGGATTGTGTCCTGGTCGAGTATGGCCCGCAACGCCGTATAGGCACAGATCCGGTCATCCTGTCCATATCCGCCGATCAGACTTTCATCAAAACCAACGTTTCGAGCTGCTCCAGCCGGTACCACTTCCAGTTCGGCGGTAGCAAAATCTTCTTCCAGCATCCCGTATTTTGTGTAAAGATGATTGAGAATATTAAGTTTAACCCCGTCTTTGAGATCCTTTTCGGGATAAGGCTGACTGCCAACAATAATATTCAGTCCTTCCCCGGTGATTCCTTCCGTCATTTTTTTGGCATTCTGTTCTTGAGATAGATGAGGTAATAGGTCAGTGATACAGAAAACGGGATCTTCTGGCGCTTCACCAATGGAAATGTCAATCGTTTCACCATCTTTTTTCACTACCGTGCCGTGCATGGCCAAAGGTATCGTCACCCAGTGATATTTTTTGATACCGCCGTAATAATGTGTTTTGAAAAAAGCCATATCATCGCTTTCATAGAGAGGCGACGGTTTTAAATCCAGCCGGGGCGAGTCAATATGGGCCCCGATAATGGCCATCCCCTGCTCAATCGAATCGCTGCCGGCGACAAAGAAAACCACGGTTTTATCTTTATGAACCATGTAGACCTTATCCCCGGGATTGATTTTTCCGGCATTTTGATAGGCTTTCAGTGGCTTGAACCCGGCTTTTTCAGCCAGATCAACACTGAGTGTCACACATTGTCGTTCAGTTTTTCCGGCGGTCAGAAAGTGGATGTAGTCATCGCTGATTGCTTTGACCTTTATCGCATCTTCATCACTGAGGTCTTTCCACGCCAGCTCCCATTTTTTACCCAGTTGCTCCTGAAGCAACGCCCCAGGGCTCTTGTCTTTGTCTTTATTTTTCATTGCAATTTCCTCCTTCGTTTCCAACCCGATTATAAATTTTTTATTTATTTGTCGACGATTTCGATATTGTCCAGTTGAGCTCTTAAATTTGTTCTGATAGCCGACAGATATTCGGCTCGCAGTGTCATTTGCTCATCCGATTCATCTTCAGTCAGCCCGCAATCTTTTTTCTTTCGGGCCAATTCGTTGATTCGATCAATTTTTTCTTTAGTTATCATGTTTCTCACCTCTATTTCTTTATCCGAATTTTTATATCTTTATGAGTTGTTTATCCAATAGGCGCTGAAGGCTGAGCAAAACGCCCAGCTTCCCGTGAAAATGGGTCAGTCCGCCCTGAAAATAAACATAATATGGTTCCCGCATCGGGGCGTCAGCAGAGAGTTCAATGGAAGAACCCTGAATAAAAGCACCGGCTGCCATAATAATGGGATCTGAATAGCCGGGCATATCCCACGGTTCAGGAGTGGCCTGGCTGTCCACCGGGGCCGCTTCCTGAATTGCCCGACAAAATGTTTTCACCCCTTCAGCTGTTTTTAAACAGACACTTTGAATGATATCACTGCGATAGTCCATTACTTCAGGGCAAACGGCAAAGCCCAGTTTTTTATAACAAGCTGCTAAAAGCACCGCCGACTTAATTGCCTGGGCTACCACTGTAGGTGCTAAAAACAGACCTTGCAGCAGGGTTCTATTTATTCCCAGAGTCGCACCTGTTTCTCTGGCTACTCCAGGGGCGGCCAGACGACAAGCCGCCAGATGAACCAGATCCGCCCGGCCAGCGACATAACCACCAGTCGGAGCCAAGCCACCACCGGGGTTTTTGATCAGCGATCCGGCCATCAGATCGGCACCAATGGATACCGGTTCGACCCGATCCATAAATTCACCATAACAGTTATCGACAAAAATAACTGCATCTGCTTTTACTCCACGAATTTTTTTAATCATCGCAGCCATGTCATCGATGCTAAGTGCCGACCGCCAGCTATAACCGGTGGATCGCTGCAGATAGATCATTTTCGTATTTGCGGTAATGGCGGCAAGAATGGCCGCTTCATCAAAACTCCCGTCTGGCAGCAATTCAATTTGATCATAGGTCACCCCAAATTCTTTAATGGTTCCCTGGCCAACACAGGCCTCTTCCAGTCCGATTACACTGCGTATGGTATCGTATGGCGAACCGGTAATGGCCAGTAAATGGTCGCCGGGGCGCAATACCCCATATAGAGCCAACGAAATCGCATGGGTTCCCGATGAAATATGGGGTCTCACCAATGCGTCTTCGGCACCGAAAACGTCGGCGTAGATGGTTTCAACAACTTCCCGTCCAACGTCGTCATAGCCATAGCCGGTGGAAACGGTGAAGTGCCGATCTCCCAATCCTGCCTTTTGCATCGATTTGATGACCCGATACTGATGGAGCTCTGACAGATCATCGCGTTTTTTAAGTTGCGAATGAACTTCATCTTCAACTTTTTTTACGAAATTGATGACCTCTGCTGAAATTTCAAATTCCTGTTCAAGATAGGTTTTAATGTCTTTTTGTATGTTCAAACAATTACTCACTTTCATTTATTGGTTCGAGTTGAGGCATAACCAGATTAAGGAATTCCTCAACCTGGGTCTCCACCGTTCTGGTTTCATTCATTTTCAGCCATTGGATCCGATCATCCTTCCGAAACCAGGTCATTTGACGTTTGGCATAGTGGCGGGAATCACGTTTTAGAATAGTGACTGCTTCTGCCAGTGTGGACGTCCCTTCCAAATAAGGTTTCAGTTCCTTGTAGCCGATCGCCTTCAATGCCGTCAGATTCCAGTCATATCCCCGTTCAACCAGCATTTTTGTCTCATCAATGAGGCCTTCCGCAATCATCAGATCGACCCGGCGGTTTATTCGATCATAAAGGGTCTCCCGGTCCCAGTCCAAACCCAGCATGACATAATCGTAGGGCACTTCCTGTTTTTTTGTCTCTTCATCAAAATGCGATTTCGGTTTGCCCGTGAGCTCATAAATTTCCAACGCCCGGATGATCCGATTCAGATTATTGGGATGAACGATTTGTGCCGTAGCCGGATCTATCGTTTTAAGCCGTTCAAACAAGGCTTCTTTCCCCAGGACTTCAGCTTCGGCCGTTAGCCGCCACCGTATTATTTCATCACTGTCCTTTTTCTGAAAATCCCAGGGTAGCGTGAGACTGTTGATATATAATCCGGTTCCCCCTATTATAATAGGAAGCTTTCCTTTTGAAAGAATGGCTTCGATGGCTTCCAATGCAGCAGCTTTATACTTTGCTACACTGAATTCTTCATCTGGCGACACACAATCAACCAGGTAATGGGGGACCCCCTGCATTTCTTCTAAAGTAACCTTCGCCGTACCAATGTTCATATATTTATAAATTTGCATGGAGTCAGCGGAAATGATTTCCCCATCAAGTTTTTTGGCAAGTGCCACGCCCAAGGCTGTTTTCCCACTGGCCGTCGGTCCTACCAGTACTAATACTTTGGGTTTTTTAACTTCCATCTTATATCACCCGTTTAAATAATTTCATTAATTCATATTCCTTTAATCTCATTATGATGGGACGGCCATGGGGACAGGTATAGGGATTACTCAGTTTCATCAGATTCTCAAGAAGTTTTCTGATTTCAGCCTGACTCAAAGATTGTCCTCCCTTGATAGCTGCTTTACAAGCCATAGTAATGATTTTATTTTTTGCCTTTTCGGAAAAAACCGATTTATTATCAATATTTTCGTCACTTTCAAAGAGATTTTCTTCAATCATTGCTTTTAATAAGTCCGGACTTTGAGGTTCCCCCAACAATACCGGGACACTGCGCACCAGCAGGGTCTCTTCCCCAAAAATATCGCAGTCATAACCCAAGCGCCTGTACTCAGCCAACCGAATCTCAATCCCCGCTAAATCTTTAGGACGAATTTTTAAAGGGATCGGAGTCATTAAGCCCTGACTGGGAAGCCCATCCTTGCGATCAAATATTTCCATCAGCTCCTGAGTTAGAAAAGCTTCATGGGCAGCATGTTGATCGAGAAGATAGATTTCTTTGTCGCCCTCCAGAAGAATGTACACATTAAACAGCTGTCCGACAATTTTCATCGTGTTCAGATCCTTAACATCCTTTTTTAAAACCGATAACGCGCTCGTTCTCAAAGCGTTTTTTTCTGGATCTTCCTGATTCAGCTCAAATATCCCCGGGGCTTCAGTAACGCGATTATGAAGATTCGATGATAACAAAACCTCAGCTTTCGCTGACAGTCCTCCCTGTTTATCTTTTCTGATTTCAGATATTGCTTCCTCTTTTAATTTAACTTCTGATTGTCCTGAGACAACAGCGACTGGACGATGATCGTCATTCCGTTTCAGCGATAATTCTTTTGTTTTACCAATACTCGGCTCATGATCAAAGCGGTCCGTCATTTGATTTGTATTCATCGATTCTAACAAATGCGGATCACTCTCTGGGAGTGCTACTTGCTGGATCATTGTCTCAATGGTAGTTTGATCTTCGACTAAAGCCTGTTGAGTCGATGTTGCCGGAACTTTTGCTTTTGCTTCGCTGCCCTGATTGTTTAATTCAGGTTCATCCAGATCACTGTTGTCAGCTGGCTTGTTATCAAAACGATTCTTGTTCTCATGGTTTTTAGCGTAATCATTATCCGCAGTTCCCAGTTCTACAATCAGATTGGTATTTCTGAGGGTTTCCCGGATTCCCTGCTTAAAAAGAAGGCAGACCAGACTTTCATTTAGTATTTTTATTTCGGTTTTAGCCGGATGAATGTTTACGTCCAACATTCGACCAGGCAGTTCCATAAAAATAATACCCAACGGATGCTGATTTTTCATGCTATAACCCTCATAAGCTTCATCCAGAGCCTGAGCCAGGCGGTTGTTTTTGATATAGCGCCCATTAATAAAAAACACCTGGTCATCACGATGGTTTCGCAGGGTTTTAAGGTTTCCCACAAAACCCGCCAGCTTCATGGGTTTGTTCTCGTAATTCAGAGCGATCAGATTATCGGCCATGTCAAGTCCATAAAGCCCCTTAACCACATCGATCACCTTCCCTGTTCCTGGGGTATCAAGGACAATTCGTCCATTGCTGCTGAGCTGAAAACGAATCCCCGGATGGGATATAGCAATTTTCTCCAACAGATCGCGAACAATTGTTTCTTCCTTTTTATCCTTTTCCATATGTTTGCGACGGGCCGGGGTGTTATAGAACAGATCACTCACCGTTATCTCGGTACCGCGATTATAAGCGCAGACTCGCTGATTGAGCAGCTCTCCCCCTTCAAAAAGAGTCAAACTGCCAACCTCTTCGTACTCGAAGCGAGTGACAATCTGGACCTTGGCAACAGCTGACACACTGGACAAAGCCTCACCTCTAAATCCCAGCGATTCGATGGATTCCAGATCTTCGATGGTTGATAACTTGCTGGTAGCATGGCGCTTAAAGGCCAGCGGAATCTCATTATATGCAATACCGCAGCCATTATCCCGGACCGTAATCCGATTTTTCCCCCCCGCCTCAACGATCACGCGAATCTCGTCAGCACCAGCATCAATGGCATTTTCTACCAATTCTTTGACCACCGACACCGGTCGGATAATCACCTCACCGGCCGCTATTTTATTAATTGTTTCATTATTTAACATCTTTATTTTCATGGAAATTATTATATCATAAGATAATAAGACCGTCGACAAAACGCGGTAGAAAAAAAGGAGCTGTCATCTGACAGCTCCTTTAAAAACGGAGTGGTTTGTGCTAAACATTACCTTTCAAATGAGGCGTTCATCCCCGAGCGAAAAGGGATTGGCAATTGCTGACCCGATGGTTCAGACCCATACCTAAACATCGTTTACTAGCCTGTCCAGTTCTGCTTAAGACTTATTTCTACTCCTTTAATTTACAGTAATATTATTCTCCTACCATGCTCAGTTGTACATTAGAATCGCCTTTTGGTCTGTTCAAAACTGGTTTGCACTCTGGCAACTCAATTCCCAATGCTTCTTTTAGCACTTCTTCAATGGTTGAAACATGAATGATGGTTAAGGCATTTCGTACTTCTTCAGGAATATCGCTGACATCTTTTTCATTGTCTTTTGGCAACAAAATTTTTGTGATGCCACTGCGTTGAGCAGCGATAACCTTTTCCTTAATACCACCAACTGGCAAAGTGCAGTGGTTAGGGTAACCCCGGCAGATGGTCCATCTTTTGGTGTTGAACCAGATGGTACATGAATATGGGTATCATTTTTGAAATAATCAAAACCGTTGGCCAAATCACCCAAACGTGACCGGATCAGGCTCATCGCGATGGTGGCACTTTCTTTCATTACATCGCCCAGTTGACCGGTTAGGGTTAGCTTGCCACTTCCTGGCATCAGGCTCGCTTCGGTAAAGAGGATTTCTCCGCCGACAGCGGTCCATGCCATTCCAGTTACAACACCAGGCTTGTTATTTTCGCCGGCTTTTTCGTGCCTTCTGGTTTTGTTCCCCAATACCTCACTGATATTTTGGGTTGTCACAACAAATGGCAGTTCAACTTTTTTCGAGACAATTTTTTCAGAAACAACTCGGGCAATTTTTGCCAGTTGTTTAGTCAGGCCACGAACACCAGCTTCAGCGGTGTAATTTTCAACGATCGCTTCAACAGCCGTTTCTTCAATCTGAAGCATGTCAGTGGTTAAACCATGATCTTTTAACACACTTGGTAATAAATGATCAATGGCAATCCGTTTCTTTTCTCCGTTGGTATAACTTGACAGTTGAATAATTTCGGCCCGATCCAACAATGGTGCCGGGATCGTGCTGAGGTCATTAGCTGTCGCAATAAAGAATACCTCAGATAAATCGTAGGGAATTTCCAGATAATGATCTGAGAAGGTACAGTTTTGCTCAGGATCTAGAACTTCCAGTAAAGCTGAACCGGGATCACCCTGGTGGGACATGCCCATCTTATCAATTTCATCCAGGATGAAAACTGGGTTTTTAGCTTCAGCATTGGCAATTCCTTTTATGATCCGTCCTGGCATGGCGCCCAGATAAGTTTTACGATGTCCCCTAATTTCGGCTTCATCCCGAACTCCACCTAAGCTGGCTCGTACGTATTTACGATCTAAGGCTTCTGCAATGCTCTTGCCCAAACTGGTTTTTCCGGTTCCCGGAGGTCCCACAAGCAACAGGATTGAGCCTTGTTTATCTTCTTTTAATTTCATCACGGCGAGATGTTCAATGATTCGTTTTTTCACATCGTCAATACCAAAGTGGTGAGACTCCAATACCTGTCTGGCGTGTTCAATATCGATTTCTTTTTTCTCACTGGTCCATGGCAGTTCCAAAAGCAAATCAAGATAATTCATGATAACATTGCTTTCGCC
>PGZR01000083.1 GCA_002841405.1 Firmicutes bacterium HGW-Firmicutes-4 | reverse complement strand
GTTACAATAGTAAATGTTATTGCCGTACAAGTGTCTTTCAGATGAAGACAGTCGCCTAATGGAGGACAATATGAATGAATTTGTAAATAGTATGGCCGGTGTGGCCTGGAGTATCATCCCGATATTGCTGATCTTTTTTTTGATGTCAGGCATCATGTTTGTTTTTTATTTCAAAGTGAAAATTGAAGAAATATCGATCTATTTAAAAAGTATTGCAGCTTCCCTCGAAAGGCTATCAAATCGGCGAAATGACTATTAGAAAGAGTTTTATGGAGGAATTTATGTTTTTTGAAAAAGTAAAAGTTGCAGATCCTGAGATTTACGAACTCATGGAAAAGGAATTGCATCGGCAACAAAGTCATTTAGAGCTCATCGCCTCTGAAAACTTTGTGTCAGACGCAGTGATGATAGCTATGGGAAGCCATTTAACCAATAAATACGCGGAAGGTACCCCGGGACACCGCTTCTATGGCGGCTGTGTTCACGTTGATACCATCGAGCAGGTTGCCATTGATCGAGCCAAAGCATTATTTGGCGCCGAACACGCTAATGTCCAGCCTCATTCCGGTGCCCAGGCAAATACTGCCGTATATATGGGAATTTTAGAACCTGGCGATACCGTTTTAGGGATGCGCCTGGATCAGGGTGGTCATCTAACTCACGGTAGTCCAGCCAACCTGTCAGGAAAGTATTATAATTTTATCTCTTATGGGGTAGATCAGGTAACGGAAACCATCGATTATGATGAAATAGAAAAGCTGATCAAAGAACACCAGCCCAAATTGGTGGTTGTGGGCGCCAGCTCATACCCCCGAGCCATCGACTTTGAACGGATTGCAAAGATGACCAAGGCCGCCGGTTGTTATCTGATGGTGGATATGGCCCATATTGCCGGTCTGGTGGCAGCCGGACAGCATCAAAGTCCGGTACCCTATGCCGACTTTGTCACCACCACCACTCATAAAACTTTGCGAGGCCCAAGAGGAGGCATTATTCTATGTAAAAAAGAATATGCCAAACTGATTGATAAGGGTGTCTTTCCAGGTACCCAGGGTGGTCCTCTGGAGCATATGATCGCCGCCAAGGCAGTAGCTTTTAAAGAAGCCGGAACGCCAGAGTTTAAGGCATACCAGGAGCAGGTGGTCAAGAATGCCAAAGTATTGGCGGCCGCTCTTGAAAAACGGGGATTTAGAATTGTTTCTGGCGGAACCGACAACCATTTGATGCTGTTAGATGTCAGCAAGGTTGGTCTGACTGGCAAAGAAGCGGATGAAACCCTGGGAAAAGTCAATATCACCGCTAACAAAAATGCTATTCCCTACGACAAGGAAAGTCCTTTTGTCACCAGTGGAATACGGGTGGGTACCCCGGCGATTACCACCCGAGGTTTGGTTGAAGCCGATATGGAAGTTGTAGCCGATGCCATTGAAGCGGCGTTGATAAAAAAAGACATGGAACTGGCGCTTAAAAAAGTCGCGTTCTTAACAGAAAAATATCCTTTATATCCAGGCTTGATGGGATAAACTGGTACATACAAAAAAGTGTCTGACAGACAAATAATCTGTCAGACACTTTTTTTTATATAGAGAAAAAGCTGTGTGGTGTGAAGGTTTAAGACGTTTAAGAGATAGATGGAAATAATACCGTCACACGCTAACTAGAATACATTGACCTGAAAAATTGAATGCTACTGGATGCTATGTAATATTAAAACTGAGATATACTAGCTGCCGGTGTAGCTTCTGATTCCGCCACTTCCAACTTTTTTAAATCGTTCGTTCGTTTTACCAACAACATCGCTGAACCGATACCGAGGATGGCACAAACAATTAATAGGATGAAAATCTGATTAAAACCAGCAGAAATATCACCGGCGGCTTTGGCATCATCCAACCATTTACCGCAAATCAGGCCGTAGAAAACATCCGGGATAAAAGCGATAAACGAAATAATACCTGTAGCCATTCCGGTCATTCCAACGGGGATACCAGCCTGGTCCATAATTGACCAGTAGGTAGATTTCATGATGTTTGCGATAAATGCAATCACCAGGGTCAGGATAATACTGATGGCGATAACCTTGGCAGAGAAGAGCAAGGCAACCAAGGCGGCGGAGATGGCTCCAAAAGCGATAATAAAGCCTTTGCCTTTGTAAGTGAACTTATCCATGAAAAAGCCGCCGATCACGCCAGCCAACAGCACAATGATGTAGCTTCTAAAAATTCCAATGGCACTGGCTGTTGTTGTCGAGATGTTTAGCACCTGTACCGTATAGGTTGTCATGTAGGCGTTGCCGATTGCCCAGGTGAGATAGGCAAACATAATCACCAGGATTGAGATCCAGACGCCTTTGTTTTTTAGGACATCCATTACACGATACTTCGTTTCGTTATCGGCGACCTGCGCTTCGTGTTTGATGTCTGTTTTAGGAAGAAAGACCAGGGCCAGAACAAAAAACAGGGCACAGACGCCGGCTCCAAATAAGAAAAGAACTTTCATACCGGCAGCAGGGGTAGCGGCCAGACCGACAATAGCCAGAAATGCAAAGCCCATCAGGGTTTGAATAACGCCCCGCAAGGCTTCGCTTCCGCCGAACATCTTACTCTGGTTATCTTCGTTAGCCAAATTTCTGATCCCTTTGAGGTAGGCAGACCACAGCGTGGCAATGCCGAAAAATCCGTAAAGAAAATGAATAATCAGTAGGGCTGTAAAGTTAGTGGTCATCGCAAAGGCGAACGTTAACACAGCATAAGCGGCAAGGGTAGTGGAAATCATCGACCGCATTGAGAAACGGTCGGCCATCCAGCCGCCGATGGGATAGCAAAAAGTAT
This sequence comes from Firmicutes bacterium HGW-Firmicutes-4, assembly GCA_002841405.1. Classification (GTDB taxonomy): domain Bacteria; phylum Bacillota; class Clostridia; order Eubacteriales; family Eubacteriaceae; genus Acetobacterium. The sequence goes on along the minus strand of PGZR01000083.1, from coordinate 23,154 downwards.
AGGTCAAATTTAATGCCGAAGCAAGAATTCCGATTTGCGTATTGCTAAGTTGATACGCGGCCGCAAACTGATCATAAAATGTAAATCGTAAAAACGGCAACTGCAAAATTTTTCATAAATATCCTCCTAAACATGAGTGCGAAATACATGTCTATTGCAAGGAGTATAACATGATACTTGTAAACGGTCAACAACTATTTTTATTTACAGCAATTGAGGAATTTCGAGAGAAAGTAATCATAATAAATGCGCAGAATCGGATATTTCGTAATTAGGCATATTAAATGTAGACGATTAAAATAGCGAATTAAGTTGAAAAATCGCTTGACAACGGATTCTGGAGCATGATATATTTGTGTTGCGAAATACATGTATTAATTAAAAAAACTGGAGGCTATTTCAAATGTATATTAACAGACGTTTTTATGAAAAATATGTATCTACCCGTGATGTAGAGTTGTTACATGAGTATTCACTAAAGGTTTTACAAGAAGTTGGGGTTTCATTTGCCAGTGAAGAGGCACTTGAGATTTTCAAAAAACATGGTGCGACAGTTGAAGGAAATATCGTAAAAATTAGTGAAGCGCTTTTAAACAAAGCGTTGGAAACAGCACCCAAATCATTCTCGGTAACGACCAACGCCGGCGAAACTTCAATTGGTGAACGTTTTAAACCGAAGACAGTTGGCTGTTATGGCCCTTCAAAATTCCTTTTTGAAGATGATACTTATAGAATGGCATTATTGCCTGATGTCGTTAAATTTCTAAAACTGATGCACACTAGTGATGTTACCGATTTTGTCAATAACTCAGCCTACGATACGCCAGATTTAGATAAAACTGTAGATAATTTCTATTTGCCACAAGTGGCTTTGTGTTTGAAATATTCAGACAGACCAACTTACGGAAATGTTGCCAACAGTCTAAATGTTAAAAAACAGAGTTTGAAGGATGCCGCCAAAGAGATTGCCAACATGTATAAAGAGTTCTATGATATCTGGGATCGACCTGTATTATTAACCAATTGTTGTGCACTTTCACCAATGGGTTATTCTTATGAGGTACTTGATAACATCATGGGTCTTGTTGAAGAAGGACAACCAGTTACAATCATTACCTGTTCAATGACGAATCTCACCGCACCAGCTGCGTTGATGGGTTCGGTAATCCAGGACAATGGCCCGAAGCCCAATTGATTCAAATGTCAACTTTAGCTTTAGGTCGTTACTATGGGCTGCCAGTAAGAACCGGAGTCAGCGGTTCAGATTCACTCAAGCCAGATTATCAGGCGGGAGTTGAGACAATGACGACGTTGATGACTACATATCTGGGGAAATCCGACTTCGCTTTGAACAATGCTGGTATCCTTCAGTCTTATGCCGTCGGCAGTTATGAAAAATTTGTCCTTGATGAAGAAGTAAACCGGATCTTAATGCGATTGAACAAGGGGATTGATATCTCTGATACCAAGGCCAGTAAAGTTTTTGAAGAAATCAAGAAAGCCGGTCCGTTAGGAAATTATCTATCCGGAAGAACACCAAAGGAATACCGCGATGAGCATCATTTATCGGCAATTTTTAATAAAACTGCTGGCGATCCGACGCAGATATTTGAAGAAGTTGGTGATATCAGAGAACGTGCTTCGAAACAGGTTGAAGCTAGATTAGCTAGCTACAAAGCCCCAGATTTAACAAAAAAACAACAGGAAATTCTCAATCGTTACCTGCCGGAAAGTGAAAAATTCTAAGCAATAATAGTTTATTGATTGATGGTTGAGAGACTTTGATCATGTGCTGAATTTTTAAACAGAAAAGCGCATTGATGACAAATTTCAATGTGTTGATCAGATAATATTCAATAAAAAATAAGTATCGGCTTAAATATAATGAAAATAAGAAAAGGAATGGTAAAAAATATGCTGGATTTAAAAGAATTAACACAGGCTGTTGGAGATTTGGAAGAAGAAGTAGTGATGGATTTGTTGAACGAATTTGTTAAGTCAAATCCGACTGAACCCGAAGCACAGGAGGCCATTGCTGCCTGCCAGGCTGGCATGGCAATCGTTGGTGATCTGTTTGAAAAAGGGGATTATTTTGTTGGCGATCTTATTTTTGCCGGTGAGTTATTAACGGAATCAATTAATGTCTTAAAACCGGTTTTGGGTAGCGGTGAAACAGCGATTGCCGGAACCATTGTAATTGGGACCGTTCATGGTGATTTACATGATATTGGCAAGAACATCTTCAAAAGCATGTCGGAGGCAGCCGGTTTTGAAGTGGTGGATCTGGGAATCGATGTGGCTCCAGAACTATTCGTTCAAACTGCAAAAGACAATAAAGGCTGTATTATTGGTATGAGTGGTGTCTTAACCCTGGCGATTGATTCGATGAAAGAGACCGTTGAAGCGATTAAAGCAGCAGGCATCGATGCAAAGATCATTATCGGAGGAAATCCTGTAACCAAAGAATCCTGTGAAATGGTTGGAGCCGATCAGTATACTACAAATGCTGCTGAAGGGGTTAAGATTTGTCAAGGTTGGGTGGCATAAATAACCCGACTAAGATAATAATGAATCATCATCGAATAGTTCGGTAACGATAAAAATAAATCATCAAACAAGCAAATACATAGAAGATGAGTAGAGCTATACTTGTCTTCTATGTATAATTTAAGGAGACAAAGTATGATCATAATTGGAGAAAAAATAAACGGAACAATTCCGTCAGTTAAAGAGGCTATCGAAAGAAGAGATGCCGATTTTATAGCAAATCTGGCGATTAAGCAAACGGAGGCCGGTGCGAATTTTATCGATGTATGTGCGAGTACTGCACCGGAATATGAAATAGAAACGTTGAAATGGTTGATGGAAGTGGTTCAGGATGCAACGGACACACCACTAGGCATCGACAGTCCCAATCCTCAGGTAATTGAAGCGGTCTTTAAGTATGCGAACAAACCCGGCCTGATCAACTCAATTTCAGAAGAAGGAGATAAATGCGAGGTTTTACTGCCTCTGTTAGAAGGGAATAGCTGGGAAGTAGTCGGCTTGACCTGTGATAACCATGGTATACCCAGTGATCTTGAAACGAAATTGAAAATCACAGAAATCATGGTTGAAAAGGCAGCAAAATTCGGAATTACACCAGATCGGATCCATATTGATCCCTGCGTAATGGCCTTGTCAACGGAGAATAACTCGATGTTAAACTTTGCCCAGGAAATTAAAAAAATTAAAGAACTATACCCGACTATTCATGTCACTGGTGCGATCAGCAATATGTCTTTTGGTTTACCGGTACGATCGCTCCTGAATAAAACATGTATGGCCTTTGCCATTCAGGCAGGTATGGATTCAGCTGTGTTAGATCCGCTAAACCGGGATATGATGGGGACAATAATTGCAACCTATGCACTACTTGGACAAGATAAGCATTGCCGAAAATACAGTAAAGCCTATCGTCAGGGACAGATTGGACCGGTCAAATAAACGTCTACAAGAATTCAGAAAGCTTGACGTAGTTTCATTATCACATATCGATGTTGAGAAATGAAACTATGACAAGCTATTTATAAAAAAAGATTGAACAACTGGTATGAAGGATTCGAATGCGTTTTAAGATTCTGGTGAGAGGATAACATTATGGTATTTTATATTTCCCTTATTTTTTTAGTAATTTTCTTGTTATTTGGATTCATGTTTCCCGACCGTTTATTAACATTAACCAATCTTTTGTTTGGGGGGATCACCAATAATCTGGGGTGGCTTTACCTGATCTCAGTTTTAGGAATATTGGTTTTTTGTTTATTTCTGGCCTTCAGTAAATTTGGCAGTCTACGTTTAGGAACGGATCAGGATCGACCAGAGTATTCGAACTTTTCCTGGTTTGCGATGCTATTCAGTGCCGGTATGGGGATTGGACTGGTGTTTTGGGGTGTTGCTGAACCCGTCTTTCATTATCTGCAGCCGCCTTTGGCGATTGAAGCAGAAACCACAGAATCAGCGACGATGGCATTTCAGTATGCCTTTTTGCATTGGGGTTTTCATCCCTGGGCAATTTACGCCATTGTCGGCTTAGCCTTGGCTTACGCTACGTTTCGAAAAAAACAGCCTTGCTTAATCAGTTCTACATTACAGCCACTGCTGGGTGAAAAGGTGAAGGGACCAATTGGCAAACTGGTTGATATTCTATCATTAGTTTTAACGGTAATTGGGGTTTCAACATCTTTGGGACTCGGTGCATTACAAGCAAATGCGGGACTGGCGACGCTTTTTGATATTCCCAATAATATAAATGTTCAAATCATTATCATAATTGTTATTAGCATCTTATTCTTAATTTCTTCATTATCCGGGTTGGATAGGGGCATTAAAATCTTAAGTAACACAAATATTGTGATTGCGGTGGTTTTATTGCTTTTTGTGCTTTTCACAGGGCCAACGGTTTTTATCATCGATACTTTTTTTGTCAGCTTAAGTGGCTATGTTCAAAATATACTGACTATGAGTTTAGCATTAACGCCATTTAAAAATGATCCATGGCTGGGGAACTGGACAATTTTTTATTGGGCCTGGTGGATGTCCTGGGGGCCTTTTGTGGGGACCTTCATTGCCCGAATTTCAAAAGGACGAACCGTTAAAGAGTTTATTTTGGGGGTGATTGTTCTTCCGGCTATTTTTTGTTGTGTCTGGTTTACTGTCTTTGGCGGCACGGCGCTACATTTTGAAATAATTGATGGCCTTCATGTTGCTGATGCGATTACAAAAGATGTTGCGGTGGGGTTATTTGTAACCTTATCATACCTGCCCTTTGGGAAGGGCATTTCATTATTGGCAACGATTTTGATAATTACTTTTTTTGTGACATCGGCCGATTCAGCAAACTTTGTTATTGCAATGTTCTCCCGAAATGGGGATTTAAATCCGGATAAAAAGATAAAAGTGATTTGGGGATTGATGTTATCATCAATGGCCATTGTGCTGCTTTTGAGTGGGGGATTGGTGGCGATCCGGAATGTCGCAATTATCATGGCCCTGCCTTTTGTATTGGTCATCATCATGATTTGTGTTTCAATATATAAAGCGTTTAAGAATGAAACCATTAGAAAAAAATAAACTCAAGTTGGTTGACACAATGAATAGAGTGAACGAGAACTAAGCTTCTAATTTAATACGTTACTTCGTAGCGTCTTCACGCTACACGGAAAGGAATGTTAAAATGGATCGAAACAACCTAATCGCCAAAAAAAAGTCAATCAAGATGAGATTATTAATTATACCTCTAATCTGTGTATTGGCAGGAATCCTTTTTATCGGCGCGATATCTTCTTATTTAACCAGAGACAGTCTGCTTGCAGAAATGCGGGAAAATGGATTCTCATCTTCACAGCGCTTCGTGGATCGAATCGAAGATAACACAGAAGCCGTTCAAACCATGAATGAAATGCTGGAATCCCAGATTCGTAGTGTTGGGAACATTATCATCGGCAGTCGGGGCAGTATCAATGATGTTTATTTAACCCAGCTTGCAGCGCAAACGGGAATAAATCACATTTATTGGTATAATACCGCGGGGGAGATCATTAATGCTGCCAATAGCGAATATCTGGGTTGGAAGGTGACGCCGGGAGATCCCATTCATAACTTTATGATCAGCGGAGCGCCAGAGTTGATGGAAGAAATAAGAAAAAGCACTGAAACCGATGAAACCTTTAAATACGGTTATGTCAGAAGTAATACTGGCGAATTTGTCCAAGCGGGGGTGTCGGCTGACCGGGTACTGGAATTAACCGAAAAGTTTGGTTATCAGGCTTTAATCGATGAATTGGCAACGGATGAAAGCATTGTTTATGCAAGCTTCATCGACAAGGACTTGATTGGGGTAGCAGACAGCAATCAGGACAATATTGGTAAAAATTACCAGGAAGATGAAAATATTAAAAAGGTCGCACTTGACGGAGAAATGAGTGCGAAAGAATTTTTTTATGAAACGGAAAATACCAATGTTTATGACGTCGTATACCCTGTTGTGATCAATGGAGAGCTTAAAGGCGCTCTTAATATCGGATATTCGATGAATACAGTACAATCGGCAATCACCAAGAATATCCTGTTAATTGCTTTTGCAGGTCTGATTGTTTTTTTGATTCTGGCATTGATCTTATACAAACTATCAACTTCTATAACCAAGCCCATTGCCAGCATCAACCATATGATTAAAGAAATGGGTAAAGGTCATCTGGGGATTCGTCTCAACCTGGAATCTCAGGATGAGATTGGTGAAATGGCTATGGTGATGGATGAGTTTGCCGATGAGCTTCAGAATGTGGTGATCGGAACTATGAATCAAATATCGGCTGGGGATTTATCGGCCAGTATTGAAGTCAAAGATGAGCGGGATGAAATCACCCCGGCATTGATAAAGACCATCGAAACCATTCGGGGATTAATTGAAGAAGCATCCATGCTAGCTCAAGCAGCAGTTGCCGGAAAACTGGAAATAAGAGGTAATGCAATCGTATTTCAAGGCGGTTTTAGAACAATTGTTGAAGGTGTTAATGCTACTTTAGATGCAATGGTTGGACCCCTAAATATTGCGGCAGAGTGCGTTGACAAGATTGGAAAGGGAGAGATTCCTCATAAGATCAATGAGACCTATCAAGGGGACTTTGACAAGTTAAAAAAAAGTATTAATGCTTGTATTGATGGATTGGGAGCTCTGGAAGAGGGGAATCAGGTACTGGCCTTAATGCGTAAAAATGACCTCAGCCAAATCATTGAAAACCGTCATCAGGGTATTTTCGGTGAAATCGGAGAAGCCATCAATGCGGTTCATGGACAGCTGGCTCACATTGTTCAAATTGCTAATCATATTGAAGCAGGTGAACTTAGCGATTTGAGCGAATTAAAAGCTATCGGAAAAAGAAGTGAAAATGATACCATGATACCGAGTCTGATTGGGATGATGGAAAACATCTTTTCATTAGTGAAAGAAACCCAAAAAATGGCAGCATTAGCTGTTGAAGGTGATCTGAACCATCGTGGCGACGAGACAAAAGTACCAGGAGAATATGCAAAAGTGATAGCAGGATTCAATCAGACATTGGATGCGGTGATTAATCCAATAAAAGAGGCTTCGGGAACGCTGAAAGAACTCGCAGCCGGGAATCTAAATACGGTCATGACTGGCGACTATCAAGGTGATCATGCCATCATCAAAGAAGATCTGAATCAGACAATTACTAATCTGAAACGTTACGTAAATGAAATTACCAATACCCTTGAAGAAATAAGTAGGGGAAACCTGGACCAGGAAATAAAAACGACTTATACGGGAGATTTTCTGGCCATTAAAGATGCCTTAAATGGGATCAGCTCCAGCTTGAGTACAACCATGGCAGAAATCGATGTGGCCGCAGCGCATGTGGAGATTGGCGCCCGACAGATTTCCGATGGTGGTCAAGCCCTTGCTCAGGGAACCACCGAACAGGCCAGCTCGATTCAGGAATTAACAGCCTCGATTGAAGAAGTGGCCGGTGAAACCAAACAGAATGCCCTCCGGGCCAATGATGCTAATGAACTGGCGGTGAGAGTCCGGAAAAATGCCGAAGTGGGCAATGGCCAGATGGCAAAAATGATCACAGCGATGGGGGATATTGATGAATCATCCAATAATATTTCTAAAATTATCAAAGTCATCGATGACATCGCCTTCCAGACCAATATTCTGGCCCTGAATGCTGCCGTCGAAGCGGCCCGGGCCGGGCAGCATGGAAAAGGTTTTGCGGTGGTCGCTGAAGAAGTCAGAACCCTGGCCGCCCGGAGTGCTGAAGCGGCCAAGGAAACCACCGGACTGATTGAGGGATCGATCGAGAAGGTTGGGGTTGGTACCAAAATTGCGGATGAAACAGCGGCAAGTCTCAAAGAAATATTAACCGAAATTGAGCAGGTGACCAGCCTGGTTGGAAATATCGCCCAAGCTTCCACTGATCAGGCCGCTGAAATTGCCCAGATTACCCAGGGGATTGAGCAGGTTTCCCAAGTGGTTCAAACCAATTCGGCGACCGCCGAAGAAAGTGCCGCCGCCAGCGAAGAATTATCCGGTCAGGCTGAAATGCTGAAAGTGATGGTGGGCGCATTTCAGTTACGAAAATGAAAACAAAAATGAATCGATGTTTGATGGACTTGTTCATTGGAAAAACCGAAGTGACAATGATGCCAGCCGAGATGAGTCTTTATAATTTGGTTGCGACACGTTTGTGGCACTGCTTTTGTCACTTCAGAAGTTTCAGCCGTTAGATTAATGAAGGGAATGGTTGTAAAAATGAAAAGAGTTATGATTGGGTGTAGTGTTTTAAAAAAGGAAGTCGAAACCATGCTTGCGTATTCAGATATTGAATACCGCTGGATTAAAGAGCATCTTCACAACACCCCAGATCTCCTCCATATCGAAATACAAGCGGCCATTGATGCGGAAACAGATGCCGACATCATCTATCTCAGTTATGGATTGTGCGGAAAAGCACTGGTTGATATTCAGGCAAAATCCTGTCCAGTGGTAATGCCCAGAGTCGATGACTGTATCGCCATAATTTTGTACGATCGGTCCGATCTCGGCGGTTTACGCTGTTCTTCCTACTTTGTCTCCCAGGGCTGGTTATGGGGTGAAGATGGGATCGGTTATGAGCATGATCGAGTGAAAGAAAAATATGGTGAAAAGCGGGCCTTGAGGATTGCCAGAGCGATGTTTAAAAATTACCAGTATCTGTTGTTTATCCGTACCGGAGTGGAAACAGCGGAAGATAAACAAAAATGTTTGGCCATGGCTGAAAAATTAGGACTGAAAGTCAATGAAACTACCGGAAATATCCGTATCCTTGATGAAATGATAAGTGACCGTGAGGATGAGCGGTTTATCCGAATAGCACCAGGCGAAGTAATCGCAGAAGAGATGTTTTGGACTGCCGATTAACAATTGGTCAGAACGGCAGTTTATTAAAAACCTCACAAACCGTAGTAGCTACGGTTTGTGAGGTTTTATCGTCCAAAGATGTCTATTAAATGAGTTGTACAGGATGAAACGCAGAAAACCACCCAAGTGACATCTCCACAGATTGAGGTAATATTTAGAAAGGATTGAGATAGATTATTATCATAATGAAATGGTAAACAAATCAAGGTTATTATGATATAATTCTAAAATATATCAAAACTGAGGGGATAGCAGGAGGCAGTGATCGTGAAATTAACGCTTAGTATTTCGAAAAAAGAATGTGATCTTATCCACGAACAGTCGCTGAAACTACTACAAACCATGGGTATAACAATTTTTTCGAAAGAAGCACTGGAAGTTTTCAAAAAAGCGGGTGCCAGGGTGCAGGAGAATCAGGTTTTTATTGATGCCGATTTGGTAGAAGAAAGCCTTAAAATGGTACCACATGCATTCCCGATTTATTCAAATACTAAGCGTGTAGTGGTTGGAAAGGGTAAATTATGTTCACTACCACCGTATGGAGGAACATATGTTTCCAGAAATGAACACATTGCTTTAGGCACTCGCAACGATTACCTGAATTTCACAAAACTCAATCAGCTTAATGAATATATCAGTATGGCTTGTCCCTACACCTTAGAACCTTTCGATATTCCGTTAGAGCAACGAAATGTTTATCGGATGGCGATGATTTTGAAATATTCTGATAAACCGAGTCTTTCCATTGTCGGTAGCAGGGAAGAATCACGTAAATGTATTGAAATGGTCCGACGTTATTATGGTATTGCCAACAAACCAGTAGTTCTTGGAAACGTGAATGTATCGGCACCCATGATTATGGGACTTTCGACCACCGAAACAATCACTGTCCACTGTGAAGAAAATCAACCTTTGATGATCGCCTGTGGCAGTGGTTTAAGCGGATTAACGGCACCTCCAACCCCTGGTGGCAATTTTCTGTTGGCTAACGCCGGAATTTTAGCCGGGATTGTGTTTGCGCAAATACAAAGCCCCGGACTACCAATCATATATGGTCTACCATTGTTTGGAGTTGATCCATTCAAGGCCGAAACATCGGTTGGGAGCCCGGCAACTGCTCTATTTACCCTGGCAGCCAAAGGGATGGCTGAATACTATCAAATCCCGTTTCGGGCCGGCGGTACTTTCACAGACTCGAAATATTTGGATTATCAAAGCGGTTTTGAAAGTGGCATCAACCTGTTGTCTTGCCTACTCGCTGAAGTCGATTGTCTGATGCATAGCTTTGGGATGGAGGATGCGCTTAAAACCATAAATTATAATAAATATGTTTTGGACGAATACATGTATCTGAGTCTTAAAGACTTTGTCAAGGGCATGGAAATTAACGATGTGACGATCATGACCGATGAAATTCTGAAAGTCGGATCAACAGGTAATTATATATCGTCACGGAATCTTAAATTAATCCGAAAGCAATATCCTAAACATGGTTTTGGAGAAGGAAAAACAAAAGCTGAGGTATTGAAAAAGACCGATGATGAAATAAACCGGCGTTTGAATAATTATGAATTTTCAGCTCCGACCAAAGATCAAATTAAAATATTAAGAGGTTATTTACCAGATGAATACATCGATTAAAAACACCGTCAATGTTTCTACTTTAGAAAGTATTGTGGAGGCAATGAAAAAAATTGAGGAAAAAAAAGTCCTCAAACTTGTAAATTATGCAATTCGTGAAGGCGCAACTCAAGCACAGATCATTGAGGCGATTCAGCAGGGGTTGGATCAGATTGGCCATTTTTTTGAAGAAGGAAAATATGGGGTCACGGATTTAATGATGGCAGGCATTATTTTTGAAGAGGTTTTAAAGCTGCCAAGCTTAAAGCTGATTAATGAGGAATCAGAAGAACCGATCGGCAGAATTCTGCTTTGTACCATCGAACGGGATTTGCATGATATTGGGAAATCAATTTTCAAGAGTGCAGCGTTAATGTCAAATTTTGAAATAATCGATATGGGCATTAATGTTACGGCTCAGGAGATTTTAAATGAAACCATCAACCGTAAACCGGACATCATTGCAATCAGCTCAATTTTAGCAGAAGGGGTCCGATATATTAAAGAAGTGAATGAAAAGCTTGTGACCGCTGGGATCAGGGATCAGGTTAAAATAATTGTCGGTGGACTTTCAACCCATCGTCAGGCGATCGAATATACGGGCGTGGATGCCTTTGCCAATGATGTTTATGAAGGTGTCAAACAATGCAAAATCTGGGTAAACGAAGGAGGAGAGGCTAATTAATCACAAATATGAAGATATTGCAGAGAATATTAAATATAAAATTCAGAAAAATTTTTATCCGATTAATTCTTCGATCCCCCCGGAAAACACCCTGGCTGATGAGTATGGGGTCAGTCGCATCACCATTCGCAACGCAATTTCAAAATTAATTGATGAGGGATATATTTATTCAATCCCGGGAAAAGGAAATTTTGTTCTCGAAAAGAATAATGATAAGTATCTCATATCATTAAAAACGGACAAGCTTTTGAAAAAACCATATCAACGGGTTGAACTTTTAGGATCAGAAATTATCAGACCAACCATTGATCTGGTTTACCACCTTAGAATAGCACCAGATGCCCGGGTTGTTTACATTCGCTGGGTGTTGCTTGACGACGAAAAACCGATTGCTTATGATATGCAGTACATCCCTTATTTTCCGGGAATTACGGTATGGAATGATAATTTTGAATACACCAGTTTCAGTGAAATACTGTCCCAGAAAAATAAGCTCTTTCAAATGCAGGGAAGAATGAATATTTCAGGTGTTAATTGCGAAAGGGAAATTGCGGAGATATTAAAAATACCAGCAGGAACGCCAGTTATGCAGATTACGCAAAAGATTCTGGATGATAATGAACCAATGGGTTACCGTCAGTTGTTTATTAAAAGAGAATGGTGCTGCATTCGGGGTACTTCTCACCGGGAATAAAGAATGAGGATTGTGGATAAAAGTGAAAATATACGAACGGATTGAGAATGATATTCTCTTAGATATTAAAAGTGGGTTACTTAAACCAAACGAAAAATTGCCGACAAATCAGGAGCTGGCAGAAAAATATCAGACCAGCGGTGTAACGGTACGCAAAAGTTTAGCAGTACTTGTCAATAAAGGATATTTGGTTTCGATTGAACGCGTGGGGACATTTGTTAAAGAGCGTGAGAAGGATCTTTTTTTAGTTAATTTTTCGCTGGAAGGTAATATCAATGAAGAAATAACGGATATCGAGACGGAGGATATTCTTATTTCGATGACAAAAATAAAGGGTGAGAAACGTGAATTAAAAACACTGGAAATCAGAAGAATGTACCGTTCAGATTCAATGCCGGTTGGCTATAGTATCGATGCATTGTTCTTAAAGGGTCGCTATCTTACGGAAGGTATTGAAAAAAAAGCAGAAAAAAATATCGCCATCATGGATCAGATCTTGAATAGTTATGAAGTGAAAAAAACGATGGAGGTGACAATGGATTATCCCAATAAATATATTTCAAACCGGCTGTTAATTAACGAAAATATGCCTATTTTTTGCATCAACATCCATTTTTCAACAGTGGACGATTATCCCATCGGAAAAAGAACCATATATGTATTAGGGGAGAATATTACATTAAATGGAAAATCATTTTACAAATAAGGAAGTAGTTTCAAATGAATTATTTTATTAGTTATCTGGTTGCGGTGAATCTGATCACCCTTATTTTTTTCTGGAACGACAAAAGACGTTCAAAAAAAGCGGGCTGGCGCACTCCAGAGAAAACCCTGATTGGCCTGTGTCTGGTTGGCGGGTCGATTGGCGGTTTTCTGGGGATGCGGGTTTTTCATCATAAAACGAAACATTTTTTATTTGCCTGGGGAATTCCGATTATTTTGATTCTTCAGATCGGTTTGGGGCTGTTATTCTTTTTTAAAGTATTGAATTAGAAGAAACAGATAAAAATCGCTGAAATCAAAAAAAAGTTTGATCAGGGCTTGACAATACACTTAAAAGAGTGTATTCTATAGTGGTGTTCAAAATGATTTATGCGAGAGACGTTTCAGAGGCGTGTGTCGCAAGGCGTACGGGTTCGACTCCCGTCTCTCGCACCATTTAGAATTTACAAAAACGGCATTTGATGCCGTTTTTTTTATGCCCAAAAACAAGTTGCGATTCAAACTGGTTTTTCGACCAGGATTAACTGACATAAAAATGGGTAAACTATCCGTATAATAAATCATTAATCATGCAATAAAGGTATGAAACAAATCGGGATTTTAGGGAAGTCAGCCAGGTTATTTACAAGGGGGATACGATGAAATGTGAAAAATGCGGCCACGAAAATGAAGCGTCCAGTCTGTTTTGTCAAAGTTGTGGAAATCCGATCAGAAGTCTGGAAAAGTGGGAGACCCAGGAAACCGAAGCAGCGGTCCCGGGAAAAACGGATAGCCTGGGTTCAGAAAGTAAAAACGGGCACCCGCGCAAGAATAAGGGAGTTATTATAGCAATTGCGGCAGTGGTCGGAGTCTTACTGATAGCGGGCGGCGTTTTTGGATTTCTGAATGCTCAGAAAGTCAATGCTATCAACAGCGGTCTGAAAAATGGCGAAGATTTGCTGGCTGTCCAAAATTATACCGAAGCGCTGGTGGCTTTTGATGGTGTCTTGAAGCTGGACCCCAACAATGCGGAGGCACTGTTAGGAAAAGCTAAAGCCTACGCAGGAGCGGACAATTATAAAATGGCCAACACCTTTTTTGAAGAAGCCCTCCTAAAAGAAAAAAATAAGGAAAAATTAAAAACGATCTTTGATGGATACATTGCTTCGGAAATTAAGGCAGGAGCATCAGAAACCGATATTTTCGCCCTGCTTGACCGGGCTACCGAAGTCACCGGGGATAGCAAATATGAAGTGCAGAAAAGCGACTATGCTGTTAAAACCCCATCCTTCAACCTGAATCCGGGCACCTATCAGGGCGAACAGTCGTTGGAAATCATTAAGGCAGATCCCAATGACCGAATTTTTTACACCACTGACGGAGCCTCGCCCACGTCCAGTTCTACCGAATACAAAGAGCCGATTGCCTTAACAAAAGGCGAGAAGACCATCAAAGCGATTGCAGTCAATGCCGGCGGGTTTTCCAGTAAAATAATTGAAGGTAAGTATATTATCAATGATATACCAACGACAACCGGAGGTGCCGAATCAGAAGGAACCGAATCAGGAGGTGGCACGGCTACCGGCTGGGACTATACTAGCTTTAGCCTCTATGCTTCCTCAACCCTGCCGGATATGGCCGGGATCAGTTATGATGTTGGAAATGTGATGGATGGCAGCAATAACACCGCCTGGGTCGAAGGAGTAGCCGGGGATGGGGTTGGCGAATACGTCCAATTCGTTTATAATGGAACAGTCGCTCTGACCATCCATGGGGTAGCCATCAAAACCGGATATGTCAAAACGGCCACCTCTTTTGCTGAAAACGGCAGTGTCCGGGGGCTGGTAATGTATGTCAATACCAGTCCTGTGGCCAATATGATGCTCGAACGGATTCGGGATGAACAGGTGGTCTCAATCAGCCCTACCACCATTAATCCCGGTGATTCGGTCGTTTTTGTCATCGACTCGGTGGTCCCGGGACCTGCTGATGGTGACCATGACACCGCCATCACCGAAATCAGACTGTTCTGAGTTTTTCAACGAAAATTTATTAAAAATGCGGAGATCAATACGCTAGTCAGATTGTCAGAAATGATAACCCCATATCGATAATTGTTACAACAGATTTACAATTGGTCGGTCCGGTAGTTTATTGACTACCTTTCCGGAGAACTGGTTCTCCGGATTTTTTTGTTTAAATCGTTTATTTCAGCCTTTTATTTATCTTTTTCAGGCAAATGATGTTATAATAACCAGGTGAGACTAACATCAATAAAATGAAAGAGGTTTTAATGAAGTTTCAGGAGATTTCAGATAAGCTGACACAATTTATAAATAGATACAATTACCTGACGGAGGACCGCAGTGCCAATGTGCTTTTTTTGCTTACCTGCATTGTTTTAAAGTATCTGGCGGACAATCAGCGGATTGATTTTGAAGCCCATCGCAAGGACATTAAGAAGCATTTTACCCTGGATTATATTTTGGGACTGTGGCAGGGAGCGCCTCTGCGGTCGGCTTTTTGGGAACAAGAGCAGATAGATCCCCAGCCGATTGGCGATGAGATATGGGGTTGGGTTTGTGAGTTGACCACAGCGTCACCCTCCCTGGCAGGTGAGAATCCGGGGTTGATTGGCAGCCTTTACGAAGCAAGCCTGCTGATCAATCATAAGAAAAACCACGGTATTTTTTATACCCCGGAAAACATTGCCGCTTATATGGCTTCTGATGTGCTGAGATCATTCCAGCCGGGGCACGACCAGCAGGATTTCCGGATTCTGGATCCGGCTTGCGGAAGTGGATCGCTGTTAAACGCCGTTTATGATGAGATTGTTGCCCAAAGCGGCGCATTGAGTCCGGCGGAGAAAGAAGCACAGCATCGCCAGCTGCTGGATACCTGCCTGCTGGGTGTGGACCGGGATCCCATTGCCTGTCTGGTGACCCGGCTGATCCTGACCTTAAAGGGAAGCCAATATGTTAAACCGCGGGGAGTATTTTGCGGCGATATTCTTACTGAAGAAATAGTAACAGCCCAGTCGGTGGATGTGGTAATCGGGAACCCGCCCTATGTTGGTCACAAAGAAATCCAGGCCGAGTACATGAAGCTGCTTAAAAACCGATATGCTGAGGTGTACCGGGACAAGGGCGATCTTTCTTATTGTTTTATTTACCGAGGCTGGGAGTTGTTGAAACCCGCTGGACAATTGATCCATATTACCTCCCGCTATTTTATCGAGGCCTTCTATGGAAAACCCTTACGAGCCTTTATCAGAAAAGCTTTTGCGATCCAGGAAATTGTGGATTTTAACGGGTTGCGGGTTATTGAAGGGGTTGGGGTTGATCCGGCCATTATCCGGCTGGCGAAAAAGAACCGGATTGATGAGGGCCAAACTATTCTTGTGAAGCGCTTCTTCATTAAAAACCATAAACCGGAAAGTTATCCCCAACTGATCCAATCACTGGAGCAAAATAATCAGCAAAGCGATATTTATGAGTCGTTTGAACTGCTGCAGGCCCGTTTAAATGACGATTCCTGGCGGCTATATTCGCCCGCTACACAGGGGATTATTGAAAAAATTGAGAAAAAAACACCATTTGCCCTGGATAATGTAAGGCCTTTATCTTTGAACAGACTGATCCGGCACTTTGTGCCTTTGATCCGGTCTTGTTAAAACCCTGGATCAAAAATAAGGATGTCAAGGCCTACCAGGTAACCGCACCGCAAAAGAAAATTCTCTACACCAACAGGATCAGGGCCATTGATCACTACCCTCAGGTAGCCGCGCATCTGGAAAATCACCGCGACAAGCTCAAAAACCGCCGGGAATGCAAAAACGGCAAACTGGCCTGGTATAAGCTTCAATGGGGTCGGGACCCGGATCATTTTGAAGGACGAAAGATCATTTTCCCTTATAAGGCAACCAAAAATCGTTTTGCCATCGATGAAAATAAATGTTATTTCAGTGCAGATGTTTATGGACTGATTCTCAAACCCCGGCTTTACCATCAGGTCAATGAGGAGTTTCTGGTGATTTTGTTAAACAGCCGGCTGTATAATTATTACTTTAAGTCTTATGGAAAAAAACTGGGAGACAAGCTTTATGAGTACTATCCAAACACCCTGCTGCGGCTGGGAATACCGGACATAAAAGATGAAGCTATTAAGTTTTTTAAAGATTCTTATGATAAAATCGTAGAATTAAAGAAAAATGGAGACACGGCTGAAGCAGATAAGATTCTGGCTGAAATCGACCGGTGGTTCTATGATTTTTTTGAGTTAAGTCAGAAAGAAATAGATGTGATTGAAACGAACCGGTAATTGTGGAAACCGACATCATAGCAAGTTGTGTTCGTTGTTTGTAAGTTTCGTAATACCGGGATAGCATGCTATCGTGAAAGGACATTATGCAGGAAAGTTTTTTTAATCAGAATTATGAAGGCCAAATCGCAGATAATGCTCCTCTTGCGGTAAGAATGCGACCCCAGACCCTGGCAGAATTTGTCGGTCAGCAGCATATCATTGGTCGGGGAAAACTTTTGTATCGGTTGATTGAGGCCGATAAATTATCGTCGGTTGTATTTTATGGACCGCCGGGTACTGGCAAGACCTCATTGGCAAAAATTATTGCCAACCGCACCAACGCAATGTTTTATGAATTGAATGCGGTCACCTCGGGAAAAAAAGAAATTACTGAGGTGTTGGATAAGGCCAAGAACAACCTGGGGGTTTATAACAAAAAATCGATCCTCTTTATTGACGAGATCCATCGTTTTAACAAGGCTCAGCAGGATGCCCTGTTACCCAGTGTCGAAAAAGGACTAGTGACCCTGATTGGAGCCACCACCGAAAATCCCTATTTTGAAATCAATTCGCCGCTATTGTCCCGCTCCACCATTTTTGAGTTTTACAATCTGACCCCGGATGACATCCGACAAGTGATCAACCGGGCTATTGAAGATCGAGACCGGGGCTATGGCGTGATGAAAATAAAATGTGATCAGGATGCGCTTGATCATTTTGCCGAGGTGGCTAACGGCGATGTCCGTCGGGCCTTGAATGCTCTGGAACTGGGGATTCTGACAGTCGATAAAAACGCCGACGGCATCATCCATATCGATCTCGAAACAGCGCAGGAGTGTATCCAGCAACGGGCCGTCCAATATGATAAAAACGGTGATAATCATTATGATACGATTTCGGCCTTTATCAAGAGTATCCGGGGTTCCGATCCCGATGCTGCACTTTACTGGATGGCTAAAATGATCACCGCCGGGGAAGACCCTAAGTTTATAGCTCGACGAATTGTCATCTCAGCTTCTGAGGACATCGGCAATGCCGAACCGCTGGCCTTGACCGTGGCGATGGCCGCTGCTGATGCGGTTCAGTTTATTGGCATGCCGGAAGCCCGTATTAATCTGGCCCAGGCGGTGGTTTTTCTGGCCTGTGCGCCTAAAAGCAATGCCTCCTATCTGGCGGTGGACGCCGCCATTGAAGCGGTCAAGCATGTCTCTAACAGCAATGTTCCGGCCCATTTACAGGATACCCATTATTCTGGTAGTAAAAAACTGGGTCGTGGCATGACGTATCAGTACCCCCATAATTATCCCGGACACTATGTTAAACAGCAGTACCTTCCGGATGATCTGGTCGGCACTCATTTTTATGAACCGACAGAAATGGGTCATGAACGCAAGATGAAGGAATATCTCAAGAAAAATGGGATTATCGAATAAGTACAAATAGAAAAGGAGCGACATTTGAAAAAAGAATTACAAGAACAACAGGAAAAAATGTTTAAACTGGAAGAAAATATCCACGGGTTTGTCTTGAATAAAGAAGAATTTGTGGATGAAATAGATGGCTTTGCCCGAACCTTTGTCCATGAAAAAACCGGAGCCCGATTAGTGTATATATCGACTGACGATGATAATAAGGTTTTTTCAATCAGCTTTCGCACCCCATCCACCGACAGCACCGGAGTGCCTCATATTCTGGAGCATTCGGTTTTATGCGGATCAAAAAAATATCCGGTCAAGGAACCTTTTGTGGAGTTGGCCAAAGGATCGCTAAACACCTTCCTGAACGCCATGACCTATCCCGATAAAACGATGTACCCGATTGCCAGCACCAACGCCAAAGATTTTATGAATCTGATGGATGTGTATCTGGACGCAGTTTTTTATCCCAATATTTATGAAAACCCCTATACCTTCCAGCAGGAAGGTTGGCACTATCACATTGAAAATGCGGACGATCCGATTATCTACAATGGGGTGGTTTATAATGAAATGAAGGGTGCCTTCTCCAATCCTGAGGAATTGCTGCAAAATAAAATTTTTGAATCCCTTTATCCCCAGTCCTGCTACCGGTTTGAATCTGGTGGGGATCCGGATGTGATTCCGGAACTGACCTATGAGGATTTTCTGGGCTTTCATAAAAAATATTACCATCCCTCCAATAGCTATATTTACCTCTATGGCGATGGTGATGTCCGGGCGCACTTAAAGTATCTTAATGACGAATATCTCAATGCCTTTGAAAAACAGACGGTTGACAGTGAGATCAAGGCCCAGCCACCGCTTACTGCTCGGGCGGAAATGCGGACTTCCTATGGTGTCTCCAAAGAAGAATCGCTTGAAAATAAAGCCTATCTGGCCCTGAATGTGGTGTTAGGTGATAAATTATCCTACGAGGATGCCCTGGCCTTTGATATTCTTGCACATATTATTTTGAATAATAATTCGTCGCCGTTAAAAGAGGCCTTGCTGGATCTAAAAATTGCGGAAGATGTCAGCTATCATTACAGCAGTTCGCTTAGACAACCCTATTTTTCGATTGTGCTAAAAAATACCGAGGAAAAGCATCGCGACTTATTTGTTAATACAGTGGAGACCGTGCTGAATAAGCTGGCAACTGAGGGCCTTGATCCCCTCAGTGTAGAAGCAGGGATTAATATCCATGAATTTTCCCATATTGAAGGGGAATATGGTTCCTATCCCAAAGGTCTGATTTATGGGATTGAAATGATGGATGACTGGCTCTATGGCGAAGACCCGATTGCCTACCTTAAATACAAAGCAGCCTTTAAAAAATTCAAGGACAGCTGGAAAGACGGCTACTTTGAAAAACTACTCAAACGGATGCTGATTGATAATACCCACCAAACTCTGGTGACCATTGTGCCGGACAATACCCTTCAGGAAAAAGCCGATCAGGCGTTAGCGGAAAAATTGGCGGCTTTTAAAGCCAGTCTGACTCCGGAAGAACTCCAGGCGTTGGTTGATGAAACCCAAACCCTGATCGAAAAACAAAATGAAGAGGATGCTCCGGAAGATCTGGAGAAAATTCCCAAGCTATCACTGGCAGATATCAGTCGCACCGGCCGAACCTACCCGATGGAAGTGACCGAAGTGTTGGATACCACGATGCTGTTTCATCCCGGTTTTACCGGTGGGATTTCCTATTTAAAACTTTATTTCGATTACAGCGATTTGCCTCAGGAAGATTTGAAATATTTATCACTGATGTGTAAAATGCTGGGCAGTCTCAGTACCGAAACCATGGATTTCCGAAGACTGAGTCAGGAAATTGAAATTCATACCGGCGGACTGTCCTTTGGGATTGAGTCTTATGATGATGTTCATCATTTTGGTGATTTTACCTCTAATTGCTATGTTAAGGGTAAAGCAGTGGCTGAAAATATCCCAACTTTGATCAGTATTATGACGGATGTGATTACCAAGACCCGCTATCAGGAAAAAAACCTGATCCACGATATGATCCGGGAAATCAAGACGCATAAAGAGACCCAGTTTTTAACTGCCGGCCATGTGGTTGGGGTGCAACGGCTGCAATCTTACTATTCTCAGTCAGCTCGGCTGTTTGAAGAATTTGGCGGGATTGAGTTCTATCGTTTTATTGCTGATCTGGAAGCCAACTTTGATGAAAAATTTGAAGCTCTGGCCGAAAAGCTGGCCAGCATTGCGGCATTGGTGTTCACCCGGAAAAAACCGCTGATCAGCATTACCGGCACCGAAGAAATCCGGGATCGAACTTTAGTCGCCTTAAGCTCATATGTTTCGGAACTGGCTTCAAAAAAAGCGGTCAAAAATGCCTTTACCTTTGAGACTGAAATTGCCAACGAAGGTTTTTTAACGGCGGCTAAGATTCAATATGTTTCACAGGGCTATAATATTAGAGATTTAGGCTACGAATATGCCGGTTCTCAGCTAGTCTTAAAAGGTATTCTGTCGATGGACTATCTCTGGAACAAGGTCCGGGTTCAGGGTGGCGCTTACGGTGCTTTTATGAGTATCGGCCGGGGTGGCGACCTGTACTTCGGATCCTACCGGGATCCGAAATTGAAAAAGACCTTTGAAGCCTATCAGGGGGTCATTGATTATCTTAATCAGCTGGATCTTTCCAAGCGCGAACTGGAAAAGTATATTATCGGGACCATCAGCGGCAAGGATGTACCGCTAAGTGCCTCGGTGAAAGGCGAAATAGCGGATAATTTCTATTTCAGCGGCGTAACCGCCGAAGATCTGCAAAAAGAGCGGGACGAAATTTTAGAAACTACGGTTGAACAATTAAAAGGCTATACAAAAATGATTGAGGCAGTGCTGGCTAAAAATGCCATCTGCGTGTTAGGCAGTGAAGAAGCTATTAATGAAGAAAAGGAATTGTTCAACGTGACCCGCTATATCAAATAGTAGTTTTGAGGGGAGAGGGGAAATGAAAAGAAAAATAGGATTATTGTTGATACTCAGCCTGGTCTTTTGTACATCGGGGGTTTTGGCGGCGGGTTTACCCGCCTATGGTGCCGATGAGGGTGTCATCATTTATGAAGTAAACAGTGGCGATATTCTTTTTGCGCAAAAGCAAAATGAGAAATTTTATCCCGCCAGTACTACTAAACTGATGACCGCCCTAGTGGCCATCGAGCACGGTGATCTCAATGAGAATTTCACCGTGGGGGATGAGATTCTAAGTTTAGATGCCGACAGCAGTACGGCTGGTCTTGAAGTAGAAGAGGTAATTTCTCTCAACGAGCTGCTTTACGCCTTGCTGCTGCCGTCCGGTAATGATGCCGCAGAAATTATCGCTGTCAACATTGGAAAAAAAATTGCTGGAGACAGTTCAATTAGTTCCGATAAAGCCTATGAAGCCTTTGTCGGTGCAATGAATAAAAAGGTTAAAGAAATGGGGATGACCGGGACCAATTTTACCAATCCCCATGGACTGCATAGTGATAATCATTACACGACCCCAGCCGATATGTTGATTTTGGCCAAAACTGCCTTTGATGAAGTGACTATCAAAGCAATCACCCGGGCCAAGGTTCATGAGGTACAAACCAATAAAACCAAGCATAAGTGGAATAATTCCAACCTGATGCTGTATGCCAACTTCAATGAATTATCAGAAGAATATAGGGTTGCCAATAATCTTTCCGGAACCAATTCGGTTTTTAATGGCTATGCGACCAGCGGAAAAACTGGATTTACGGAAGAAGCGAATAAATGCCTGGTTTTTGAAGGTGAAGGCAACGACAAGAATATGATTGGAATCATCTTCAATGCCGATGAGACGGCGATTTTCAGCGAAGCCAGCAATACCATTAATGCGGTTGTCAAAGAATATGATTTACTGGAATGGTCTGATCCGGAAGACGAAGATCGAGTAGTGCAGGTAGTCAATTATCATGTCTTTGACGGTAATAAGCTGAAGTATCAGACCAATGATCCCCTGATTACAGCGGTGCCCCAGGCCAATCAGGATAGCTACACGTCCAAGGTAAAATGGGATGAAACGAAAGTAATGGGCGACCAAACCCTGGCAAACCTGGAAAGGGATATCAAAGCAGGCGAACAGATTGGCGAACTGCAGGTCTATAATGGGGAAACTTTTGTCGAAGCTACCCCGCTGTATGCCGTCAACGATATGAAAGCCCGAAACTGGACCGATTATCCGATCCTTTACTGGTATGTGACGATTATCGTGATCCTGATATTATTGGCTATTCTGCGGATTATGTTTGTCCAGTTTATGCGCAAAAATAATATCCGCTATAAGAAGATTAAAATTAAGAAAAAATCTAATTCTTCTGGTAGCAGACCATCTAGTCAGCCACCAAAACGAAGACGATAGCGCAAGCTAAAAATAAATGGAGTCTGCCAATAAAAATGACAGGCTCCAGATATTTCCGCTTGACATGTATAGACAAGTGGTTTATAATTTAGATAGTATTTGAAGCATTGAAGTGCGGGATACGAATCAATTTTAAGATACGAAAATGATGCCATGAAGGTATTTCCAGAGCTGAAGCTTGGAGGTGTTCTTCGTGTTTTTTTGTTTAAAGTTAAATTTTGAGGAGGTTTTATCATGCACATGGCAGATGCTTTAGTTTCTCCGGCAGTCGGAGGAATCATGCTTGCGGCTAGCGCCGGAGCAATCGCCTATTCGGCGTATAAATGTAAAGAC
>PGZR01000224.1 GCA_002841405.1 Firmicutes bacterium HGW-Firmicutes-4 | reverse complement strand
TCAGTAATATTACTAAGACTTACTAAATAGTAACCCTTTACATCGTATTTGTCAAGCTTTTTTTATTAAATCATTATCTTTTTACTGTTTTTTTAGTAAATTGAACGCATAATATTTTTTTATTTTATTCTTTTTACGATTTCCCTTGTTAATTAACTCACTTAGTGCTAAAATTGCTATGCTACACTGCGTTAAGGAGAGTAAAATGCGAAAATTGACTAAAGGCGAGATGACCAAAGAACGCATCTACAAGAGCGCCAAGGAACTTTTTTATAACCAGGGCTACAATGCCACAACAATTCAGCAAATCGCCGATCATTCCGATACCACTTTAGGTTCGATGACCTATCATTTTGCCACCAAAGACACCTTTATTGCCAGAATTTTCGATGACTATCTCAATTCCATCCACGAATCACTTAACGAAAAACTGATTGGATATAAACCCATTAATGCCTTTGAAAAACATTTCTATTTAACCATGGTCTGGTACCATCATCTGCTGAGTGATCCCCTGGTTAATAATTTTTATTATGAAATTTCTCAAAATGATTCGCTTTATCCTTTTCTTCATGGAAAAATGGGCGAAATCTATCATGATTTTGTCAAGGATTATAATTTAAGAATCCGTCCGATTGAATTCGATGCCCTGCTAATCGCTGATTTCGGCGCCCGTCGAGAACTTACTCGAGCTTTTTGCGAAGACCGGATTAAAATGCCGGTGGAAGATTTTTCTATTCTTATTATCACAAATACAGCCCGGTGCTGGGGTATTCCACAAAAGTCGATCTATCGTGTCAGCTATGAAGCCTTGCTGTTTTTTCGGGAACATGATTTTTCCGAAATTAAATTACTCGTTTAAAAAAGGTCTATTCAGATATTGTCTGAATAGACCTTTTTGCTTGTTTTTTTATTTGGCTTTAAAGGTAATAATTACACCTTCGGTTACACTGTTGGCCCAGCTGCCGTCACTTGAAAAAACGATATGCTGTCCTTGAACAACAGGTACGATTGATACCAGGTCGTAACCTTTTTCATCGTAATTGTTACAGACAGCTTCAATCTCGTGTGCTAATTCTTCTGTTTTACATTTTCTGAAGCCCTTGTTATAGTCATTTCCGACTGACTCCACCTTATCACTGATGGTCACACTGATATATTTTTTCATTTTTTTCCCCCAATAAAATTTATTATTTTATTGTATCATAATTGTGAAAGAAGTTCGAATAGAGTTTTTTAAATCTCTTTTTTACGCAACCACGATTCCGCTCCGCTTCATCTTGGTTCGTGGGCAGTCGCCAACTGCAAGCGAGCTTGCGATTGGCGACTGCCTTCACGAAAAAAACCGCCTCTACGGGAGAGGCGGCAAAAATTGACTGATACTTGTTATTTGCCTTACGCTATCGAACTGATCAAACAGCATCGCTCAAATATCAATTTTTTTTATTTTTATATTTTGCGAAGCAAAATATTAATCAGCTAACATTTTGGCTACAACACCAGAACCAACGGTACGTCCGCCTTCACGAATCGCGAAACGTAAACCTTCTTCGATCGCGATTGGTGTGATCAGGGTGATTTCCATTTGCACGTTATCGCCAGGCATTACCATTTCTACGCCTTCTGGTAATTTGATGATACCAGTTACGTCTGTTGTTCTGAAG
>PGZR01000082.1 GCA_002841405.1 Firmicutes bacterium HGW-Firmicutes-4 | reverse complement strand
CAGCAGCCATATCTGTATAGGAGCCTCACCTAACAAAAGAAACATTTAATTTCTTATCATTCTAAATTAACTATATCTTTTTATGTCCCTGTTGTCAATCCTTTTTAGATTGACTGAACATAAATAAACCCATCAATTCTTGCCATATAACAAGACTTTTCTTACTCTTCAGTTTCTTCGTTTTGGGGTTCTCCGGTTCCTCATTATCTTATTCTTTTTCATCGTTACTTTCCGATTCTGCAGTCGCTTCGCTTTCCAGCGCAGCTTTCTCCAGGCGTTTTTTTCGGTAAATAACAACACCTAGGATTCCACTGACAACAATAATTGCCCCAAAAATTGCTGCCACCCCGGCGATCGCCCAGGGATTTGTTGCCGGAGGTTGAACAATGTTTACCCGTATTGTGGCCACTGCACTTTTATACTTATTATTGCCTTTATACTTAACAAGTACCTCCTGCTCGCCAACTTCCCGATTATAATCCAACTCAATATCATTTCTATCATATTCGATTTTGTTATTATCCTCATCGACGATATCAATTTCCAGATTGTCATAGATGGCATCATCCAGATCTCCAGCATTGTCATCATACTCCACTTCATCAGGATAATCGTCAATGATCAGGGAGCAATCATCTTTTTCGTAAATGGTCACGGTTTGGGTGGCCATGCTGTAATTAAACTTTTCATTCCCTTTATACTTAACAGTAACCGGTTGATCTCCCGCTACCCGATTATAACTTAACTCGATATCAGTTGTTGTAATACTAACCGGATTATTCTTGCTGTCAACCACTTTAATCTCCAGTGCCCCATAAACGGCCGCATCCAACTTTTCAGGATCTGATTGATATTCAACTGACCCGGGAGATTTTGCCAGACTAACGCTAGTATTTTCCCTGGTCGGGGCCGGCGGATCAACATTTCCTTTAATTTCAACAAAGGCCGTCCCCATGCTTGGCAGGTACTGATTATTACCCTTATACTTAACGGTTACATCCTGTTTACCAGGGGCACGATTGTAGCTTAATTCAATATCGGCGGCGGTAAAGCCGACCGTATTATTACCACCATCAACCACTACAATCCCCAGAGACTGATATACTGACAAATCCAGTTGGGCTGAATCACTGATGTAGGTTACTGCCGGAGGGTTGGCACTTAAGACCACTCGGGTTTCTGTTCTCGGCACCTCGGTTATGGTAATCCCTCCTGATGCTGAACTACTTAGATACTGATCATTCCCTTTATAGGTCACATCCACTCTTTGCGTGCCAACCTGGCGGCTATAATTGAGACCAATCTCATCTTGAGAAAAATCAATCTTGTTTGAGTTTTCATCAAGAACAACAATACTTAGTGCCTGAAATACAGCCTGATCCATCGCCGGCTGGGATGGATTAATGATTACCGGCGGCGGAGAACTGGCCATGGATATGGAGGTTGCTGTTTTTTCGCCAACCGCTGCCCAAATACTCATGGGCCCCATTACGAAAAACAGCGTTATCATTAAAACAATGCTCAATAAAGATTTATTAAACTTTCCATCCTTCATTTTCCTTCTCCTTTTACTATTACTAGCCTATCCTATTATTGCTGTTAGACTGATATTAATTACTCCGAGGATGTTTCTTTCGATAGATTACCACCCCAATTATTCCCAAAGCAATGACGATGGCGCCGATAATTCCAGCAATCAGCCAGGGATTGTTGGAATTCGGTTGGACAATGTTTACTCGTGCTGTTGCCACCGCACTTTTAAAATAATTGTTGCCCTTGTATTTGACAACAACTTCCTGCTCACCCACTGCTCTTGTGTAATCAAGCTCTATATCATCCCGATTGAATTGAATTTTATTGTTGTTGTCATCCACTACCGCAACGCAGAGATCCTGATAAACCGCCTCATCGAGATTTGTTGTATTGTCGTCATAGTCAACACTTGGCGGATTTTGCGAAATGATCAGCGCACTGTCGTCCTTACTGGTAATGGTGACTGTTTGGGAAGCTGTGCTGCTGTTAAATTGATCGGTTCCTTTATACTTCACCGTCACTGGCTGATCGCCCGGTTCACGGTTATAGCTTAGTTCGATGTCGGTGGTTGTAAAATTGATAGCTTTACTCTTGCTGTCAACTACCTGAATGCCTAATGCCTGATATACTGCGGCATCCAGTTTTCCTGAATCAGTGGTATAGGCCACTTCAACGGGTGGCTTTGCCAGATTGACGGATGTGTTTTCTTTAGTTGGCGCCGGCGGATCGACCTTCCCGGTGATTTCGATATTTCCGGTGGCTGTGCTTGGTGAAAACTGGTCATTACCCTTATATTTTACGGTGACATCTTGTTTTCCCGGGGCCCGGTTGTAGCTCATATCAATGTCAGCTGCGGTAAAACTGATTTTGTTGTTGCCCGCATCAACAACGACGATACTCAATGCCTGATAAACGGCCAAATCAAGTTTTGCCGAGTCACTGGTGTAGGGCACGGCTGGAGGTTTCGCCGCAATCGATACCTTGGTATCCTGCTTACCGATTATCTGAACCGAAGCATTTACCTGACTTGGATTGTATTGGGAATTCCCCTTATAGGCAACGACAACATTTTGAGTTCCCACGGCATGATTATAGGTCAGGACAATATCACTAGCTGCAAAATTAACCTTATTGGAATCACCATCCACCACTTGAATAACCAGATCATCATAAACTGCTTTATCTAATGTTGCCGCATCAGCAGAGTATCCCACTGATGGGGGATTGGCTTTCAGCACCAGTCGGGTATCTTTTTTGGGAACATCATTAATGATAATCGTTCCGGTCGCAGTACTGATTTCATACTGCTCATCGCCCTTAAAGGTGACCGTTATTTTTTGCGTTCCAACCTGCCGGTTATAGTCGAGGGTAATGTCGTCCGAAGTAAAGTCTATTTTATTATAGTCGCTATCCACAACTACAATGTTCATGGCTTTATACACCGCCTTATCCAGCTCGTCGGTCGACGCATTAAAGGTCACCGATGATGGCGAGCTGGCAATCGATACGGTCGTTGCCATTTTACCATCAACTTCCGCCCAAATACCCATCGGCAGCATCAGCAAAATCAATGCTGCAATCAATCCTGTTTGCCATAACCGTCCACTTAATTTTCCACTATTCATTCTCTTTTCCTTTCCAACTGGTCATAATTCGTTTGCAAAGATTATTATCCTATTTACCGCCTATTTTACCATATAATCACTGCAAACGTTTCTTTTTTATGTCAGACTCGTCCTCAAATCTATTTTTATTTAATTCAAGGTACTAAAAAAGATCTGTCTTTACAAACAGATCTTTCTTCTTTAGAATTCTATTTTATACTAATCCATTTTTGTCAAGCGATTCTTTCCAAAGAAGAGGGCTCCCGCAATCAGTAACAGTAACAGCAGAGCGATCCCCATATATGGCACCGGCGATTCTTCTTCCTTTTCAATTGCTCCATTTCCTGCTCCATTTTCGCCGTTACTATAATCATTTCCTAAATAAACTGCTGCCGCATCTTCTCGCTTTATGATTTCAAATTTATCTTTTCCATCAGCCAGCCGGAGACGATAATTGGGATTATTCAGACTTCCCAGAAAAACATCATAGGTCCCTACTGATTCTCCCGCTTCCCGTTCCAGCGAACCATACATAACGTCATCACCGTATAAACCTTTGACAAAACCATCACCTGAATCATCCTGCCAGACAGCATAGCTTAGTGGCGGGTCAGCTTCTCCCTCAATTTTTGATACATAAGCTGGAATAACCGTTACGTTTGCTGGCGTAATTGCATATTTGATATTTGAAATAATCGTTTGGGTATTTATTACATAATTCTCCGCATTGGTCCCATTTATTCCGTATAAATAAAATCCGTTGGTAGCCCATACATAATGATTTCCCACATCTTTTTGCTGGGTATTTATCTCCCCATACCATGGATAAAAATTTTCTGAACTACGAGCCCCTGCTTCTTCACCTTTTATAAGATCTCTCTGATTAACAAGTAACCTATAGTCATTCAACACTGCATTGCCATCATATACCTTGTCTTGTCCTACCAGGACAACTTCCACTGTCTTTGGATCAATGGTTGCCAGTAGCGAAATATCAATACTTTTTAGTGGATTCAGCTCTTTTTTTTCATCCACAATCATATATTCTTTAGCCTTATCCCCAGTGATTGTCACACTTTTTAGAATAACTGCATTCGATTCAATGGTTTTTACATCTTTGGATAAAAAATTAGCGGATTTAAAATCAAATCCAACTTCACTTCGATCTGAATCAATCACTCCAGTATTACTCAAACCAACAATGGTATTATCCGGCACATTAATCGTTCCATCATATGATTTTTTTATTGGTTTTTCAGTATAAAAATCAGTCGTTTTCAACTCAATTGGTTTAATTTTTATATCTTTTGTTTCTGTATGACTTTTGTAGTCATCATCCCCCTTATATCCTGCCACCACCTTGTAAATTCCCACATCCATTGGCGGTATCGATGATTTTGCATAGGTATCCCCATTAAATTTAACACCTTGATATGTAATTTCGATAAGTTCCGGGTTAATCTCCGGACCATCAGGACTTTGCTTAACTTGAGCCAGCGGTTGCTGTAACCCATTGTAAATCACATCATCAGAAAAAGAAATCACTGGAACGAGTGTTCCCTGAGACTCTACGTTTCCTGATAATTGATAATTCATTAATATTCCCGCCTGCGCTACCCATAAACGGCTATCATATCGTTCCCTGCCAATGACCCCTATCGGAAAACATGCAACAATCAAAAAGATCGTTAAGACTAAGCATGTCAGCCACTTATCGCCTTTTTTCTTTTTCATGTTTTTCCTTCCTTTTCTAAATTCAGTTCTTAACTCAGTTCTGTCGTTCCACTTCAATTGTAACTATTCTATCATGTTTTTACTTAATTGTAAATAGCTTGTAACCATAAGGCAGGTTAATAATAAACTTGTAAACAAATAGTAAAATATAAACATCGGAACGCGGTCAAGCTATCCCGCTTTCTGATGTTTTCGATCTCATTATTGAATTAGTTCGTTATACTATCTCTAATTCGTCGCTTTCACTTGTTTTCGGTTTTTTTAATATACTAAGCATCAGCATACTAGCCACTGAACCCACCACTAAGGCAATCACATAGCCCAACGGATTTCCCACCAATGGGAATACAAAAATTCCGCCATGCGGAGCCATCAATGTACAACCAAAGAACATCGACATTCCACCGGCCAGGGCCGAACCGACAATACAAGAAGGAATAACCCGCAGTGGATCTTCTGATGCAAAGGGAATTGCCCCCTCAGTAATGAAGGAGAGACCCATCACATAATTGGCAATCCCTGCTTCTCGTTCTTTTTTGGTGAACCGATTTTTAAAAATAGTGGTAGCCAGGGCAATACCCAAAGGTGGCACCATTCCTCCAACCATCACTGCCGCCATAATATCAAACTGCCCTGTGGCCAACGATGCCAGGCCAAAGGTATAGGACGCCTTGTTTACAGGCCCGCCCATATCTACCGCCATCATCCCCCCAAGGACAATGCCCAAGATGACCTTACTGGATGTTCCCATACTGTTCAATCCAGCACTCAATGCCGCATTGAGCGCCGCAACCGGTGGATTAATAACAAAGACCATCAAGGCCCCAATCAGCAAAATCCCAAAGAAGGGGTAAATCAAGATTGGTTTAATACCTTCCAGACTGGCCGGCAGTTTGGAAAACACTTTTTTTAGCCCCATTACCAGGTACCCGGCGGCAAAACCTGCCAACAATGCACCAAGAAAACCGGCGCCGCCGGTATTGGCCAGCATCCCACCGACAAAACCAACCGCCAGCGCCGGCCGGTCGGCAATACTCATCGCAATATACCCCGCCAAGACTGGCAACATAAATGCAAACGCAGTTCCACCCACTTTCATCAGGAAAGCAGCGAATGGTGTGTTACTTCCAAAACTGGCCGGATCAATGCTGTAGTCATCAAACAAAAATGCCAGGGCAATCAGAATCCCGCCCCCGATAACAAAGGGCAGCATATGCGAAACACCGTTCATCAAATCTTTGTAAATTTTCCGGCCGACACTCTCTTTTTCTCCACTCCCAGCAGTTTCTTCAACATTCTGGGCACCTCCAGAATATACCGGCACCTTTCCGGCTAAAGCTTCTTCGATGAGTTCCTGGGGCTTGTGGATCCCCCGGGCTACATTGGTTTGAATCACTGGTTTCCCATTGAAACGGCCCATTTCCACATTGGTGTCGGCCGCAATAATAATACAATCCGCCGTTTTTATTTCTTCTGCTGTCAGCTGATTCTTGACACCACCTGAACCATTGGTTTCCACCTTAATGGTAATCCCCATTTGTTTGGCTTTATTTTCCAGACTTTCAGCGGCCATATAGGTATGGGCAATACCGGTAGGGCAGGCGGTAACTGCCAGGAACTGATATTTTCTGGTCACTTCTGAATTTTCTGTCGCCTCCACCGATCCGTATTTCTCGTGCTCTTCTTCATCAATCAGTTTTAAGAATGATTGAACATCCGTTGATGCGATAAGCTTTGCTCGAAATTCTTCATCCATTAAAATAGTGGACAACCGACTGAGCATTTCCAGATGAAGCGTGTTTGCTGCCTCCGGGGCAGCAATCATAAAAAAGAGATAGGCCAACTCTCCGTCCAGCGCTTCGAAATCAGTCCCGTCCTTGACAACCATGGCTGACAACCCGGCTTCTTTAACCACCAGGGATTTACCATGAGGGATCGCCACCCCTTCGCCGATGCCCGTAGAGCCTTCTGCCTCCCGGACCATTACCGCTTTTTTAAAAACTTCTTTGTCTGTAATTTTTCCGCTTTCAGCCATCAACTCCACTAATTGTTCAATGGTTTCTTCCTTGGTCGCCGGTTTTCCCGCAAGGTCAACGCCCTTTTCATTTAACAAATCAATAATCCGCATCTTTCTTCCCCCTTAACTTAAATTTTCTTTTATTTTTTCTAACAACTTTTGAACCTCTTCCCTGGTAGCTAATGTTTCTGAAAAAGCTGATGCACTTCCAGCTGCAACCCCCATTTGAAAAGCCTCCCGATAATTCCGGTTTTTAAGATAACCGGCAATAAATCCCGCTACCATGGAATCTCCTGCTCCAACTGAATTTTTAACAACCCCTTCCGGCGGTTTCATTTCAGCGATATTCCCATTTTCGTCAACAAGAATAGCGCCTTCTCCAGCCATGGAAACCAACACATTTCGAGCACCCATTTCCTGCAATCGTTTAGCGTAAATAATAATATCTTCCCGACCATTTAACGTGACCCCAAACATCTCTCCCAACTCATGGTTATTCGGTTTAATCAGAAACGGCTGATATTTTACGACCCTGAGCAAAAGTTCCCCCGTGGCATCCACTACGATTTTGACCCCACGGTTTTCGAGAAATTTCATAATCTTTTCGTAGGTATCTTCGGGCAATGCTGTTGGAATACTCCCAGCTAAAACCAGCATATCCCCGTTTTCAATAAACGTCAGCTTGTGAAACAGCTGGTTAAGCTCTTTCTTGCTGATCTCAGGACCCTGCCCATTGATTTCACTTTCTTTTCCAGCTTTTATTTTAACATTTATTCTCGAATTCCCTGATTTCAGCTTGACAAAATCAGTATAACAGCCAAATTCTTTGACTCTGCGTTGAATCTCTTTGCCGGTGAATCCCCCGATAAAACCCAGGGCAATATTTCTAATATCCAGATTTTTTAAAACCATGGACACATTGATACCCTTTCCTCCCGGATAGAGTTGCTCCCATTCACTGCGATTAACTTCACCCTCGCGAAAGGAGTCCAACCCCACAACATAATCCAATGAAGGATTAAAGGTTACCGTAAAAATCATGTAACATCCACCTCCCAAACCTTTGTGTATTTTTTATACCTATCACTGCCTAGTTTAGTCGTAATAACTTCGCCCTGATCCAAGTTGCCAAAACTCACCGGGGCGGTCAAATTGAACTTAGAAGGATCGGCCAGAACATAGGCCACCTTACAACGGCTGAACGCCTCTCTTTTTACCTGGGCTTCAGTCGAATCAGGAGTACTGAATCCAGCTTTCACATCGATGCCATTGGTGCTAAAAAAACCTTTTGAAAAATTATATTTTCGAAGACAATTCAATATTTTCAGTCATTTTCGATCATCGCTGTGCATAATTTCATTTTTATCATTTATTTTGCTCTCATTTATTACTTACCCATTTTTCTGACATAATAAAAAAGATAGCATCATTATCTGACACTATCTTTCATAAATCTATAATCACCCAACCTATTCTGCCAGCGGCAAGATAATGGCAGCTTTAAAAAGATCCCCATCAATTCCCAGTTTCAGCTCGCCTTGCTGGATCGTCATTAAGTCCTTGGCAATGGCCAGGCCCAAACCACTGCCTTCACTGTTTCTGGTTTCATCACCGCGTTTAAACCGTTCCATCAGTTCATCTGGTGAAATATTCAGGGGTTGAGCCGAGACATTTTTAAATACCACCATTCCCGTTTTATCTGCTTCGCTTTTTGAAAACTCAATGTAGACCCGGGATTCCTTTTGCGCATATTTTAGAATATTAAACAGCAGATTTTCGATGACCCGCCAGATCAGACGGCCGTCGGCAATTACGACAAAAAGATCCTTGGGGTATTGGGTAATAAACTCCAGCTGAGAATTTTGCAGTTCTTCTTCCATCTCACCAAGGCCCTGGGTCATCAGCATTTCCATGTCGACAGCCTGAAACTCCACTTCAATATTTCCTGATGAAGCTTTGGCAGCTTCAAATAAATCATCGGTCAGCACTTTTAGGCGGTGGGCCTTATTTTCCAGGATATCTAAATACTTCTGCTTTTCCTCGGGATTCAAACTTCCGTTTTTCAACAGATCGATGGAGGTGATAATCGACGTCAGCGGGGTTCTGATATCATGGGATACATTGGTAAGCAGCTCAGTTTTCAACCGCTGGCTTTTTACTTCTTCGGATACTGCCAGTGAAATGCCATCGCCAATGGCATTAATACCTTCAGCCAACTCCCCCAGGGCGCCATCAAAGCCGGTCAGTTTGTAATCAACCTCGCCATTTTTTATTCGCTCCAATCCTTCCAGAATACCATCATACTTCTTCGCTTTCTTGCCACCCAAATAAAGCAGATAAATAAAGCAAATAAACGAGCAGATACCCAAAATCGGCACCTGTACCGACAAAGCTAGAACAACCAGCAGCATGGCCCAGAACATAAATCGTTTTACGGTCGGTGATCCTTTCATGACATCATTGTAATAATTGATAATTTTCTTGAACTGGGTTTTAATAAATCTCCATGTCACTCTGATCAGTTTGAGAAATAATAGCCGTTCTCCGAAACTGCCATCTTTTAAAATTCGCACCAGAGACAGTAAAAAGTTCAATCCCAAAGCCGCACCCACGGCAAAGAGCATCAACATGTCAACCCTGGGGAAATTTTGATCATAGAAAAAGACAATTGCGGCAACGACCAGAGTTTCCACCATCAGCAATAATAAAAAATGGGCATCAATCCAGAAAGCATCAATCGGTAAAAGCTGAACGCCTTCGCTTTCTTTTTTTCGCCCGGCCGCTATGCATGCTAGTAGCGCACAAATGGCCGCCAGAATAAAAGACACAATAAAGATACTCATCAGCCACAGAAATTGTAATCGTTCAGCCTGATACATCACTTCCCGTTGGGCGATATAGGCGTCGTCAAATCCAATAATTACCTGAAAATCCGGGTCAACGGAGTAATCTAATGGTTCGAATTGATCAATATTGGACAGACTGGACGAAATCGCCCCCTTGTTGTAGGTGAAAGTCACCCGTCGATTAAGCAGATCATCCTGGTTGACTTCTTTGGGCTGACTGTTTTTAACACCTTTGCTATCAATAATATAAGATAATCCCTGGGTTTGCTCCAACTCTTTTTTCAGTCGTTCATACTGAAACAGCCCCTCATTAATCAGCTGTTTTTTTTGCGCCTCCAGCTCATCGGTGTATGGTTCCCAGAAACTTGCATTATTGAGCATCTCCTGTTCCGTTGAGAGTCCCATATCCTCTGGATCAACAATGTCCAAACCTGCTAGTATATTCAATTTGTACCGCTTAATCGCTTCGGGATCAATAGCATTCCCTGCGCGAATATTTTCTTCACTCTGATAGAAATTATAAACCTGATCGATATTTTCATAGGCGGTGAGTACTTTATTCTCAAGCTCAATACTCTCGAGATAATTATTGGTATTTGCCCTGTAATCCCAATTGAACCAGTAGACTTCAAATAAAGCCCCAAAGCTGATGGTGATCAAGGCCACTGCCAAAAGTGAACAGGCAATTTTAAATTTTTTATCAGTCCATATAGTTTTCAATTTTGTAGCCAATGCCCCACACCACCTTTAAATATTTTGGTTCTTTCGGATTAATTTCGATTTTTTCCCGGATCCGCCGAATATGCACAGCCACGGTGTTGTCCGAATTATAAGCCGGTTCTTCCCAGGCATTCTCATAAATCTGATCAATGGAAAATACCTTCCCTTTTTCCGACATCAAGAAATGTATGATCTTGTATTCTACCGGCGTCAGTTTCACCTCTTCACCATCCACCGTCAGTCGTTTATAGTCATCTTCCAGAACCAGCCCGCCGGTGCGGTAGGTACCCACTTTTTCCGGACAGCCCCCGAGGGTGTTGTAGCGTCGTAATTGCGACTTCACCCGGGCAATGACCTCCATCGGATTAAAGGGTTTGGTAATGTAATCATCACCGCCCATGGTCAAACCCATGATTTTATCATTATCTTCGGTTTTAGCTGATAAAAAGATAATCGGGATATTTTTTGTCTCTCTTATTTTCATGGTTGCCCGAAGCCCATCCATCTCTGGCATCATCACATCCATAATGATCAATTGAACCTCTTCTTTTTCCACCAGTGCGATGGCTTCTTTTCCGGTATAGGCTTTTAAAATCGCATAGCCTTCGTTTTTTAAATAAAGCTCCAGTGCTTCAACGATTTCTTTTTCATCATCACATATTAAAATACTCATTATCTCAGCTTCCGCCTTTCCATTTCATCTTGGTTTAACTTTAACACAAACTTCTGTCAAAACAATGCTGAATTTCCTTACGAAATTCTTACAACCAGATACATCTAGCCGAGTCCGCAATTCAAACCGCAAAAAAGGCAGCAATCCAATGGATGCTGCCTAGAAACATGTTTTAAATTAAAAATTTAATACCTTCCGGCTTGTTCTTATTCGAGAATTCAAAACCCTGTTGAATCGTGTTTTCGATCATTTCACCATCCAGGTTCATCAGTCTGAATAAATTTCGGATAAAGAAATAAATCATTGCCCGGCTGGTAAACTTGATGTTCTTTTCATAAAAATCGATGAACAGCTCTTTTCGGGCCCCATATTCTGAACGGGCGATAACTTCCAGATCTGCCTCAATGTAGTTTTTATTGAGAAAATCCAGACAGGAGCGGTTCAGTGTATTGGTAATGTTGGTTCGTCCGTGGGGGTTTACATTTTTAACCAGCACCTCATAATATAGTGTTTTGTTATGCTCATCATTTAATATCGCTTCATAATACAGCACCAGTGAATAACAATACTTGGTATAAAGATTCAGATTCTCAGACACCGACGAGACATAGTCATACAATGCCAAAAAGAAGACATTGTAGATATCAGTGATCATATCATCTTTCTTTTTATAATAATAAGTGATGGTTCCCAGCTTGACATCGGCGCGATCGGCAATGTCCTGAATACCGGTTTTATTATAACCATTCTCATAAAATAAAATCTTTGCTGTCGTTATTATATTACTCTTTGTTTGGGTTCCTTTTCTTGACGTTGCCATGGTTTGCCTTTCCTGTATAAATCATTTTATTAGTTACATTTAATTCATACCTTTGATCTTACGA